>JAJEAL010000123.1 GCA_022822785.1 Candidatus Poribacteria bacterium
TAGGTATCTAGAAGTCAGGACGATCGGGATAAACGCTAACTTTTCGGCGGAACTTGTCCTTCCGCTCGAACCAAACATAGCCATCAATCTTTGAAAAGAGTGTGTAATCGTTTCCTACCCCAACGTTCCTTCCGGGATGGATGTGTGTGCCACGCTGGCGCACTAGGATACTTCCAGCAGTGACAGCATTTCCAGAAAATCGCTTAACACCTAGCCGTTTGCCAATACTATCGCGTCCATTGCTGGTACTTCCACCACCCTTTTTATGAGCCATTTTCGTCTTCCTCCTCAGATGTGTGATTTCCGTCTCGTATTTCAGTAATGCATAATCGGGTAAATTGCTGCCGATGTCCAAGTTTCCGCTTATAGCCTTTGCGCCTTTTCGACTTGAAAACGGTAATTTTTTTATCCTTACCTTGTTGGACAACTTCACCAATAACAGCGGCATTTTCGAGGTATGGTGTGCCAACTTGCACATTGCCGTTACCGTCGCCAATAACCAATATATTTGATAGAGTAACCTCTTCACCGACAGGCGCGTCTAGCTTTTCGATATCAATTAGTGTCTCCACCTGAACACGATACTGTTTCCCACCGGCGGCAAATACAGCATACATCTTTCTTTCTCCTTAAAAGGTCTGTATAGTGTTTGTGTCTCCTTCAAGGCAAGCGAAGACACAGACAAAAAGTATAACAAAAGTTCTTTCAGTAGTCAATGTTAATTTAGGTAAATCTCGCGGTTAGAGCCCTCTGGAAAGATTTGATAGTCTTCAAGATGAATATCCGCATCCCCTTCTAACCGAACCTGTAAATTCAGTGATTTTTCAAGTCGTTTTAACCTATTGGATCTATCGTCAAGCAGATGGGAAACGATATGCTCATTTGCAACCACTCTTAACTTTCTCTTCCGCGATTTTCGATGGGCTTTTTTGACAGATCGTAGCAGATCAATCGTAATTGTATCGGTGGAAAGGACAGCACCGTGTCCATCACAATAAGGACAAGATTCAGTGAGCACAGTTGCCAAGCTAGGACGTGTCCGTTGGCGTGTCATCTCTACAAGTCCAAGTTCAGATATGTGCAAGAGATTGGTTCGTGCTCGATCTTTGTCCAACGCTTGCTGCAGCAACTTATAAACCATTCGTCGATGTTCGGGGTCATCCATATCAATAAAATCAATAACGATAATCCCGCCAAGGTCTCTCAGGCGAATCTGTCGCACGACTTCCTCAACAGCCTCTAAATTTGCGCTCAAGATGGTGTTATCAGGATCTTTTTTCCCAACAAATTTCCCCGTATTGACATCAATGGAAACCATCGCCTCTGTCTGTTGAATAATGAGGTGTCCGCCACATTTGAGCCAGATTTTTTCGCCCAGTGCCTTCTTGAGTTCTTTATCAATACCATAGGATTCAAAGATGGGGGCCGACTTGTTATAGAGCTTAACCTGCGAACGTAGTTCAGAACCAGAAGATGAGAGATAGTCTATCGCGTCCTGATACTGCTCTTTGGAATCAATGACGACTTGTGTGACTTCGGTTGTAAATGAATCTCGAATAACTCGGATAATGAAGCTGTGTTCCTTATGAACAAGGCTAGGCGCGGACAGATCCTCAGCGCGTTTAACAATCCGCTTCCATTGATCGACAAGATATTGAATTTCCGCGGCAAAGTCTTTTTCACTTTTGCCTTCAGCGGAGGTCCGAATAATAAACCCGCCTTCGACATCCGCACGTATTGCTTCAGCGATTTCCCTGAGCCGTTGCCTTTCTTCTGCTGACTCAATCCGTCGCGAGACCCCGATATTCGACGCAGTAGGCAGATAGACGACATAACGTCCAGGCAGTGTGATACAGGTAGTTACACGGGGCCCTTTCGTACCAATTGGCTCTTTCCCTACCTGCACTAGGATTTCTTGGTTTGGGTGGATCAGGTCGCTGATGGAATAGGGGTAGCCCCTTCCGGGTTTTGGCGAGTCCGCTGAATTTCGGTTGAGATCGAGTTTTGCGTTATTCTCGTTAACACGATCTTCATCGAGGTCGCGAATGATATCTGAAATATGCAGAAAAGCGTGTCGTTCCAATCCAATGTTGACAAAGGCAATCTGCATACCAGGCAGGACGTTTTCAACACGTCCTTTGTAGGTGTTATTGAGCGTATGCTCATCATTTTTGCGTTCAATATCAATTTCGGTCAGAACGCCATCTTCAAGTACAGCACATCGTGTTTCATATTCATCGTCAGAAATGATAATTTCTTTTTGCATTGTCGCCTCCGGCCTGAAATTCAAGAGCTAGGCCACAAAACTCACATCCGATCTATCTACGGAGGTAACGAACAAAACGATCGGGTTCAGGGAAGAAGGCATCTCCTAATCGATAATAGTCATCCGTATGCTTTTGCATTGTCCGGGCATATCGTACAATATTGCCGCCGCATAAGATTTTACGACAGATACAGTTTCACTTCTTCCTGACTGTTCCATCAGTATCGTCGTGGCAATCTTCACCATGACTACATCCAGCGCCGAAACGTGAAGCATTTCACCTATCATGTTTCACGTATTGTATTCAAGTTCCTAAGTTTTTGAGAGTAGCCGTAAGCACTTGAAAATTAAGAGATTAAATGGGTACGTGTACTATTGCGAAACGTATGAGCAAGTTGCATGACAAGAAGATACACACCAAAGATGCGGACCCGTTGAATAAGGAAAGGGTGGCTAGAGATGTACCCTCTCTGTATTTTCCGGGTCTGCGTGCGTTTACGTTATACTGAGAATGCTGTCTTTGCAGGATGCTTCATCGGTTATTGGGTAGTACACTTTTCTGACCTGAGTCGATTAGTATTTTAACTTTGTTCGCGCGGAGTCATTGTGACCACTGGTATAATCAATTCACCCATCGAGATGCCTCCATGTTGGAAGCCGCCTCGAAACTGACGGGTATATTCATTGAATTGATTGGGGTAAACAAAATAATAATCTTCTTTTGCGATAATGTAGTTCTTACTTGATTTTTCCGCAGGTAATCTATAGCGCCTTGGATCATCAATATAAATGGCTTGGTTCGTGTCACACCCTAAATTTGTACCAACTTTGAAACGAAGGCTGGTAGAGGTCTCCCGGTTTCCATATGCCCTTGAGGGTCGGTTACAGAGAACCGAACCGTGATCTGATGTGAGAATGATAGTGGCCTCCCGATTCGAGATAATTTTTAAGATCTCAAACAGTGCCGAGTGAGCGAACCATGACTTCGCCAGAGATTGAAAGGCGGATTCATCCGGCGCAATCTGCTGTAGAATGTCGGACTGTGAGCGTTGATGCGTCAGCATATCAATAAAATTGACGACCAAAGCGGATAGGCTGATTCGATCAAAAGAAGAGACTTGCCGTATAAACTCATTGCCCCCTTTAAGATCGAAGATTTTGAAATACTTTAATCCCTGTTTAAGCTTAAGCCCTGCACGTTGAAGTTGGAGTTGGAGAAGGTGCCGTTCATATCGGTTCGTGCTAGTTTCGTCCGGAGCATCCTCCTGCCAGTATTGTGGAAATCGTTCTGCAATCTCTTGTGGAAAGAGCCCACTAAAAATTGCATTGCGAGAGTAGAGCGTTGCACTGGGTAAAATTGAAAAATAGTAATTTCTATCAATATAGAAATAAGATTGAAGCAAGGATTCAATTGCTATCCAATGATCAAGTCGCAGACAATCAACGACAATCAGATACACTTGGCGTTCTTGACGCAGATGGGGGAGGACAAATTTATCTACAACATCCACAGATAGAGTTGGCGAATCCTCACCTTGTAACCAATTGAGATAGTTTTCCTGTACATAATTGGAAAATAGGGCATTACACTCTTTTTTCTGCTCCAAATGAGTTTCTTCAAGTCCTGTTTGTGCTAAATGATCAAACTCAAGGTCCCATTGAAGTAATTTCAGATAGATGTCTATCCATTGTCTCCAGTTTGGGCCAGCGTCCTTGCTAGCGCGGATTTGGTTAAAATCGTCGGTATAGTTGCGTGGCACCTGTGCTTCAACGATTTTTGTTTGGTCCAATACACGCTTCAATGTAGAAGCGATTTGAGCCACACCAATAGGCTTGACTAAAAAGTCGCTGATTCGTTTCCCTAGCGCCTCGTCAATTAACCGATCATCGCTGCCTTGAGTGACCATAATCACGGGTAAGATAGGGTTAATTTCACGGATGCGGTCAAGCGTTGTCATACCATCTTGACCCGGCATAACCTGATCAAGCAGAACGGCATCGTAATAGGATTCTTTGAGTAGCGAAATAGCATCAACGCCATTAGAGACCGGTGTCACCTCGTAAGCCTTCTCTCGGAGCAGAAGGATGTGAGGTTTCAGTGCATCAATCTCATCATCAACCCATAGGATTTTACGCGTTATATTTTGCGCTAACACTTTGTGTTCCTGTCTTTCGTTCTCTAATTCTCATCATTGTCAGTAGTTTTGATGCTTTGCGCTCTTCAACAGCTTCTACGGGCAATGCGATTTCAAAGGTTGTGCCCTGTGGACTAGTCTCAACGAGTCGGATCTGCCCATGATGATACGCTTCAATAATACGTTTCACCAGTGTCAAACCGAGTCCCCATCCATGTTTCTTTGTTGTCATCCCTGGACGAAAGATTTTATTCCGGTTTTCCCGATCAATTCCTTTCCCGTTATCTTTGTACAGGATGATAATCTGATGCCCTTTCGGATGGAACTGCGGATTAATCTCAATGACGCCGTTTTCTTTATCTATAGCATCAAGCGAATTTCGGATTAAGTTTTCAAAAACCCACTGTAACAGATCTGCATTCGCTACAACTTCGGGAAGTTCACGGCTAACCACGCGTAATTCAACTTGTTTGCTTAGATTTGGCAAGCGTTTCTGAAAATAGGCAACTGCATCGTTGATAACCGCGTTAATGTTGATGTGGGTTTGCTGTGGATACGATCCTATCTTACCAAAACGTTCTGTGATACGTTGAAGTCGAGCGAGATCCGCCTGCATATTTGCATAAATTTCAGCAGTCGTGTTGTCGCCCCGCTGCTTATCCGATTCCATTGACAGCTCGAGCCACCCCATCAGAGATGAGATTGGCGTACCGAGTTGATGCGCGGTCTCCTTTGCAAGTCCACCCCAGATTGATGCTTGTTCAACAGTCTTAATCCGCCGATAACTCAAGAAGCCAACAATCAAAATCGTCGAGAAGACAGCGACCAATACGATGGGCATAATGAAGATGCCGTAGTCGGGGATAACTTCGCGGTACAAATATCCGTGAAGAGTACCCGGATTGGCTTGCACTAGCGCATACCGCCTCACGGCTCTAGAATGTTCAACAAATCTCTTTGCTCGCTCGTATTGCTCGGGTGTAGCCCTGTCTGCTGTGAGTAATTCATCCCAGATTTTCCACTGCTGTGGCTTATTCTCTAAATCCGTCAAAACAAAAGGCAGCTGATCTATCGCATTCGTGTCCGCCTCGCCATAAAAAAAATACCCATCAATCAGAAAATCATGGAGCGGTATTGGATCTGCGCCCCGCTTCATCCGATTGAGAATTTTACTGAGTTTTAATTTCTCAGCGTCCGAGAGCGGAATGGCATTATTTATTTTATTCTCAATAGTTTTATCATTGAGATTTTTAGCGATTTGGGCTTGCCCATCGGCATCAGTGATGATGAATGAGAGTCGGCTCTCAGTGAACAGTCCCTCTTTAATAATCTGACTTAGCTGACTTTGCAGCTGCCCATCGTTGATACTTCCAAGTAAAGCCGCCAGTTTGGTCAATGGTTCTACCTGCTTCTCAAAAACCTTATTGTGTTGGAGCAGCAGATGGGTATAGTACACAAAGGCAAGCGCAAGAATCAGCAACCCGACAATGAAACAGGTAAGCAAGAAATTGGAGGCAGCGTAGCCGGTGGGTACAGTCCTTTGACGTTTGAAAAACATCTGTGTGCCCCAATCAAGCACGGCAAATAACTTATGCACGCACGAAGTATTTGGTAGTATTGTATCAGACAACCTACCGCAAAGTCAAGCACTCGTTTGAAGCATTTTGAAAACTGACTTGACAGTGACTCTGGTTTCTTTTATAATCATACTCAGTTCTTCTACCTAACTATAACAACAAAGGAAACAAAGCTTAATGGAACTTGAGGGTACTAGGCTTCATTTTATCCTTTCAATATTATGTTCATTTTTCTGGTTCGGTTGCCAAGGAAGTGTATTCAACGTGGGGGAGGTCGGCACCAGCGAGAGTCCGCTAAAAAAATCAGGCGAGCTGGCAGAGAGTGAGGTCTGGGCAGGAAAGATTTTAATAGCTAGTGATGTGGTTGTGCCCGAAGGGGTAACACTCACTATTCGATCCGACTCCGTTGTGGGTTTTGATTCAGAAAGCGGTGTCCATCAATTAATTGTCCGTGGGTCACTGTATGCCGAAGGCAAACCAGACGGTATGATTATATTTGGTTTACTCGGTTCCGAGACAAAGCCACTCAAAACCGGTGATTGGATCGGCATCCGATTTGAAGAGACAAGCCTCAACTCTCGCCTGAGTTACTGTCGTATTCAGGACGCTGAAACGGCAGTTTCTTGTGAATCCGACGGTGTGCAGATTGAAAGTTGTTTGTTGAACGATAACAAGGTGGCCATTCTTTGTGACGATGGCTCCCCAACAATAAGTAGCAACGAAATTAACAAAAATGGCACTGCCATTAGGTGCATCAAAAATGCGTCCCCAGAAATAACACAAAACTCAATTCAGGCGAACGAGTTCGGAATTGTCTGTGATGATGATTCCCGATCGATGATTCATTACAATGAAATTTCAAATAACTATCAAGATGCGATAAGGTGCTATGCTTCGGCTTCACCTGAAATTGTTTCTAACAACATCCTCATGAACGGAGGGTGGGCAGTATATGATGGCGGCCGATTGCGTGAGAATTATATCCGCGGGAATAAGGAGATTGGACCGGATGTGGTTGACCGAGGGACTAGCCGGGAAAGTGGACAATACTATGGCGTGGATGAAGTTTTGGATCCGCGCGCTGCCCCTGTGCCGGATGCTGGTGCACAACGAGAAGGATATTAAAGGCACGATATGGTGACACCGACGGACATCTCATCTCAGCACCACAACTGGACCGCTTGGATTGGCACAGATGAAGCAGGAAAAGGCGATTATTTCGGGTCCTTAACAGTAGCGGGGATATATGTTAATCCGGCAATCTGTGAAATTCTGTATACATTAGGAGTACGCGACGGGAAACAACTTTCTGATTCGCAGGTCGGGAAACTTGCCAAAGAAATTCGGAGGTGTTGTGGTCATCGTGTCTCATCGTTCGATCTTGAGCCCTCCCGATATAATGAATCGTACATCTCATTCAAGAATAAGGGTCAGAACCTGAACCATCTCCTTGCATCGCTTCATGCGAGAGTAATTCTGAATCTCCTTAACGAGTATGCGGACTGTCGCCACATCCTTGTAGACCGTTTCGCCAAAGAAGAGGTGTTGACAACACAATTGGGAATCGCCTTGCCTCCTACGATTGAATTGATGCAAGTTCCGAAGGCGGAAAGCGATATTGCGGTCGCTGCTGCATCAATTATTGCCCGTGATGTTTTTCTTCAACGTCTAGATCAACTGTCGAAAAAGTACCACATTCAATTACCTAAAGGTGCGTTCCAAGTGATTCAGGCAGGTAAACAGTTCGTTGAGCGGTATGGACCTAAATCTTTACGCCATGTTGCTAAGCTGCACTTTCGGACCACGGAGGCTATTTTGGGAGATGAGCAGCAAGCTGAAAGCACGATAGAGTAGAGGAGAATCTTATGTTGACTCGCTTAAAAGTTTCCGGGTTCAAAAACCTACTCAATGTTGATGTTCCCTTTGGTCCTTTTACCTGTGTTGCTGGTGCGAATGGCACAGGCAAATCCAATCTGTTTGATGCGATTCAGTTTCTGAGTGCTTTAGCTAATCATACATTGATTAATGCAGCGCGGTCGGTGCGTAGTGAAGAAGGAACGGCAAGCGATGTGCGTAACCTATTTCATCGTATCGGCGATAAGGTTAGCACCGAAATGTCCTTTGAAGCGGAGATGATAATCTCTCAAGAAGGGGTCGATGATTTGGGGCAGCGGGTAAAAGCAACGACGACGTTTCTCCGTTATCGTGTTGTCCTTGCATATCGTATGGATAGCAGCTCACCTTCATTAGGAGCTCTTGAACTTATTGAGGAGAGATTAGATCGGCTGAAATTAGGGGATTGGGGAAAACACCTGAAATTCGCAGATCAAAGAAAAGAGTGGCGCGATTCTGTGCTAAAAGGGAAGAGAGCGGTTCCGTTCATCTCTACTAGGATTCGAGGAGAAGAGCGGGTAGTAAAGGTGCACCAAGACGGGGGAAACAGGGTAAGGCCTGAAATAACTCTGTCCAAGCCCCTTCCACGTACTGTACTTTCGACCATCAACACAGCAGAAAGTCCGACAGCATTGTTAGCACGACGTGAAATGGAGTCTTGGAAGCTGCTGCAATTGGAACCGTCAGCACTACGTAAACCGGATGAATTCACAACTCCTCCGGGCTTAGGTAGTGATGGGTCGCACCTACCGGCAACCTTATATCAACTAGCACGGTCAAATACGAATAACGGCTCAATTTCCCAAGAAACAGAGATATATACCCAAGCCGCTGCGCGGCTCTCAGAACTGATTGATGATGTTGCAGCAGTCAGAATCGATCAGGACGAACAACGTGAGCTGCTCACTTTGGAAATTACCGACCATAGCGGCACCGTTTATCCAGCACGCTCACTTTCGGACGGAGCGCTACGCTTGTTGGCGTTATTGGTTTTAGGATCAGATTCCAAAGCAACAGGGCTCCTGTGCATGGAAGAGCTAGAAAATAGTATTCATCCCTCACGCATTCCTTTGATTTTACGCCTACTTCAGGACATTGCTACCGATTTGAACAGCCCTGTGGGATCAAATAACCCACTATGTCAGGTAATTGTTAGCACGCATTCCGCCTCCGTTATACAAGAAATTTTCGATGACACGCTTCTGATTGCGGAATTGGAAGAAGATGTATTGGACGATCAGCGGTTTCATGGGGTACGCTTTAGTTGGTTATCGGATACGTGGCGAGAAGAAGCGCTGCCGGAGGTTCCTCCTGTATCCAAAGATCGATTGTTAGCCTACCTAGGACCTGCGATGCCAAAAACTCCGTTGCCAAAATCGAGACTCAGAAGAGACCGACGGCTTATGGATCGATCTGATATACAACCGCTACTATTTGATTTCAGTAATACGGAATGACGGGACCTCGACGAATGCTATGGAAAAATTATTTTTAGTACACTATGGCGAGATTGGATTAAAACGCAACAATCGGTCATTTTTTGAGAAAAAGCTCGCTCGAAATATCAAGCTGTCATTGAAAGGCATGGGCTGTGCTGAAGTACGACGAATATACGGCCGGATTCTGGTGATGTTAGAGCCCGACGCGGACGTCACGGCAATTCAAGAGCAATTAGGCAAGGTGATGGGAATTGCCCATTTTGAACTTGCTTTAGCAACAACACAGAGCATTGATGCCTTTCAGGCTGCTGCACTAGAACTCATTAAAGAGAAGGAGTTTAACACCCTCAAGGTTGAGACGAAACGGGCGGACAAGCGTTTTCCACTCACTTCACCTGAAGTTAGTGCAAAGGTGGGCAGGTATCTACTCAATGCGACTGGCACATCAGCGGATATGCGGACCCCCGATTTGCGCTGTAACATTGAAATTGTTGACAAGGCAGCCTATATCTACGCAGACAAGATTCGAGGGGTCGGTGGTCTGCCTGTTGGTGCAAGTGGGAAAGTACTCGTCATGCTTTCTGGCGGGATTGATTCGCCGGTTGCCGCTTGGCGGATGATGAAACGTGGCGTTAAGGCGCTCTTTGTCCATTTTTACAGCTACCCTTATACGGACAGAGCATCGCTGGAGAAGGTAGAGGAGATCGCCGAAATTTTGGCGATTTGGAATTATCGAACACAGGTATATCTTATCCCCTTTGCTGAGGTACAGCGTGAAATTGTAACCCAGACCCCCGCCCCGTTTCGGGTAATCCTTTATCGCCGAATGATGGTGCGAATCGCACAGCAGGTTGCAGCGGCTGCAAAAGCGGCATGCCTTGTCACCGGGGAAAGCCTTGGACAGGTTGCCTCACAAACATTGGGCAACCTCCGGGTGATTGAAGAGGTCGCAGAGATGCCTATTCTACGTCCCCTAATTGGAGATGATAAAGCAGAAATCATGGAGTTGGCGGAGGAGATTGGCACCTATGAGATTTCGATACTTCCTCATGACGATTGCTGTTCACTTTTTGTTCCGGACCACCCAGCGACCAATGCATCGCTTGAAGCTGTTGAAGAAGCAGAAGCCGCGCTAGACATTGACACCCTCGTGAAGTTAGCGGTAGAATCCGTCGAAAAGAAGATAGTTGGCATTGGCTAACCCTTAGTTATGAGGTCTCCGCTAATCGTTCTCCGTGAGAATTGCTTTCAGGCGTTCCGGGTAGTTCGTCAAAATCCCATCGACGCCGATGTCGATGTAAGCTCGCATATCGTCGGAGGTATCCGCATAGAAAACGTGGACAATTCGTCCCGCCGCGTGTGCCTTTTGAACAAAATCGTGAGTCGTGATGTCTCGCCCCGGCTGCATCGTCCGAAGTCCCATCTCTACCGATTTTCGGATATATTCTTCAGGGGTCCGATTTGCCCGAAAGATTCGACACTCGATCCGTGAGTCAATTTCGGCAAAAATCTCAACACTCGCATCACTACATGTCAGAATAGAATCCTCTACCATCTGAAAACCGTCCAGCGCCTTTGCAACCTTGCGTTCATAGTGGCCATCTGGATTGCCGCCTTCCTTGAGATGGACATTGAGCCCAACCTTCCCTTGCACAAGTTCTAAGGCTTCTTCCCACGTCGGCACACGCTCACCCCTAAACTGTTCACCAAAGGCTACTCCGGCATCGAGGGATTTGATTTCAGCGAGCGTGAGTTCCCCAATCACCCCGGTGCCGTCTGTCGTTCGATCTACGGTCGAATCGTGCATGATGATTAGGTGGTCGTCCTTTGTCAAGTAGAGATCGAGCTCAATTTCATCAACGCCAATTTCCAGTGCCTTCTGAAACGCGAGTAACGTATTTTCGGGATAGTTTCCTGATGCTCCCCGATGGGCAACATTAGCAACCATAAGCTATTCCTCTTGAACCAGCGATGAAAATCTGTTAAAGTCAACAGGTATTTTCTTACTATCAGAAACGGATAATAATCGTAACAAAAGTAGGTAATCCACGTCAATGAAAAAACGGGTTGGCACGGAAGGAGAGTTTATGGATGAAGCGCGTCTGAGAACAATTCTGGACGGATTTCGGGAGCGAAAGATTCTGGTTGTCGGGGATTTTTACCTTGACGCATACTGGCTAGTTGATAAAACTGCATCGACCCTGTCACTAGAGACACCTTGGCACACAAATCCTGTCGTAGAGCAACGATATAGCCCCGGCGCTGCGGGTACTGTCACCAACAACCTCGCTGCGTTAGAGGTCGGAGAGATTTACTCGTTGGGTGTGATCGGTGAAGATGGTTTTGGCAGCACCTTGCTCGATCGCTTAAAAGGCAACGGTTGCATCACGGATTTCATGATTGCCGCCCCGGATCGAGTTACCCCGACCTACCTGAAACCCATCCATCGTGGATATGAAGGCGTGGAAACGGAAGGCCCTCGATTTGACATTGAGAACCAATCTATGATGCGATTTGAGGTTGAGGATAGGGTGATTCGTGCATTGCGTCAATGTGTGTCACAGGTGGAGGGGGTCATTGTCGGAGATCAGATGCCGCGCAACAATTTGGGTGTTATTACGGATCGGGTCCGGACGGAAATCTGCCGTCTAGCGATGGAGTTTCCCGATAAGATCGTCTTTGCGGATTCCCGGGCGCGGATCGGAAGATACCGTAATATTACTGTTAAGCCAAACCGATTTGAAGCAAAACGCGCAGTTGATCCAGACTGGATCGGGGAAGAAGTCAGTATAGAGGAGGCGAAGCGATGTGGGCAGATCTTAACAGTGCGGACAGACAAGCCACTTTTTGTGACCGTTGGTCAGGAAGGTATCTTGGTGTTCCAGGATGGACGGATTGAACATGTGCAGGGGATTCCACTTGAGACAGAGACAGATCCGGTGGGAGCAGGGGACAGTGTTTCTGCTGCAATCGTGGCTACACTCTGCGGCGGCTTTAGCTACCTTGAAGCGGCACAGGTCGGAAACCTTGTTGCCTCTATTACCGTTACCAAAGTAGGGACCACCGGCACCGCTTCGCACGAAGAGGTGATTGATGGGTTCAGGAACATTTCCGTACCCCCCGATAGGTCGAGACGCGATACGTAAAACACCTTTCTCATCGGTTTATTAACTCTGGTTTAGTGGGAGAAATTCTTGAATAATTAAGAGAGAAATGGTATACTTATGTTATGTATAGTATTATCTAGACTGACGCCGGTTCTACGCTCCACAAGTGGGCATTTTTGGGACGGATAGTATTAGACGCGGAGAGACTCGTCAGCGGTTGGAGATCATCAGCTTTAGCAATTTTCACAGAGGAGAATCGGATGAGGGAGACAATCAGCATAAGAGGAGCACGGGAGAACAATCTACAAGATATAAATATCGAGATTCCACGAAATAAACTGGTAGTTGTAACTGGGCTTAGTGGATCTGGAAAATCGTCGCTTGCCTTTGAAACGGTTTACGCCGAAGGGCAGCGTCGTTTTTTGGAATCAATGTCTACCTATGCTAAGCGTTTCGTCGCCCAGTTGAAAAAGCCGGACGTCGATTTCGTTGATGGACTGTCTCCTGTTGTTTCCATTGAACAGAAGACCGTTACCATGAATCCACGCTCAACCGTAGGGACAATGACCGACCTCTACGATTATATGCGGATGTTATTTGCCACAATTGGCACCTCTCACTGCCCTTATTGTAACACTGAAGTTCCTACTCGTACTCTCTATCAGCTGATGGAGCACATACTGTCATTGCCTGAAGGGACTGAACTGGAGATCTACACGCCGTTGTTTAAGATCTATGGTGAAGATTATACCTATCTCTTTGATGACGTCCGTCTGAAAGGGTGCCGTAGGGTACGGATTAATGGAGATCTGCATGACCTCAGTGAAGAGATTGAGCTGGACGAACAGGTAGAATACAACATTCAAGCCATCGTTGACCGGTTCACTGTTAAGCCGGATATTGACAAACAGATTCTCGCCGCCCTGGATCACGCTATGCTCGTCGGTGAAGGGTTCATGAATTTTCAAATCCTAAGTCCGGATATAGCTGATAGAGACCTCAGTGCTTTCTACAAGGATTTTGGATGTTCTGAACATCGTATCGTCATGGGAGAGTTGGGGCCGCATCATTTCACCTTTAACGAGCCGACCGGGGCGTGTGTTACATGTTCTGGTCTAGGCACTTACCTCCAAGTTCATCCTGACCTACTTGTCCCGGACAAAACCAGAAGTATCGCAGAAGGGGCATTTGTGCGTCAAGCCTTCAATTACGATCCAGACCGTTGGGACGGCCGGATGATGTATAGTCTTGCACAGCATTACGATTTCACCCTTGACGTCCCCTTCAAGGATCTTCCCGCCGAGATTGTCGACCTTGTATTCTATGGAACGAGGGGAGAAAAAATCAAGATTGTCATGCCGGAAGGTGCAAAGCAGGCCACTCATCATCACGTTGGTAGAGAGATTGAGTTTGATGGAATTATCAACAGGATTGATAGGCACTATCGACACTATCGTAAGCGTGGGGAAGCACATTCGGGGATGGAAGAATATTTGCGGAAAGTGATGGTCGAACACACCTGTCCCGACTGTGAGGGCACCAAGCTAAAAGGCCAAAGGCTGCTTGTCACAATCAACGATAAGCATATCCATGACCTAGGTGACATGCACTTTGAGGAATTAAAGATGTTTCTTGAGGAAATCACGTCCATCCCAAAAAAGAAAAGAGAAGCCGGTACACGGGTGATTAAAGAGCTCACGACCCGGATCGAGCTTTTACTCGGAATCGGTCTGGACTATCTGAATCTCAACCGGCGGTCAGCGACGCTTTCCGGCGGGGAATCGCAACGTATTCGCCTCTCAACGCAAATCGGCTCTGGTCTGATGGGGATGTTATACGTCTTGGACGAACCGACGATTGGACTTCACCCAAAAGATAACACGAAAATGCTCAAAACCCTAAGACAATTACGAGATATTGGGAACACTGTCATTGTCGTTGAACATGACGAAGCCACAATCCGAGCCGCAGATTACATTATTGAACTGGGCCCTGGGCCTGGGATTCATGGGGGCAGGGTGGTTGCGGAGGGACCTGCTGATAAAGTCTTGCAAAACCCGGTTTCACTCACTGGACAGTACATGCGTGGTGAACGGTCCATTAAGATTCCGGAAGATCGCCGGGAAGCAGATGGCGTTTCGATTATTATCCGCGGCGCACGAGAGAACAATCTGAGAAACATTGATGTGGAGTTCCCCTTGGGGCTTTTTATCTGTATTACAGGCGCATCGGGATCCGGCAAGAGCACGCTAGTCAATGAAATTCTCTATAAGAAACTTTATTCTCTCTTCCACGATAGTCGCATTCTATCAGGAAATCATGATGCCCTTGAGGGATATGAATATATCAGTGACGTAATCAATATAGATCAATCCCCGATTGGACGTTCCCCACGCTCCAATCCGGCGACCTACATCGGCTTTTACGATAATATCCGAAAGCTTTTTGCCAGCACCCCTGAATCCCAGTCGCGCGGTTACACTGCCTCCCGATTCAGTTTTAACGTGAAAGGCGGACGGTGTGAAGAGTGCGGCGGAGAGGGTCAAATCACAACCAAATTGCACTTTATGCCCGATGTGGAAGTATCCTGTCCGGCTTGCAAGGGTGCACGATACAATGACGAAACCCTTGAGGTCACTTATAACGGGAAGAATATTGCGGAGGTGTTGCAGATGTCAATCGAGGAAGGCGTCGAATTTTTTGCGAACCAGCGACTGATCCATCATAAACTAAGTGTCCTCAACGATTTGGGTTTGGGTTACTTACAGATAGGACATCCGGCACCGATTCTTTCAGGCGGCGAAGCACAGCGGGTAAAGCTAGCAAGTGAACTTGGTAAGATTAAGCGAGGTAAAAACAACTTTTACATCCTTGATGAACCCACCACCGGGCTACATATCGCCGATATTCAGAAGCTGTTAGACAGCTTGAATCAGTTGGTTGATACGGGGCACACGGTGTTGGTAATTGAACACCATCTCGATGTGATTAAGACCGCAGACCATATCATCGATCTCGGTCTGGAAGGTGGACATCGCGGCGGGGAGGTAATCGCACAAGGCGTACCGGAGGCAGTTGCCAAACACTCCGACTCCTATACCGGACAATTTCTTAAACCGTACCTCACCGCCTAAATCAGGGAAGGACAAAACGGGAAGATTTTACTCAAACGTGCGGTAATTCAGAAACGTCTTATCATCTTTCCGAATTACGACATTTTTTAAGGTATCGGTTTTCACTCTTCGGTTGCTGCGGTCAGAGAACGAAAGCGTAATACTGTGTGTGCCCGCTGGTAGGCGCATCCGCACAAGAAAAATCTGATTCGGCAAGGTTTGCCATGAGCGGGTGTCCGCACTTTCGGTGACAACATTTAGCAAATTGACCAGTCGCCCGATTGTTTCGCCCTCTTGGTTGGCGCGACGGAAACCGAGATATTTTAATACGCCGCGCACAACCGTGCGGAGCATAATCGTCGGCAGCTCGGATTCAAACGTTTTCATCGCGGCGACTTCGATATCTTCAACCAAGACCCCAGAAGCACCCCCATACCCTGTAGCTGCGTCAATACCGACGATGCTTGGACGATTTGAACGATAGGCGGGAATTGCGACACGCAAAAGGTATTCGATTTCGACTTCTTTATATTGCCGGTTGCGTCTGCGTATCAGCGTGCGCCCATATTCCCGAACCGCTTTTTCATCTCGATCGGCGTCCTCTTGAACAATGGGGTCGCTCTTGAGAATGGGGAAAACGATGTTTTCCTCAATTTTGGGGGGCACGAACCCCGTTTCGTAGAGCAGGATAAGCTCACCGGAATCAGGCACCCCCTCAGACGGTTCGCCGTAGACCGCTCTGTATCTCTCAAATTCTTCTTGAAAACCTAACTGCCTTGCGAGGCGTACCAGAGACTCCCCCACATCGTGTGGAAAAGGAATCCCTAGCACACCCTCATACTGTTTATACGCCCTTTCCGCCCAGCGATAAGCGATGAAGGCATCGTTCCAATCCCCCGCCCACTCGTAGAGGATACCCGATAGATACGCGATGAAGGCGGCACCGACAAATTCGTAATTTTCGTCGGCATCGGCATAGAACTGCAGCAAACTGCTCGCTTTTCGACATTCAACGAGTGCGTCGTCGGGCATGTTCAGATAGACGTAATTGAAGGCACGGTAGTAATGTATCAGCAGTCGTTCATACTGGGTTCCGGCGTAGGAACGCAGGTTGTCTGAGGTGATCAGTGAGACAGCTTCCCGGGAGACACTTTTGGTATACAGGTCATCGGAGGTAATCTCGGCAAGCTCAAACGTGCGGTTGCTCTCATCGAACTGATCACCGTAGTGGGCGATGAGCCCCCGTTCAAAAAGATACGGTAGTTTGGCTTCTCCCTTACCGTCCGCATCGAGTTCAATCAGCGCAGCATCAAAATCACCCTGTTCAAAAGCGAGTCGCACCTCTTCCATGCTGTAAGGACTACACCCAAAACTCAGGCATAGCAGTGCCAAGAACGGAAGGATTTTCACAGTGTGCATGGCTTGCTCTTTCTAAAAAGCTGCTCGCTTTCGTTCGATAAATTTCTTAATTTTCTTCTGACCAAGCCATATTTTTTCATTGGTTTCGATGTTGGTCAAGGTCAGGTCGGTTTGATAAAATGTGACCTGCTTCCCACCTTCACGGTCTTCGATCGTGTTAATCTGTCCCGTCATCATGTAGTCTGCACCCAATTCTTGCCCCATCGCCTTGACGGTCTCGAGACTGGCAAACTTGCTCTGATCTCCCTTCTCATCGCGCAGTTCACCGCGCTCAGTGGCACTAGCGACGACGGAGACTAACCCGGAGTTGATAAACGCCCGCTCAATATCGCTGACAAATGTAGGAATTGCGATATGCTCCGTGCTGCGGTTGCGGATAGCACCAACAATGACAACCGGCTTTGTGCCTTGGGCACCGGTCATGTGTCGTGAAATCCATGGATGATTGAGACAATCCGCAATCATCGCCTCGGAAACTTGGCGAGAATCGGTGTCGTTCCAACGGCCGGAGAGGTCAATGATTGTGTCGGTGTCGATGCGCTCGACCGTTTTTGCTGAACCGCATCCTGCAAGGATGATGAACGCAATGCAAGTGATTGGGATGATTATCTGTTTCATGATTCCTCCTGATTTTTGAAAGTGTATAGATTATGTTGAGTTTCAACCTAGCCAGATAAGATTTGATACGAATCGTTACCAAACAAAGTTTACATAACAACTTAACTACGAGCAATTTAGATGCCATAGTTATCTCGAATTATTTTATCAAGAACCGAATTTTATGGCAAATGCTTTTCCAACCGACTTTGTGTATGTTTTGACATGAGATATGATTTGAAAGGGAACTCCGCGATTACAAAGTAATTGTCGAACCTCTGCTACACTGCCGTCGCAAAAATGCCACACCAATACTTGGAATGGGAGACCAAATTCGATTGGGCAAATTGAGCAATCAACGGTGTAGGATTATACCATACGTTTATCGGGAAGTCTATAATTTCAGAAACGAAAGGAGTATTCTATTCGCGAGGAGTCTATCACCTAGGTTTGGTAACGAAAGTAATTGTTGCTCTAAATCAATTACCTCCGCCATCTTGGACATCAATTTCAACCTTGTAGACTGTGTTATTGGCAAGTTCCTGCCCTGCAACCGGAGTGAGTGCTGCTGTTCGATCATCGACGGTTCCAGTCCAATTGAGGTCAGCACACGCCTCGTCAGTCAGCTTGATGGCTCCTGTGACGGGGTCGTCGAAAAAAACAGCAAGCCACTTGCATTGATTGGTGCAGGGTTGACATCGGCCTCCCCATTTCTCACAGTACCATGCGTAAATGCGGGAGATTTTAGCGCCTCCGGACCTGCCACAACTACATAGGGCCCAATCGTTGTAGCGCGACGGGTGGCGTCCCGGTTGAACCACTCGATATTTAGCCGTGCTGTTCCCACCTCTAACCCCGGCATCACCATCCAATTGTGTCCTGCACCGGTAGCATGTGTATCATTGACACTCGCAGCTGTGATACCTTCATCAAAGCTCAACGTGAATTGTGTATCTGGAAAAACAGGAAGGCATGGATCTGGATACACCTTGACCGTATGCGCTCTCGGTACAGAATAATCAGAATCAACCTTATCCTCCTCTAATGGCGGCGGATCCACAACTTCCTGAGTGGTAACATCATCGGCACAACCGCCAATTATACAGATGGTAAGCATTCCAAACGTGATTAGAATGCCCGCTCTTAAAAGTTTCTGCATCACTTTAGTCCTTTCGTAAACAGGATATATTACTTGAGTTTCGTTACGAAAGTAATCGTCGTTCGAGTTTTATTGCCACCACCATCCTGGACATCAATTTCAATCTTGTAGGTTGTCTCGTTGACCAGTTCCTGGCCTGCAACTGCGGTCAGTGTTGCTGTCCGACCCGCCACGGTTGCAACCCAGTTGAGATCAACACCCGCCTCATTGGTCAGCTTTATAGTGCCTGTAACATCAACATCAAAATCAAACCGGAAGCCACCCGCATTGATCCGCGCAGGGTCAACATCTGCGTCCCCATCTGACACTGTACCATCCATAATTAAGGGAGGGTCAGGCTGACCATCTGCAACTTTATAAGGACCACTTGTTGCAAAACCCCCTGAACCGTCTCGGTTTGTCCATTTGATTTTCAGAGTTACAGATCCATCGGGTAAACTAGGCTGTGCACTCCACGTCCAATTGAGTCCTGAACCCGAAGCAGGTGTGTCGTTAACTGTCACTGCTATGACCCCCTCATTAAATGTCAACGTGAATTTTGTGTAGGGTAGAATATAGCCTCCTGATGCTGGATCTATCACGATCTTTATTGTAGGGGATGGTGAAACATCATTTTCTAATTGCGGCGAATCTGTAACCTCTTCAGGTAGATTATCACCGCAACCACTAGCTATACCGATAATCAACAGCCCAAACGTGATTAGAATGGTAGCTCTTAGCATTCTGTGCACTGTTTTTTCCTTTCTGTGGAGTTTCCCCCACCAATAACTTTTTCTTTATCTCATACCTCTGATCGTGTGAAAGTCTAAACAGAGAAAAATCATCCCAGAACTTGAACGTCAAGGAGGTGGTCGTGGAAAATGTGCCTTTTGATGACGTTAGTTGATAGCTAGCACGCAAAACATCCTGGAAAAATGTGCACAGGACAGATGAGATCGCCTCAATGATCTGATTCCAATAACTGTGTTCACTAGATTGACTAGCGGTCAGATCCCATATTTTTTTCTTGATTATTTCCTTATGATCGCCTATCATCCCCGAAAAATCGAGGTGCAAAGATGTACGAGAAACAGAAGTTAGTAACACGTAGGCATACAGCGGGAAGGCACTAAAACGCAACATGGATATGCCACGCACGAATCCGAGGGGAAATAATAGGGATGAACGCATCGAACCTTATCGAAGCCCTTCGTCCGTGGCTGGACGAGAAGATTGGGGCAAAGCTGGATTTGCTAGGTTCAGATCCAATACCGGTAGTTGAGACCGAGGAAGGAGCACCTAGCCCGTTATTCGCAGCGAGGGTCGGCGAGCGTGGGCTTGTCACGGCGGAAGGACAATGGTTAGAAGCACTTAAACCGATCGTGGCAAACCTGAGCGTGGAGGAGCTGTTCTCGACTTTTGGCGGGTATGAGCTTGCGCGTGTATTGCTACCTGATGGGTGCGGGGTGTGGGGACCGAGTTGGTTCTACGTTGCTGACAAGAACTGTTTTCGGGATGTGGGAGATGACCGTCCCGTGCAGCTGTCTGCGGACGAATTGGCTGAAACGGTCGATCATCGTATTTTCTGGCACTGCTTTGAGGATGAGGCGATGACCGGTTTCGGCATCTTTAAGGAGGGCAAATTGGTGTCACTTGCGGCGGTTCGTGCTGAAGATGATAGCGTTTGGGAGATCGGCATTGATACGGCGCCGGAAGCGAAAGGACGTGGGTTGGGACGTGCCGTCACGAGTGCAGCGGGACGCTGGATACTGGAAAATAATCGGTTCGTTTTTGCGTCAACCGCCCCTTGGAATGTCCGCTCTGCGCGCACACTTAGATCGGTGGGGTTGCAATTCATCATGTCGGTGATGATAGGAACCCCCGGACCGTTTTATGCAGCGCCGCAGCCGCTCGGCACTCCATATCCCGGTGCCGAGGTGTATAACTACTATCCCGACTGGGCTATCAATAAGGAGATCAAACCGCCGCTAAGGGATTAGTGAAGTTGCCGCCTATCGTCCTGCTAGAACGAATAATGAAAACAGACAGGGTTAAAGTTGAAAGTGTGCAGGTGAGAAAATGCAGAAGTAACCCAACCCCCTAGTCCCCCTTGTCAGGGGGGAAATTTGTTAGGCTTATCAGGGGGAAATCCGTGTTGAAGGGATTTAGGTACGTCCCCTGAGATAGGGAGTGGGGTTGCTCTTGACTTCACGCAGGAGGGTGTGGATATACGCCTGAATACGAAAGAGACAGCAATCAGCATTTCCTAGCAATCCCCGGTTTAGCGTACCGACGTCGTCCCAAAACGCTCCAAGTAACGGTCTATCTAGTGCGGGGTACGGCGTTTCTGAATCCTGTTGAAGCAGCTCATGCCAATAGAGGACTTCTACAAAGTGGATATACGTCGAAGTATTGTAGTCCACGCCGAGCATGAGCAGCTTTCCGTTGGCTTTATACGCCTTCTGCATTGGGGAGTGTGTGCCATAAGTTTTCCCCCACGGCTCAATGTCCCACGGCGATTTATATCCCTCACAACTGAGGTGTGTGCTTACAAACGCTTTCGCATCTTTTCCCCGTGCAGCAACTGAATGGGAGTAATGGTCGGAGCGGTAGGTGTCGGGCATCTGGCGGAAAAACTCGGTGAGCCACCCTACTGTGGACGGTGTTGTTTCAATGTCCCACGTACTCACCCGTAACTCCCTTCCATCTAAGAGATTGAACGACGGCATCAAGATGAGTCCTTCTCGTCCAACGGCGTCCTCCAGTGCGCTGACTACAGTTCCTGCCCCGCTTTCAACAGGTCCAAGGCTCTTAAAGGAGGAGTGAATAAAGAGCGTATCCCCCAGCTCAACGCCCAAGTTTCTGAGGTCATGTGCCAGTGTTTCACGTGTGTGTGGTGTTATCATATTAGCCTTAATAGTAATTGATAGGATTGGAAATATCTATGGGAATTTACGAACAATTTGGCGTCACACCGATCATCAATGCCTCTGGAGCGGTGACCCGTCTCGGCGGGGCACCGATGCCCGAAGAAGTGCTGAACGCGTTTAAGGAAGCTGCTCGCGTCTCGGTGCCGCTTGAACAGCTTCAGGCGGCTGCCTCGAAAGTCATAGCCGAAGCCACCGCAACAGAAGCGGGACTCGTCTCCGCCGGTGCCGCGTCTGCTCTGACCTTAGGGACAGCTGCAATTTTGACAGGCTACAACTTGGGGTTCATGGAACGATTGCCACATTGTGACGGATTTCCGAATGAGTTCGTCGTTGCTCGAGAGCAGCGAAGCGGCTATGATCACGCGGTCAGAGCTGCCGGTGCGCGCCTTGTGGAAGTCGGCTTCAACGAAATCGTCGCCAATGCAGGAGTACGACGCACTGAAGCATGGGAATATGAAGCGGCTTTCGGCGCAAATACTGCGGGTGTCCTCTATGTGTACAGCCCGACTTCCAGACCACCACTTGAAGAAGTTGTTGATGTGGCACATCGGCATCACCTGTCTGTATTGGTAGATGCAGCGGGCGAGCTTCCTCCGCGCAGCAATCTCAAATCAATAGCGGCAACAGGCGCTGATTTGGTAACCTTCAGCGGTGGTAAATCTATTCGGGGTCCCCAATCAACAGGTATTCTTTGTGGTCGTCGAGATCTCATCGGTCCCGCCATCGCACAGCTGTTGGATATGGACGACCATTTCGGCCTGTGGAATCCGCCGACATCGCTGATTGACAAGACAAAACTTCGTGGTATTCCACGGCACGGTATTGGACGCGGATTCAAAGTATCAAAGGAGGAGATTATTGCACTCCTTGTGGCGTTGCAGCTCTTCACCTCCGGTGCGTATGATGCAGAAGTTTCCAAGGCGCACGCGCGCCTTAGAAGGATTGTGGAAAAGTTAAACGGTTCTCCGGCACAATGCAGCATCCGTGATAAAGGCGATGGCGAAAGCCTTCCGTTGTTAGAAATTTTGGTTGATGAGGAAGCTGTTGGTCGGAAAGCGATGGAAATTTGTCAAAGCCTCCGTAACGGTGTTCCGCCGATTTATGTCAGTCACGGCGGTCTCAGCGAGGGCAAACTTTTGATTAATCCATTGCACCTGGACGACAGCAACACCGAAACACTCGCTGCACGGATTCGCCAAGAATTGGAACATGGGTGAACAATTAAAGGATGAGATAGATTGCCAAATGCATCGCACATGTGTCAAGATGGCTTGGATATGTCTATCCAAGCCGAGCAGGTTTGGCAACTAACGTAGGTCACGAATAATTATGCCGCGCAAAAACAAGCTTCTCAACATCGGTGATAAGGCACCGTTATTTACATTGACCGCTGTTCAGCGCCAAACCGTGAGCCTTGAGTCTTATCTCGGTCAACAACCTGTCATCCTCGCTTTCTTTCGGGGGACTTGGTGACCGAATAGTCGTCGCCAGTTAGGGGACCTCCAACGCAACAGTAATGAATACGCAGAATTAGGTGCTGCGGTGGTTAGCGTCGTGGGCCAATGGCCTCGCGAAGTACGCCGATATGCCGAGACACACGGTATCACCTTTCCACTGCTTACGGATAAGGATCGGGGTGTGATTAAAGACTATGGGGTGTACCATTGGCTAGGACTTGATGCGTACAACATCGCTCGGCCTGCAACGTTCGTGATTGATAGGGCACTAATTATCCGTTTTATGTATATTGGTTCACATCAGTTTGATCTCGCCAAACATGAGGATATTATTGCAGTCTTGAAAGGGCTTCAGGATATTAACACCTATAGTAGATCTTAGAATTAATGAGACACTCCAAACCG
>JAJEAL010000143.1 GCA_022822785.1 Candidatus Poribacteria bacterium
ATTGGAATTGATTTAGGCACCACAAATTCGTGCGTTGCGATTTTAGACGGTGGTGAGCCGAAAGTGTTGGAAAACACTGAGGGCACCCGAACCACGCCATCCGTTGTTGCTGTCACAAAAGAAGAGGAGCGTTTAGTCGGGCAAGTTGCCAAAAGGCAAGCTGTCACCAATCCGAGAAATACAATCTTTTCCGTTAAGCGATTTATGGGGCGCAAGTATAGTGAGGTTGCTGAGGAAATAAACCGTGTTCCCTATGAGGTCGCGGGCGATAGAGATGGGGACGTGTCTATAAAAATTGGAGATAAGCAGTATGCGCCACCCGAAATCTCTGCGATGATTCTTCAGAAGATGAAAGAGACCGCGGAATCGTATCTTGGTGAACCGGTGAAGCAAGCTGTCATTACAGTCCCTGCTTATTTTAACGATTCGCAGCGTCAAGCAACGAAAGATGCAGGCAAGATCGCCGGATTGGAAGTGCTGCGTATTATCAATGAGCCAACCGCTGCATCACTAGCTTACGGGCTCGATAATCAGAAAGATAAAAATATTGCCGTCTACGATTTGGGTGGGGGGACTTTCGATATCTCAATCCTTGAAATTGGCGATGGTGTTTTCGAAGTCAAGAGTACTAACGGCGATACGCACCTCGGCGGCGACGATTTTGATCAGACAATCATCGATTGGCTTGCTGATGAGTTTCAGCGTGATCAAGGAATAGACCTGCGCAAGGATAATATGGCATTGCAAAGGTTGAAAGAGGCCGCAGAAAAAGCGAAATGTGAACTCTCAACCGCTATGCAAACCGATATTAATCTGCCTTTTGTTACTGCAGATGCAAGCGGACCGAAACATCTCAATGTCACGCTGACTCGTGCAAAACTTGAGCAGATTACCGACGATCTCGTTGAACGCTCGCTTGAACCGTGTCGCAAAGCCATTGCGGATGCCGGGCTATCTGCTAGTGACATTGAAGAGGTCATATTGGTCGGGGGACAAACACGGATGCCGAAAGTGCAAGAGGCGGTACAGCGACTGTTTGGTAGAGAACCCCATAAGGGAGTTAATCCCGACGAAGTGGTTGCAATTGGTGCCGCAATTCAAGGCGGTGTCCTATCTGGCGACGAAGGTGTAAAAGACATCCTGCTGCTTGATGTAACTCCTCTGTCACTGGGCGTCGAAACATTAGGTGGAATATTCACCCGACTCATAGAGCGGAATACAACGATTCCAGCTAAGAAATCACAAATCTTTACGACATCGCAAGACAATCAAACCACTGTTGATGTGCATGTGTTGCAGGGCGAGCGGGAGCAAGCGGTCTACAACAAAACGATTGGTCGCTTCCAACTCGATGGCATCCCGCCGGCACCACGCAGTATGCCGCAGATTGAGGTGGCGTTTGACATTGATGCAAATGGTATCCTCGATGTTTCTGCAAAAGATCAGGCGACAGGTAAGGAACAGCACATCACCATTACCGCTTCATCGGGACTGTCCGAGGCGGAAATTGATCAGATGGTCAAGGATGCCGAAACTCATGCCTCCGAAGACCAGCAAAAACGCGAAGAGGTGGAAACGCGAAATCAAGCAGATTCGCTAATCTATGAGACAGAGAAGAATCTCGGCGAGTTTGGCGATCAGGTTGATGCAGCAATCAAGAGCAATGTTCAAAATGCTGTTGACGAGCTGAAAAAAGCCCTAGAAAACCAAAATACTGAAGATATTAAAGCAAAAACCGAAAGCCTAATGCAGGTTTGGCATCAGGCTTCGGAGGAGCTCTATAAGCAGACGGCTGAAGCTGGGGGTGACCCCGCTGCGGGCCCAGAGTATCGAAGCGCACCGACAGATGAGCCACAATCGACATCTTCATCGTCCGATGACGAAGTCATTGACGCCGATTATGAAGTTGTTGATGATGATAAGGACGATAAGAAATAGAAGTTGAATGCAAGTGTTTCAATGTTTGCGTTTTGACTCTAGACAAATCTATCAGCCTAAAAACTGTCACTGACGCAGGCAGAATTGAGCCAAAAATCCCAACCTTGCGAAGGTTCTAAGCCTTCGCAAGGTTTTTTTATATATAGGAGGCATTTGATATGGGGACTTCAGGAAGGAAGCATATCCGCGTGGGAGTTGTCGGTGCAGGCCGTGGACAAACCTTTATGCGCGCTGCAACAGCAGTCGGATTTGAGTTGGTAGCCATCTGTGATACATGGGAGGAGAAGCTCGAACAGGTCGGTGAGCAACTCGATGTAACCACTTACACCGACTACGATAAATTCCTCGAACACGACATGGAGGCAGTGGTGCTTGCTAACTATTTTCATGAACACGCGCCTTTTGCAATTAAGGCGTTCGCTGCGGACAAACATGTAATGAGCGAGTGTGCTGCCTGTCACACAATGGGCGAAGCGGTCGAATTGGCGCGTGCGTTTGAAAAAAGTGGTAAAATTTATCTATTCGCTGAAAACTATCCGTATATGGTCTATAATCAGGAGATGCAGCGTCTGTACAAAGCGGGACAGATTGGCGACTTCAAATACGGAGAAGGGGAATATGTACACCCGGATCCAGCCGAAGTGAAACTCGCTCGAAGTTGTGGAAGAGACCACTGGCGGCAGTGGATTCCCGCCACCTATTACTGTACCCACTCTATTGCGCCGGTGATGTACATCACGGATACTCGTCCTGTGAAAGTGAATGGATTTGTGGTTCCCTACGACTTCAATGATTCAACCCAAACGATGCACATGAAACGCAGTGACACTTGTGCTGTCATTATTTGTCGAATGGATAACGGGGCGGTAATGAAATCGCTTCATGGTGGGCTACGCGGCCATGGAAACTACGTCCGTATCCACGGCAATAAAGGATTGATGGAAAACAGCCGGCATGGCGACAAACAACGCCTGCGTGTATGGCGTGAGCCGTGGGAGAAGGCTGAAGGAGAGGAGACAGAAGTCGTCTACAAACCTGATTTTCCAACCCATCATAACAAAGCGACAACTGCAGGACATGGTGGCGGTGATTTCTTTACTACTTACCACTTCTCGGAGGCAATTTGGACAGGTGAGCAACCTTATCTGGATGTTTACCGGGGAATTGACATGAGTATCGTCGGCATTCTCGCTTGGCGATCCGTTCTCAACGATTCTGCGCCAATTGAGGTCCCGGATTTTCGTGTGGAATCCGCGCGTCAGCTGTATGAAAATGATGACTGGTCCCCCGATCCAAAGCGCAAGAGAGAGGGCCAGCCACCAAGTAGTATCCTCGGGAATATCGAGCCTTCAGAAGCGGCAATAGCGTTTGCAAAGGAGGTCTGGGCAAAGCAGGGCTATCAGGAGTAGGTATAACGCCTACTCAGTTATGTTCGTTAGAGATTGTTTAATGAGGAGAGTTACCGGATATGATGATATAGTTTTGCGAGGTGATTCGGGGAAACTCGTAGCAGATAGAGCACCGTGATTAGCCAGTTTGTTAAGGTTGTGCGGAGGATGCCGTTCTTTTGCCACCGCCGCGGGGAGATATGAATCTTTGGCTCAACAAGTGTTACTTTACCAGACCGACGGAGCTTTTGAGAAAACCCCACCTCCTCCATGATCGGAATATCGGGGAAGCCGCCAATTCGATCAAAGTGGGTGCGATGAATGAAAATTCCACCGTCTCCGTACAAAATTCGCAGCCATCTTGCTCTGAAATTGGCGGCTCGTTCAATCAGCCGATACAGGGGATGTTTCCCTTCAATCTGTTGCTTGAACGCTCCACCGACATAACCCGCTGCAATTGCTGCTTCAACACCTTCCATAGCACCA
>JAJEAL010000132.1 GCA_022822785.1 Candidatus Poribacteria bacterium
CTGTTGTAGGAATGCAGGCTTACCAGTTTTGAGCTCTAACTCAACGCCATATTCCTGAACGGATTGCGTCCTATCCTGACCGGTATACCGTACCGCATCAAGACAAACTTCAATACACCCCATAGCAGCGCTTAAGTGCCAGGTTTCACGGAGATTCTCAACGTAAAGCATCGGGACTACGGGCGTTCCATTTAGATACTTTGCCGCCGCTTCGACCGCTTCAACGTGAATCTTCTCAAGGTTTCCCTTCAAAAGTGCTTGCGCTTGTTGATCGGTAAGCGACATTTCGAGCTCTGTATACGTATACATCTCTTCGGTTTGAGCTTTGAATGTAACTAGTTGCGTTATTTTCCTATCACGTCCGGAGGCAACGGGCCTCGTTCTAAGTCGCAAAGCAGCACCGTTCCGTGCGAGCTGTCCGGTCGTCGTATCGAGGTAAGTATCCTGTTGTGGAGACTTCCTATAATCCGAAAGTATATAGCCCGCCACCTGTTTCTGTGATCGAATCTGATCGAGCACCTGTGACGATGTCGCTTGGAATTTTGCTTCAACTTCAATCATGATATAGCTGCACCAAAGATGATTAAGATTCGCTTCCAACCGCTGAATTTGAGGTATATCAAGGAATCAGTCGATTAGTCTGTTCACTGTAGCAAAGGTCCGCTGCGGATAAATATCCTGAAGAATCGAAATCGCTGCATCCGTATAGATGGCATCGACACAAGAATTACGAATCCGAATCATGCCTTCAATGTTTCCACGCATATACGGATCAGTACTCACCGCTTTGTCCCAAACACTTCCAAGTATCCCACGTGACTCAATTGCTTTCGGATCATGCCCGAAAGCAGACCGCTCAATCTCAAACTGATCGAATAGCAGTTCCACCTGTGATGCATTCTCCCACCAGCGGCGTGTTCCAACCGGACTGTTCAATGAACTATCAGAGACTAGCAATGGGTGTTCAAAGCTGCCTGCCCGCCGGAGCGCATCAAACTGATTGTTCAGGTCGTCGATGCTACCTTCAAACCCGATTGGCGGTCCAGCGTGGAATAATCCCCACTCCTTTGCCCGATGGGCAACCGGCAATCCCTCAATCCATTCTAACGTGCCATCTGCCTCAATGATACGGAGAAACAGATTCCACGCATTCCGCAGGTCTGCCGTGAAGTAGGGTTGGTTAAGCCGCCATTGCTGTGTTGCACGCTGGAGCAATGAATCTGAATCGGGATCGGATTTCGCTGCTGCCTGATAAATTTCTGCGATTGTCCGCGTCGAGAGTGGCTCAATGTGAAGGCGCCGCAACGAATTGTCCAATTCCTCGTTTGTCTTTGCCCATGAAGCAATCGTCTGCCAGTCTTCCGGATTTGCCGGATTTGCCAACCATTCTTGACGATGACGCTTGTCATGAACAGTCCGTAGCAGGAAGAGTTCGTGATTTCCGAGAAGTGCGATAACCTGATCGGGAATCTGACGGTCCAGCGATCGGATCAGATCAATAACCTGCTTGGAATCGGGCCCGCTTGTGATGTAATCGCCGAGGAAAAATAGACACGCCTCTCCACCAACCCACTGATTGCTTTCATCAATGAGCCGTGCGTGTAGAAGCAGATTACGAAGTGCTCGGTAATTTCCGTGGATATCTGAGATAATATACCATAAACGCATAAGCAATTACACAGATCTGATTCATTTAACGTGGCGCATGTAAATATCGCCAATATCGCTACGGGCATCGCTCCACACAACGCTCAGTTGATTCAACTCGGATTCGACGACATAAGGGGGTTGCTGCACACCGTCCGCCGTGCATAGCGGAATTCCGTTATCAACCCAAAGCGCCTTCCCTTCTAAATTGATTTTCTGTCCGTAGATGTTGTCGCTGCTCTTGTCGTCGTAATCTTCTCGAAAGTCCAGCCACGCAACAAAAAATTCGTTTTCGCCACAGCGGGTCAAGAACGGCTTATCTTGATACCCACCAGCGATACACAGTGGGATGCCGTTGCGTGTCCACCGGGGGGTTCCATCAGCACTGATTCGTTGAGCGTAAAGATCCGAAAAGACATCCCGCTCATCCCGCCAAACGGCTACCACGCCTCCACGTCCGTCGTTCGTCATTGTGAGATTTTTTTGAACCCCGTCCGCATCGCAAATTGGCACACCGTTCTCGTCCCAAACCTTGTTTCCTTTTGAATCTATCCGTTGTGCGTAGAAATCGTCGTTTATAAAGTTCTCATAGTTCTGCCAGACAACGATAAGTCCACCGCGTCCGTCGCTCACAGCACGCGGTTCCCCCTGCAGCCCTGCCATTGGTGAAATAACGGTTGGTTTGTCCCAAAGATGTTTCCCGTCCAGTCCTATTCGGTGTGCCAGGATATTCCACTGCTCGTAACCGATTACCTCCCACCAGACCACGTAAAAGCTACCTTCCCCACCGGGGACCAACCGGGGTGTGCTCTGAAGTGCATCTGCGGACAGGAAAACGGGTATGCCATCAAGTTTCCACATTGGTTGGCCGTTCCTGTTAATTCGTTGAACATAAAGATCATGAAAGTCCGGGTGTTGACGCCGATCTTTCCAAACGATAATCGCCCCACCTGATTCATCGCTCAAAATTTCTATATCAGATTGGTCTGCTATATCTGTACATACCGGGGCATCTCCGTCAGGTATCAGCTTATTGCCGGATAGGTCGATTACTTGGGCGTAGACATCCCAATTCCCCGGTTCGCGTTGATCCGTCCAAGCAATGATGATGTGCCCTCCATTTCGCGTCATCCGTAACCATCGTTGATCGCGTTTTCGGTCGCAAATCGCTATCCCATTCTCGGTCCAGAGGGGGATGCCATCGACGTTGAGTCGTTGAGCGTAAACATCCCAATCCTTTCCAGTCCGGAAGTCTTCCCAAATAACAACCGTTCCACCAACGCCGTCACTGACTCCCCGCGGCGCAAACTGGCCCTGAGGGGCAATCGCAATCGGGATGTTCTCCGAAGCACGGGCTCGCATAACGCCGGTCAGGATGAGTACACTGCACAACATCGACCAGAAATGTATCTGCTTCATGTTTTGCTCGCATCCGCATGGTGTTAAACTGAATTGGTGTGTCAGCAAGGGGAGACTGGCGGACTTAAAGGACAGTCACGGTATAAATGAGCTACTGAGCTGCATTTGCGGTTAGGTCGTCACTCGTTACTGTTGGACACCAGAACTTCTCTATGTATGCGATAATGAGTTGTGTCCCCTCTTCGTGACTGACATAGGGAGGTTTGAACGGATTGTACATTGCGTCCGTGAGATCTCGAACCAACGCAACGTTGAATTGTCCCGACCGAACCATCGCTTTTATCGCGAAAGATCTGCCCAACACACACATATTGGTGTGGACCCCCATGTAGAGCAGATTTTTTATCCCCTTTTGCACAAGGAGGTTATATACCTCTTGACCGTTATCGCTAATAGCATCTCCATCCTTAATCTCAATTGCTGGATGTTGGCGATGCCACGCCTTGAAGCCTTGATCTTCGCCGGTGTCCGAACCGCCATCCGATGAATCAACTGGTTGGGGCGGATCTGGATGCTCAATCGGATCGGGCATTTCTACATGTGGGACATCGAGTATCCACCGCCGTGCGGGGTGTCCATCGTAGAAATCCATCGTATCCGACGGCGCGTGAATAATCTGCACCCCTCTATCTCGGGCGGTGTTTATCACGACATTCATGCGTGGTGCCATGATATTGACCCGCTCCGTCGCGCCCCACGACCAATGTTTGTTCCACATGTCCACGATGATAATCGCTGTCTCAGAAGGACGCCAAGCCACCTCCTCTTCGACTACCCGCCAACCGTTGCGCCCGGTTATCTTAGCGAGTTGTCGAAGGGTTGTTAATTGCAGGGCATCGTTACGGTTAGGCTCGCTTGCCCCAGATATGATGAGTGGAATGTTGAATGTCATTGGATAGTCTCCTTATTCCCTCTATTTCTTATGTTTTTCAGGAAATGCTCTTCGCCATGAATGTTGCGTACACCTTTGTGGTTTTGACCAGATCCGATATACTGACCCGCTCATTCATGCCGTGGGCACCCTGTCCATTGGGACCGTAACCGACACCGGGCATTCCGCCCTCTTCAACGAAGAAATGCAAATCGGTGAATCCGCTCGTTGTGCTGAATTTTGTGGGTTGACGACGTATGCTGCGCACCGCGCGTGCAAATGCTTGAGGAAAATAGTGGTCTGGTTCCACAACACACGGCTCTATCTGCAATGTCGAAGCCACATCAGTCTTCAATTCTGTATCGGATTCACAGACTTCCCGAATCGTCCCACGCAACTCCGCTTCTGCCCTTGCCAAACGCTCATTGGGGAGGATTCTCCGATCTATGGAGAAGGTCACTTGTGCAGGGACAGTATTGACCTTATCCCCCTCCGTGCCGTGAAAAATGCCGCCAATGTTGACTGTGGGATATCGGTCACTGCCCGAAAAGGTTTTGAATACGCGATCTGACGCTTTTAACTGCTGCTTCAGAGGTTGAATCCCCGTCACAAGAGCGGCTGCCTTTTCAAAGGCGTTTAATCCCTTGTCCGGATTGGCGGCGTGTGCTGCTTTGCCGTGGACTTTTACCTCTAACCACAACACACCGTTGTGCCCCACACCCACGTTGAGAACGGACCCGCCTTCGCAATTGACGACATAATCTGCCTGAACTAACCCGTTGCGTACGACGTATCCGGCGCCTAGTTCACCACCGGTCTCTTCGTCACAGGTGAGCGAACATTCAATGTTGAAAGTGGGCTTGACACCGGTCGCTTGCAGTGCCGCGATCGCAAACAACAACGCAGCGATAGAGTCTTTCATATCGTCCGCTCCCCTACCGTAGAGCCAATCCCCAACAATCTCGGGCTTGAACGGATCGAAACGCCAATCGCCGGAGACCGGAACAACATCGTAGTGAGCGTTGAAATGGACGGTTTTTTCTGCCCCGACATCCCACCGCGCAATCAGATTCAGGCGCGGATAATTGTCGGCGTGTGGTACAACTACTTGCGCTTCAGCTTGAGGGACCGGCACAACCTGTGTGCTCATGCCGAGTGCTTCGCACCGTTCCTGAAGCAGCTGCACGATTTCTGCGTAGTTTGTGCCGGGCGGATTCACAGTGGGAATCCTGACCAATTCTTTGAGCGAATCGCAAAGCAGCGAACTGCCTTGATCGATATAGTCGTATATTTTCTGCATAATCATTTCCTTTATGGTATTACAGCTAGTAAATCAAATGTTCTATTATTCTATAATTTCTGTGACAACCCCCATTCCAATCTTTGCTTCCATCTTCTTAATCTCGAATCGCGTACCGATTTCTAGTGCCATCGGTATATCAAGGGAAATTCGCACGGTCGCGTGTTCGCCCGGATTGACAATCGCAACCTCGGACGAAAGGTGGAGATGACCCGTAACATCGATTGTCCAGAGGTGAATCTCCGGTTTATCGTTCCCAACGAGAGGGATATGTGTTCCGCACTCCTCTTGGGTCATCACATAAACAGCCGCTTCAAATTCTGTATGCGATCTGATGCTCTTCGGTTGTGTGACCACCTGTCCCGGCGTAATCCATCCCATCTCCGCATCGACTCGGACTTCATCGTCAGCGCTTTCATTCGTATCGTCGTGTCGCAAACCCACGCAACGGGTTTTGATACGATCCCCTTTGCCAACGACATCGACCGGGTGTCCCACAGCGAGACCGCCCTGCACCACCGGGCCATACAGTGTAGAAATGCCTTTTGGGTCGTCAGTAACCTTGCGAATCGGCATCAGCAATGGCAATTCAAGTGGGTTCAGCGGTTGCGGCATACACCGATTCATCGCGAAGATGAGATTGACAATCGGTTGCCAGTGATCTGAATTAAGATTTTGCCCCTTATAGTTAAATGCTTTCGCTGCATCGCCAACAATGACCGGCGAGTCGTCCTCTGCATAGCCACAATCGGTGAGTATCTCACGAATCTCCATCTCGCAAATCTCAATTAATTCTGGATCTTTGACCTTCTCTGCCTTGTTCAGGAAGGTTACAACCGCGGGTACGCGAACTTGACTCGCAAGTCGGATCTCGGCTTCGGCTTCCGCGGTTACGCCGTCAACTGCACTCACCACCAAAATTGCCCCACGAATCCCCGGCGAACCACCGATCAACATCTTAACGTTATCCCCATGGCTCAGTCCGTCAATATGTGTGTAATGCCTGCCGCTTGTTTCATAATCAACCACCCTATAACTGACATAAGTCTGTTCTCTTATCGAGTGATGCGTTGGTTGCTGCGGTCCAAAGTCGTCTGCGTCCGTCTGCGTGGAGCCAATCCGTGAAACTACCTTGATTATTCCGGCGATCAGCGTCGTTTTGCCGTGTCCTATCCCGCCGAGGGTGCAGATTGTCAACCCTTGATGTCGGTATTGCCTTTTTTCATCCATCGCTTTCCTCTCTGACAGATATGTAGTAAGTAATGCGTCAAACACAATCTGGGATTACTCCGCATGAATCTGTGACCCCACTGCACACCTACTCACTGCTCCCGCTTAAAGATTGGATTGAAAGATAGCCTCCCGTATTTTACCACAGAGAAGCGTGCAGCGTCCATCAAAAGCAAAATGGGATTCAGCGAATCTTGAGGGAATTTGCCTAGTCCGGCGTCCACATGATAGTGCACACTTTGAGCCTGTTCTGCCTGACACCGGCTGCAGTCTCATCCGCCGGTAAGATCTTACCGGCGAACTTAATCGTGTTTCCCATCATTCTAACTTTTACAGAATTAATCTCGATTTGACGAAAAAACTTGAGAACTCTCAGCAAGAATTTGTGTCTATATATTAATGCGATTGTGTTAGAGCCGGTTGATAATCTGTATTGAATCGTGTAAAATAGCCCTGCTGGTGTTTTCATCCTAGAGCAAATCCCCGCTGTGAACGGTTTTGAGGTGATACTTCAGAGCGAGGTTTGAATCACTCGCTTTTTTAAAATCAGGGCTTTGAGTTGTTTTGTGCTATGTTGTCCTGCTGAGGTATGGTGATATATTGACGTGTTAGATTTGACAGTTCCCAGCTAGCTCGATTTATGGGTCGCCAAATGTCCACCCTGGCAACTTGTGTAAAATAACAGCGTGCCCTATAGGCCAGTATTCGTATTTCGATACAACAACACGATCGTTGATCGAGGAAGCGGTTCAGTCCGAAAGGAGTGTTATCAATGAAAACCTTGCAGATAACCTTGGCCTGTTTGATTCTATTGATTGGGCAAGTTTTACTGAGTGACGCTAAAACCCCTAAACCAGTGATTATTTCTGCTCCGGAGGGTGTAAATTCCGGCTGGGGGCATTCCGTTGATGTCAGTGGAAAAACGCTCATCGCCGGATACACCTCGTATACCGGCAATAATGGGGGGGCGTTTATCCTTGAACAGAAGGAGAACACATGGGAGATTTTGAATCACTTTCAAACATCAAATTGGGTTATGAGGGATTGGTTTGGACACGCTGTTGCCATCAGTGGCAACACCGCTGTTATTAGTGCTTACGAGTTTGGTGGTAACAAGAGAGGCGCCGGTATTGTTTTGGTAGGTGGCCCCGGAAGAATCTACACCTACCGGCGAGGAACGAAAGGATTTATCCCGGCACAAGACTTCATAGCTGCCGATGCCCAAAACGACGATCGATTCGGATATGCCGTTGACCTCAGTGGAGAAAATCTCCTTGCTGTTGGATCCCCCTATCATGACGAGCAGAAAGGTGCCGTGTATGTCTACGTTCGGGAGGGGGACGCATGGGTACAAAACGTCAAGCTCCAAGCGGATGACGCAGCCCCAGGAGCCCGGTTGGGGTGGGATGTCGGTGTTGATGAAAACACTATCATTGCTGGTGCACCGCTCGCTGCTGCGCCCGAGCGGAACTCCGGTGCCGCTTATGTCTTTAAGCGTCAGGGAGACGATTGGGTGCAGGTGGCAAAGTTGACTCCTGAAGATGGAGATGGCGGCGATGTTTTTGGTTTTTCTGTTGATGTCAGTAAGGAGCGCGTAATCGTCGGAGCCAGCAAAGATGAGAACGATGTGCAGAGGCACGGTTCCGGCTCCGCGTATATCTTTAGCAACGTCGGCGATATCTATACACAGGAAGCCAAATTGAGTGCTAAAAGACCCCAGAAAGGCGCTAACTTTGGGTTAACAGTTGCGCTTGATACCAACCGTGCCCTTGTCGGCGCGCCCACGAATGATACGAAAGTAGGTAAAGATTCCGGTGCAGTTTATTCCTTTTTAAGGGTCGATGCCGAGTGGGTACTGCAGGCAACAATGATACCTAAACTAATACCAAACGTCGCTCGAGGTCAAACCCTAACTAGCGGAGACAACATGGGCTGTGCCGTTGCGATTGATGGGGTGTTAGGACGAAAATTTAACTTCGTTGCTGTTGGTGTACGGTGGGCTGCCACTGCTAACGCTGTTGATGCCGGTTCGGTGTATGTTTTTGATACCGAAGATGAGGCAAGTCTTAATCTGCCGTTGTCCGTTGGTCCGCGCAGTGACTTGGCGTTGACGACGTTTGGAGACATCAAACGGACAGCCTTACTTCAAAACTTCCCCAATCCGTTTAATCCCGAAACATGGATACCTTACACCCTTGTCCACGATGCGGACGTGAACGTTCATATCTACGATATCCAAGGCGAGTTAGTCCGCCAGTTAGAGGTCGGCCCGCAGCCGGCGGGCAGCTATCTCAGCAAAGAGACCGCGGTCTATTGGAATGGTAAGGACCGGTTGGGTGCGTCGGTTTCGAGTGGTATCTATTTCTATAGGCTAAAAGCGGACGCGTTTTCAGATACCCGACGTATGGTTATCCTAAAATAATTATCCCCTGACGTTGTTTAACCCCTTTCCAGCTCCTCCAAAGCCCAGGAGAGAGTCCGATTAGCTAACCGCTACTTTTGGCTGTATATCGATAATCTGTTTATCATTGAGCCGGAGCCGGGCGGCCTAATAACTCACGCCTTTGTTGTCGCAAACGTATCAGTCTCTTCGTTCTTCATCGCGCTCTAGGAAATTGATTATGCCAACAGATCGAGACCTTATTCATCAAACGCTCACGGGCAATCCACAGGCTTTCGACTCCCTGGTCCAGAAATATCAGCCGGTGATTTATGCGCGATCACGGCTTCTCGTACAGAATCCGCAAGATGCCGAAGATCTAACGCAAGAAGTGTTTATCAAAGCGTATCAGAATCTCACAAAACTGCGCGATACCAGCCGGTTTGCCGGGTGGCTGTCGCAGATTACGAAGAATGTCTGTGTGACATGGCTCCACCAGCAGAAGGGAATGTCGAAATTTTACACGAGGGATGGGGATGTGGCTTTAAGTCTATCTTCTGCTGAGGCGACGCCCGAACAATTCCTGATGAAAAAAGAATTGAACCAGACAATCTTGAAGGCAATTCATTCGCTGCCTGCTACGGATGCGGCAGTTACGCACGATTTTTACATTGACTACCTCAGCTATGACGAAATCTCAGAGAAACACGGATTGTCACATCGTGCCATCGCTAGCCGACTACATCGCTCCAAACAGCGCATCGCCGAGAAGATCAAGCGTTCTCTCAGCACATTCGGTGTATTCTGGAAGCTTTGGGAGACACCTCTACTGAAAGGAATAAAGGTTATGTCAATCGTTGCGCGTTCTTGGTCTATTTCTTTCGTGATTCACCTGTGTCTTGCTGTTATCATTGGAATGTATCTGGTAACGCAAAGCCAATCATTCAAGGATTTAGTGGGTGTTGAAATCATTCAGCGGACAAATCCGCCGCCCAAGCCGCAAGTTCGAAAACCGGTTATCAAACCCGTTCAAAAACCAGCGGTGCCAATTAAAAACACGGTCGTCGTTGAACCGGCTAAAGCTCAACCGAGGGCAACGAATACGGCTGTCGTTCGCACATCCTCTGTCCAACCGCGCACCGTTTCCGCGTTCTCAAATCAAGCCTTGAAATTCAACGTTCCCGTCAACGCCAATGTGCCGAAAGTGGTCAACCCGAATGTACTTGTGCCTCAAATTGTAACACATACGGATGTACCCATTTCTGACTCGCCCGATGCGCTAGCATGGTCTTCACCTGCCATTGCAGGCATAGGGCAAAACGGTGGACGCATGGGCCGTGGGATTGGGGGTGGTGGTCGTGGACTTTCTGACAATCCTGTGCAGGTCAGGATCACTGATGTGTTCGAGTTGCCGTCGGCGCTTGCGATGGTCAAGGAGGTTGGAGCCGTTCGGGATGCCTTGGACAGCGTAGTTGATAACATTGTGCTCGGTAATCTTGAAGTGCTGCCCCTGCCCCGTGGTGAGCCGGGGGGTCGCGTTATTGGTAAGGGCCGTGATATTCGTGGTCTCCTCCGTTTTACTCGTGTCCGTCACAGTCTTTCTGATTGGTGGGCAGATGCTTCTGCGCTGACTGCGTGGACAAAATGGATGAACGCACGGACGAAAATTAAAACAGACATGAACGTCGAAGGCGGAGCACTTAAGTTCACCGATGTGGACCTACATAAAGCCCCTCTGCTTTTCATGACAGGACATGATCCAGCACTCGCCCGTTCCGGTGGCTTGATAGGTCATGGGTACGGCGGTAATAAATTGGACAGCCGCTTGTCTGAACCTGAAGCAGTGGCGTTGCGTCGGTATCTGGTTGAAAGGGGTGGTGTCCTTTACTTTGACGACTGTGGCGTGAACGCACCAGCACAGGCGATGATTCGTATGTTCTTGGCTCAGATGCGTCTTATTATACCTGAATATCAGGTGACGCGGATTCCCAATGACCATGAGATATACAGCAATTTCTATGAGATGGGCGGACCGCCTGTTGGGTTTGATGTGTGGTGGTCGGGAGCCAAAGGGCCAAGGTTGAACTATCTCGAAGGAATTTTGGTTGATGACCATATTTCCGTCTTGATATGCCGTCGTGATTATATGTGTTCTATGGAGTCAATCGGTGTGCCAAGCCGTGATACGCACTACTCGCCTAATGTTTACCGTTTTATGACCAATGTTGCCATCTATGCGCTCACACACGGTAAAATTTCAGATTACTCCGGTTATTTGCCGGAAGATAAGCAAGCGCAGCAAAAATTTCCAAGCCGTGCGCCACAAGCGGCAACCATCGGAGCGGTTAAGTAACATCTGTTAATCAAGCACTCCCGGCTACATCTCTATTACCTATCCCACCTATAAGTAGCCTGTAGGCCGAGATTCATATTTCGACACTCGAATGTCAACAACATCTAGTTTATCATTCACCTTAAGAATAGTTATGTGGTAGAATCTAGAGTGTTCATGAGTTTGGATTGCCTCTCGTTAATTGAAATAGTTTGCGATCTCGATTAACCCTACTATTGAGAAAATCGACTCATGATGCCTAAATTATCCTAGCGCCATTGGTTATTAAGGGGGATGAAAATTATGTCCACCGTTTCACGTTATTGGTTTGTCTCGCTTGCTATTCATTTGTGTCTCGCTGTTATCATTGGAATATATCTGGTAACGCAAAGCCAGCCATTCAAGGATTTGATGGGCATGGAAATCCTTCAACCAGCGAATCCGCCGCCCAAACCGCGAGTTCGGAAACCGGTCATCAAACCTGTTCAAAAGCCAGCGGTGCCAACTCAAAGCACAGTCGTTGTCGAACCAACTAAAATCCAACTGAGACGGACAAATGCGGCTGTCGTTCGCACCGCTACTGTCCAACCGAGGACCGTCTCTGCCTTCTCAAATCAAGCCTTGGAACTGAATGCTCCGATCAACCCCAATGTGCCGAAAGTGGTCAACCCGAATGCACCTATACCTCAAGTCGTAACCCATACAGATATGCCTATTTCTGACGCCCCCGATGCGCTAGCCTTGTATTCATCCTTCGTCACAGGCACAGGTAAAAACGGTGGACGCATGGGAGGTGGGATTGGAGGTAGTGGTCGTGGAATTTCTGGGAGGACTGTTCAGGTCAGGATTACTGATGTGATCGAATTGCCCCCGGGGCTTACGGTGGTCGAGGAGGTTGGAGCTGTTCAGGACGCCTTGGACGAGGTAGTTGATGGTATTATGCTCGGTAATCTTGAGGTGTCCCCCCTGCCCCACGGCGAGCCGGGAGGCCGTATTGTTGGAAAGGGTCGCGATATTCGAGGGGTGTTCCGTTTTACGCGTCTTCGTCACGATCTCTCTGACTGGTGGGCTGATGCGTCCGCGCTCAACGCATTTACGAAGTGGCTCAATGAAAAGACGCAAATCCGAACAGACATGAACGTTGAGGGTGGAGCGTTAAAGTTGACTGACGCTAGTGTGATGAAATCGCCGATGCTCATCATGACTGGACATGATCCCGCGCTTGTTGCTAGTTCACAGGCTTTAAAGCAATTGGATACTAGGCGTAAAGACAGTCAATTCTCTCAATCGGAAGCGGTCTCGTTGCGTCGATATCTGGTCGAAAAAGGCGGGCTCCTCATTTTTGATGACTGTGGTTTCTATGGTGCTGCTCAATCAATGACCCGCCTGTTTTTGACTAATATGCGATACATCATGCCAGAATATCAGGTGGGACGCATTCCCAACAGCCATGAAATTTATCACAACTTCTATCAAATGGGTGGTCCACCCATTGGCTTTGATATTTACCAACCCGGGCGGACCATTTCCCGTTTTTCAACGCACTTTTCTCTTCCATCACGCAATTTTCTTGAAGGCATTTTGATTAGCGACAAACTTTCTGTGCTGGTTATTCGTCGAGACTATATGTGTGCGATGGAGGCAGTCAGTCTGCCAAGTCGTCCTGTGCACTACTCACCGAGTGTCTACCGTTTTATGACCAATGTCGCTATCTACGCGCTCACACACGGTAAAATTTCAGATTATTCCGGTTATGTGCCAGAGGATGAGCAAGAAGAGCAAAAATTTCCAAGCCGTGCGCCGCAAGCGGCAACAATCGGAGCGGTTGAATAGCGCCTATTAATCAAGCATGTACGGCTACATCTCTACGACTTATCCCATCTCAGGTTTCACCAGGTATGTTGATTCACAATTCGATCTCGTAACCCCGCAACCAGCGTTTGCACCGCCACCGGATTCTCATCTAGGAAGGGTACAACGATATCAGCGTACGCCTTACACGGCTCGGTGTAGACCGGAAAATTAGGAATAACATCCCGGCGATACCAAGCAACCGCTCGCTCAAGGTCGCCGCCGCGTTGTGCGACATCCCGTAACAGACGACGCAGCACTCGCTCATGCGGTTCAACATCAACGTAGAGCTTCACATCCATCAAATCTCTGAGCGCTGCATCCCACAGGATAAGGTGCCCTTCAACGATAATCAGATCGCTCGGTTGAACGGTGGCGGGTGCGTCGCCGCGTACAAAAGCGCGTGTCCCTTTGGGTGGAGTTTCAATCGGTTGACGTGCAATTAGCTGACGGATATGCCCGAGCAGGGATTCCCATTGAACTGCATCCGGATGGTTCGCGGTAATTACCTTCTCCCGCTCTTCTGAAGGGTATTCCGACCAATCCCTGAAGTAGTAATCTTGGTGAAGAATCACCGGCGATAATGTTTGAAGCGCTTCTGCTAGCACCGCCGCTAATGTTGTTTTCCCTGATGCTGAACCACCCGATATCCCAACCGTCACCGGTTTGAAGTCTTGGGGCATCCACTACTCCTTATCGCTAATCAAGCGCGGTTATTTCGCAATTGGCTCATGTTATTCTAGGTGCTCCGTTCCGAGATTTTCCAGCTTGCAAACCTACTGACTGGAACGCGGGGTTCTCCTGACCACCCTTGATCATGAGCGAATGAACGAAGGGTTTTTACGTTTCACGCATCACGTTTCAGATTTTTAGTGTTTTGCACTTTTCTTGACGTGAGTCTTGCGACTTACCACACATTATATCCCCAATTCGCCTTCCGGTTACCGTATTTTATTCCATTGAGGACTGTCTGATGGCATTCGAGACACGCATTGTAGGATTTGACCCCATGACTCTCGTGGGCTTCCTGAATTTCGGGGGTGTTGTGAACATGGCAGGTAAGGCAGGTGTAAGCCTCGTACACAGCATCCGCATGGACAGTTAATCGCTCGTCCGCTTTCTCGACCGTATATTCTTCTTCATTTTTTGAGTCAATTACTAGCCAGCGGTTGCCTTTTTCTTTCGTCGAAATCGTTGTTTCTCTAGAGAGGGAGGTCCCGTGAAGACCGAATTCCCACTGCAAGTTCTCCGAGATAACCCCGCCACTATCTAAATCGGTCTCAAAGTACGGATCGATACTAAACAGTAGCGCTTCCGACGTATGGCATTTCGCGCATGGAATGTTGTGAACCTCTGTTAACGGGAAGAATTCTTCGTGATCCAATTTTTCTCTGCCGTGCAGGACAACGGTAAGCAGCAAGATGGGGGCGAGGACAAGGTGACAGCGCAGCAAAATACGTCGGGTGCGTTGTGCAGTGAGGCTGACACCAACACCGGTTCCCAGGTTGAGCAGCGCTAGTATAAACGCCAACCACGAATGCCACACGAGCGGTTGAGCTGCGGAGTGGATGAGAACGAGCGCCAATCCTAACGAGGCGAGTCTTTGATGGTATTTGAGCCAGACCTGTCGGTTCCCCCATCGGATCAATCGTGTCCGTAAGATGTAACCGCTTGCGACCAGGAGGATGATGGCGCCGATGATACTGAGTGTGTGCCGGGCTTCGCCGAAGCTTGATCTTAGGATGAAGAAGAGGGAGATAAGAATCGCACCAACAACGCCTTGAGCTATTTGAAAGAAGGGATTCATAAATGGGAATTTAATAAAAAAGCCGGGGCATGTTACGGAAATGTAGTCTCAACGGAAGTATTCCAGTTGATAGGCGAGGCGAGTGCCAGTCGAACCTCGAAACAAATTAAACATACTCAGGAAAACCACAATTCCCACAACTGACCCGGCAACTAACTTTTGGAGGCAAATGTGATTGCACAAGGGGCAATCTTTGTGCCAACACCGATATCTCGCTAAAGCGTATTATAATTAGAACATAGCTTTATTAAAATGTCAAGTGCTGTACAAATATTTAACAGGGGTGTTCAAGTTTTGAACAACCTGAACTGACTTTTATTTTACGGTGACATACCGTGCTTGCCCCTCATGTTTTACAAGTAGCAAGACCTTGGGTTCCTCCATCACCTTGTCCACCGCCGATTTGAATTCTGCCACGTTGTGAATGGCTTGGTTCTCGACTTCAAGGATCAGATCCCCTCTGCGGAGGCCCGCTTTAGCAGCCGCACTACCCGGGGCTACGCTAGCAATTAACACCCCTTCATCGGTAGTGTGCCCAAGCTTTTCAGCCAGATCTGCCGTCAGATTCTGAACAGAGACTCCTTTCCAAAGCTCTACATGTGCCTCAGAATCGTCGGTAGGCGGGGCAATCTGTGCGGAACGTTGACTAAGCGTCACAGAAATATCTTGCGTTTGACCATCCCGCAGGATAGAAATCGAGACGGTGGTCGCCGGTTTATGCCTAGCGATTGCAGCACGCAGATGATTCACATCCTTAATTGTCTCACCGTTAATAGTGACGATTACGTCACCTTTTTGTAAGCCGAATTCTTCTGCGGGAGTGTCATTGAGGACACGGTTGACTAGGACACCCATCGGTTTGTCTAAACCTAGTTTCGCAGCGAGATCGGAATCAATCTCCTGAATCGAAACGCCCAGCCAACCACGCGCGACTTTTCCGTCTTCAATCAGCTCGGTGGCAACCTGTCTAACTGTGTTAATCGGAATAGCAAACGTTGACGAGCCCCCGACGCTCATTCCGATGATTTCGCCTTCTACGCTAACAATGGCACCACCACCCACACCGGGATTCAGATTCGCGTCTATCGCGAACCAGTTTTCATAATCGACGATGTGCGGGTTGCGTCCAACACCGCTAATCATACCCAAAGAAATTCCGGGCTCCTGATTCGGGCTATGTCCTAGGACGACTGCCAACTCACCCAAGGTAACGTCGTTCGAGTCGCCAAATTTTGTTGTCGGCAGTGCACTGCTTTCGACTTTAATCACAGCAATCCCTGTGCCTCTATCAGATGCAACCACTTCAGCCCTAAGCTGTGTACCGTCCTGAAGCGTGATAGCAATCCCCTTACTATCGTCGACCAATTCCCTAACGGTGGCAATGTGCCCGTGTTCATCAAGTACGATGCCGGACCCGAAATTGATTTTAGGTTGAGTCATATTTGGGCGGATCTCGTCAGGCATAGGTATCACATCACGGCGTCGCCCTTGCCTCTCACGATACGGATCAGGGGAAAAGAAATACTCTTCGGGCGCTTCACCTCGATCCGGGTTTTCGCGAAACCAACGACGAAATTCCTCCGGACCGAACGGAAATACGTCGCGACGTTCAAAGTGCTCAAAGCGCGGTGTCCAATCCCTGTCTTCATCTGACCGCTCAATTTTAATTCCAACAACTGCTTCTCCAACTTCCTGTGCGAGCACGGCAAAGCTTTGACTGAGTGTTTGCAGTGTTTGTCGTTCATCCGCCGCCGATGCAGCATGTTGGAGTATACCAAAGGCGAGTACGCAGATGAAGAGGATGCTACGTGTGTGGGTTACATTCACTTTCATTTTGGACCTCCCTTACAATTTGAAGGGTAACACACTGTCTAAACCGATAAGTTTCATCAATTTCGTCCAGATCCTATTGGAAACTAGAGGGATAATGCGGTATACTGTATATGTAGGATCCATCAACAGATTGCTAAGACATCTGTACGATACTTACCCGTTTGGCTGGTACAATTAAGAGGAGGATTCACCATGTGTCGCAACCTAAATTCTCAAACACGATGGATTCCCGCTGTAATCTGTATTTTAGCGGGCATCCTCGTCCTACCTACTTTGATTCAAGCGGGGGAAATCCTGTTTGAAGATAATTTCGATAAGTCAAAAGACAAGTTGAACGGTACAGGCAAATGGCACACAGCTTCTGGGTCGTGGGTCATTAAAGATGGTAGATTGGTACAGAACCAACGAAATGGCAAAAATCTTATCTTGGTGTCTGATGAGTATTGGAATGAAGAATGGAACGATTACTGGTTCTATTCAACAGTCAAGCTTGCAGCCGGCGACAGTCCGCTCATCATTTGGCGGTTTCATAGCGACGAGGGCGCGGGATTTGCTGGTAAGGACGCTTTACCGCCTCGGATGCAAGAAAGTTTACGCCGTCATGTCATTTATTGGGAACTGAATAAGGAAGGAAAAAGATCCGTTGTGGTGCGGCATATACGGCATATTGTGAAAGAGTTTGAAAAAACCGAGACGAAGACGACACTTAATAGAGGGGTAGACTACTGGATCAAAATCGAAAATCACCCGAAAGGTTACCGTTTTTTCCTCACGGATAACGGTGCAGCGGCGGCTCTGGGCAATTACGGTCCCGCTCTCGTTGACGTTAAAGATATCAATATCAACGGGGAGGGTCGGATCGGTTTCGGGACGCTAGAGTCGATAATCGAGGTAGATAACGTGTATGTCACTGAACCTAAAAAAAATCCTTTCGCTGTGGAAGCGCAGGGCAAGTTGACAACTATTTGGGGTCTGCTGAAATCAGGTTCAGTTCAATAGGATTGTGAAAGGACTATAGTGAATGAAGGTTGTGGTATTCGGCGCAGCCGGCTGGTTAGGTCGTGCTGCGCTTGTCAATTTAGAAGGTAAGCATCAGGTTCGTGCTTTTGATCGGGGCCCGGAGGCATGGCAGCAGTGGGAGGATATCCATGGGGAATGGCGGGGTGGAGAGATTATCCACGGGAATATTGCCGACTTCACCGATGTGCATAACGCCGCAGAGGGGATGGACGCGATTATTCATCTCGCTGTCTATTTCGGTGGATATGGCGTAGACGATCCGCTGCCGTTTCTAATCAATTTGAAAGGCTTGTGGAATGTGCTGGAATCCGCACGGCAGCGCGGTATTGAGCGGGTCGTGCACGTTGGTTCATGTCAAACGGTGCATCCCGATGGAACCTTTTTCACCGCGGATGTCAGAAGACCCGATGGCAGTCAGTACGCGGTTTGTAAGCGTTTGCAGGAGGAGATGTGCCGGCAGTTTTACGATGCGTACGGATCCCGCATTATTGTTCTGCGTCCGGATTATATTGTGGATAGTCGATTGGGACTCAACAGACGGCGAGAGACACTCGGTTCCGAGGAGGCACCGGTGCGGAATGGATGTGTGTGCCGGCACGATCTAGCGGAAGCATGTCGCTTGGGAATAGAGTCCACAACAATTGACTTCGATATCTTTCACATTGTAGGTACTCCTGAAGCGGATGAGACTTGCAATGTTGAGCGGTCTCGCAGTGTGCTAGGGTTGGAATACAGGGGAGATCTAGAGCAGTATCGGCGATGAGGACCGGTTTCTTTTCGATTGATTTCTTTTTTGGATCAGTATAGTATCTCTGCACCATAAAACCGACTGGCGTTATCTCATAAGTTGAAATGAACTAACAATTCAAAGCAAAGTGAGTCGAGGAATCCCGATGAGCACACACAAAACAGGTTCGTTTGAAATTTTGGCGGACCGTATAACAATAGACCCTGAAATCTGTCATGGCAAGCCGTGCATACGCGGCTTGCGCTATCCTGTTGAATTGATACTAGAGTTGTTGAGTGCTGAAATGACTATCGACGAAATTTTGGCAGATTATGCCGACTTAGAACGTAACGATATCCGAGCGGTTTTGGCGTTTGCAGCGCGACTGACTCAGGTTCAACGGATGCAGGCTACTATGGTATGAAGTTTTTAGTAGATGCCCACCTACCGCAAAGGACATGCAAATTATGACCAAACGCCCCAAAATTGCGGCAATCGTCACAGAGTATCGTAAATATTCCCACGGTCAGCACATCGTTGATCGCTTTTTGGAAGGATACGGCTGGAACAGCCGACACCACCACCCACCGATGGATCTGGTCTCACTCTACGTTGATCAGCGACCCGAAGGTGACCTGAGTTGTGACCGTGCGGAACGTTTTCCTCAGATGAAAATCTATCCTACTGTCGCCGATACCCTCACCCTAGGGGGAAGCGATCTTGCCGTTGATGGGGTCCTATTGATCGGCGAGCACGGCAGCTATCCCACCAACGAGAAGGGACAGCATCTTTACCCACGCTACGAGTTATACAAGCAGATCGTCTCCGTCTACAAAACGACCGGGAAAACTGCCCCTGTTTTTAACGATAAACATCTCTCATGGAACTGGGAGTGGGCAAAGGAGATGTACGACATCTCTCAAGAGATGGACTTTGCGTTCATGTCGGGATCGTCCCTACCGGTAACGTGGCGCACCCCGTCCATCGACATGCCGTTGGGCACCGGTGTCGAAGAGGCACTATGTATCGCGATCGGCGGCGTTGACAGCTACGACTTCCACGCCTTAGAAACCATTCAGTGTATGGTCGAGCGCCGGGCAGGCGGCGAGCGGGGAGTCAAATGGCTGCAAGCCTACCGCGGCGACAAATTCTGGGAGGCGCATCACGAGGAGTTGTGGTCGCGAGAACTGTTTGAAGCCGCACTCTCCCGCAGTCACACCCTGACCCCTTCCCGACAGGGTTTCAACAATATCTTTCCAACCTTAGACGAAATGAAGGAGTTGGTTGAAGATCCAATCGCCTACCGGTACGAGCATGTGGATGGGCTCAAAGCGACGATGATCCTTATGAATGGATTGGTGCAGGATTTCAACTTTGCCGCTCATCTCGGAGATCAGGATGCGCCGCTGTCCACGCAGATGTACCTGCCGATGCCACCCGCCCGCACGACGCTTGCCAACTTTTTCTCGCCGTTGGTTAACAATGTTGAGAAGATGTTCTTGAGTGGAACAGCGACCTATCCCGTCGAACGCACGCTGCTTACTACGGGGTTAGTTGCTGCTGGGGTGGATAGTCTCTTTCAGGATCAGACACGGCAGGAGACGCCACACCTCAACATTTCTTATCAACCGACGAAAGAATCGACTTTCTGGAGAACCTGATTCCAAAGGAGAAAAACGTAAATGACGCGCAAACGCATCGCTGTGATTGCTACTATCTACCGCTACCTGTCACATGCCCAACACTTTGCTGATCGCTTCATGGTAGGCTATCCCTATGAAGGTCGCTGGCATCGTCCCGATACCCAAGTGGTTTCCCTCTACGTTGACCAGAGGCCCGAAGGGGACCAATCCACTGACCGCGCGCGTGAGTTCGGTTTTTCCGTTTACCCGACGATTGCTGAAGCGCTGCGCTGTGGGGGAGACAAACTTGCTGTCGATGCGGTGTTGCTCATAGGTGAACATGGTGAATATCCAAGGAATGAGAAGGGTCAGGTTCTCTATCCACGTTACGAGTTTTTCAAGGAGTGTATCAAAGTTTTTGAAGAGGACGGACGTACTGTGCCAATCTACAATGACAAACATCTCTCCTACAATTTCGAGAAGGCGCAGGAGATGGTGGAGGACGGGCATCGTTTGGGATTTCCAATCCTTGCTGGGTCCTCTCTGCCGGTAACTTGGCGCCTGCCAGATATTGAGTTACCACTTGATTGCGAGATTGAGAGTGCCTTGATGATAGGGGTCGGCGGTTCTGACCCGATGGATTATCACGCCCTCGAGGCCATGCAGTGCATGGTCGAACGCCGCAAAGGTGGTGAGACCGGGGTCAAGGCGGTCCAACTAATCGAAGGGGACGCGGTCTGGGAGGCTGGCGAGGTAGGCCGTTGGTCAAACGAACTTTTGGAATCGGCACTTTCTCGATGCGACAGCCCGTGTGGACTGACGGAGGAAGATGGACGGACTCAGGACCTACTCGGGACCGGCGAACTCCAGAAACTGGTCGAAAAGCCGGCAGCCTATTTTATCGAGCGCAACGATGGACTCCAAACCACGCTACTGATGCTCAACGGTGCGATCAGAGACTACTGCTTTGCCGCACGTCTCAAGGGTGTACCTGATCCGGTTTCTACGCAGTTTTTCCTGCCGCCAACCCCTAACGTAACCTATTCCGCTTGCCTCGTTGCCAAGATTGTGGAGATGATCATGACCGGGGCTGCCCCTTTCCCCGCAGAACGCACCCTAATTGTCAGTGGGATGCTGGAGAGTTGCCTGACTTCGCGGATACAAGACCATCAACGGTTAGAAACCCCACATCTGCGGGTGGAGTATCGGGCGCCCGCAGAGTCCCATCATGGACGCGCTTGAATTTGCGCTTTTCCATTGATTAGAGTCAAAGCTAAGCAAAGGAGGGTGGTATGACACCGGAAGTAGCACTGCAAAAACGGGAACAGGTGATACGCGATGGCTACTGCGTGGTAGACGACATCTTGACTGAGGATTTCCTAGAGGAGCTGCGAGAAGAGTCGGAACGCTTGATCGCAGGGCATGAGCCACCGCCTGATGTCAGGTATCAGGGGCAGCATGTCGGTGTGCGAGGTGTAGACAATCTGATCATCCAGAAACTGTTGGATTGGGAACCATCGCGTTGTGCCCTTGAACAGATGGGCTTTGGAGACTTTGAGAGCACAGGGAGCATTATTATCCTTACGAAAGACCCCGAAGAGCCCGCGCTGTATTGGCACCAAGATTGGATGCTATGGAACGATCCAATGAGCTGTTCGCCCTGGCCCCAGACCATGTTTGTGTCCTACTACCTGACCGATACAACGGTTGAAAACGGCTGTCTCAAGGTTATCCCCGGCACCCATCTCAATCGGATTCCACTGCACGACCAACTGGTGCCTGCCCACGAACAGGGTGCTCGGTTTATTGAGGAGGACCACCCGATTATGTTCAGCGATCATCCGGATCAGGTAGATGTCTTCGTCTCGGCAGGTGCGCTTGTCTTGGCAGATGCCCGCGTTCTGCATTCAGCGCACAGGAATCTGACGGACCAACGACGAACCCTAATTTTGGCGTGGCATAGACGACCCATGACAATTCCCGACAATTGGGAGGGAGATATCCCTGAGATTATTGCCAACCGCGATCCGAATCAGGACTACCCCGGCTCTCGCATCCCTAGGGAGCTTCTCAAATAGTACCTACACATTTAATACACGATCTGCAGCACGGATTATAAGCACCGACCTCGGTTCGTCGGGGGATCCCCACATCCTCCGATGAACCGGTTCCACTACACCCAGAGTTCAAATCCCTATCCTAATCTTGTGCGTTTTTCACCCTGTCAATTACGGTTCTTGAACCAAATCTTTAGCGCAGTGCTCCCCATGATTTTGTCTTTCTCTTTTTTGCTCAGAGAAGGTAGATGAAAATCAATTAGATCTACCAGCTTCTGGTAGCCCGGCTCCTCAAGAATCCACGGAGAATCTGTACACCACATCATGCGCTCAGGTCCGTAGGCTTGGTAGACCTGCTCGACCATCGGTTTGATGTCTGCGTAAGGCCACGGCTGCTTCGAGAAAGCATATTCCCCCGAAACCTTAATATACACGTTGGGAAACCGTGCCATGTCAATAACCCGTGGATAGGTGGCAGGTGGCAACGGTTCATCGTCAAAACGGGGGCGTCCCCAGCGGTCTACAATGCTGGGGGTACTTGGCATTATACCGAGATGATCCAGAGAGATGTTCACGTTAGGAAAGGCACCCGCTAGCATCTCAACGCCACCGATATTGGTGCTACCTGTGTAGATGTTGATGTTAATCCCTAACTCGTCGGCGCACTGAAATAGCGGAAAAACCTTCAGATCTTCAGGGCGTGTCGCGTTTGAATCACCTAAATCACCGATGCGAATGCCCTCAATACCGGTAGCGTCAACTAACTCCTTAAGCCGCGCGGACGGATTCGGATCGTTTCCATCTACTAACCCGGTAGCGGTGAAACGGTCGGGCCACTTCTGGACACAATGCGTTACATACCGGTGCTCGTCAATCCGAGTACCACCCATATCGATCAACACTGTCTTATCTATCCCTGCTGCGTCCATCTCTCGTAGGAGTTGCTCAGCGGGTGCCTCTTTGTCCGGGGGCGCTAAACCGCTAACTTCGCGCGGGTATTCATCGCTCAACTTGGCAAATACGTGCACATGCACATCGACCTTATCCATATTTTTTAGACCTTCTGACTTGCGTCCTTTCTCTGTTATCTCCCAGCCGTCCTGTCTTTACGGTTCACGATACAACCAAATACTGTTTCGCAAGGTGATTGAGTGCTTCTTTATAGACTTCAAACATAATCGACAAACGGAAAAAGACCTCACCAAGCGCATATTCCTGCGCCATCGAATGTGATGATGCGCGTTCATAGTATTCGCGCCCAAAATCAATGTAAAATTGCGCGCTCACCGGACGGTTCTTATAACGACGACGGTATTCAATCCACTGTGGAAAGATGCCGGTGAGATAAAGTGAATAATTGCCGATGTGGGAGTAGATGAGAAACTGCCGCCGGGTATCCGCGTTGGCTGCTTCTTGAACCATGTCCGTCAGATAGTGGTGGGTTTGCTTGTCGTTCCGATGTGCGCGATATAACCGATCTGTCTTGACGAAAAGGCTCAGCAGATTCGCAATATAATTGACAACCTTTTTATCTCCCAAAATTCGTTTATCCATCAAACTGCGTCGCAGGAGCACGTTAAAGAATAGAAATGGCGAAATCTCCAATATCAACAGGCTTCGATCGCGAATCTTGTTGAACAGAGATTCACTGCTTAGCATCGAGTCAAGGGTGGCTGGCAGATGATGAATTAACTGGGCAATCTCCTCATAACTCCGTCCCGGTTTCGGGAAATTCTCGATTAAGAATTGCAAATCTTTGTCTACCAATTGACTCAGGTCTGTTCGGGCAAAATCGGGTTTTTGCATCGCGCTATCCTCCGTCAATCGAAAATTAAATCTATGTTATCGCTATCTATGTCCGTAACCTTGTGTGTTCACCGATGAAGCCTATCTGCTTCCCGTTAGGATACTGATCCGAATCCTAACCGAACTCAAAACTTCAGCCATTAAGTCGGGTATGGAAGCTATTGCCTTGAACTCCAGCTGCACAAGACCTGAACACATCATAGCACACGCCGCAATTCATGTCAAATTACACCTATAGCTTGTCCATTGCTAAGCAGCTTTTAAAGCTAGCTAAGGGCACTTAATCGACCACCGGTCGCCAACGAATCGCATACATATCGGTATTGTTTCTGACCTCATCCCATGATCCGGGGGCTTAGTTTGAACCGCAGATCGACAATTATGTCCATTCTCTTAATCCTTTCGCAGCGGGTTCATAAATCGACCGCACGCTCGCATCTCAGGTGATTTCAATGGATGAATAAACTCATGTTGTTCTCACGTTTCACTATTCCTTGTCACGCATATTCGAGCGTCAAAGCCAATCCCAGAATCGTTACAATGCTTTCAGGAAGTTCAATATCGTTCCGAGCCGCGATGTCCACGACATTACTCCCTGGCCGCAACGGCGGCACCCCCACATCGTACGCGAGTTGGCAATCCGTTTGACCGTCCGAAGCGGGGGTGAATCTGCCACCGGTCAGTTCCTTACCGTTCAACCGAGCAAGCAGCGCACCCTTCCATAAGAGATCGTCGAACTCAAGGGTGAGAGTCGCTCTTGCCGGGGGATGCGATATCACATCGTCACCCACGATCAACGTTAGGCGACCAATCACACCGCTACGCAGAGCACCGTGCTTCGATTCAAGCGGCAGCGGACGGGGCGGGGATAGGTGCGCGTAATACGGCAGAACGCCACCGGTAGCACTATCAACGCTGAACAGTTTGTCTCTGTTGACCAACATGTTAGCATCCCCCACCTCATGCACGCAGGCGTAGCAACGGCGGCGGGTCTCAATCAACTCGTCGCCGGTCATGAATTCAAACGGCGTTCCAAGGTTCCAGAAATACAGCCCATTGACACCGGCACGATACCAATTCGACGCCACTCCACGCACCAACGGCAACGACTCCTTACCCATGTTTACACACGGATAAACCGGCACACCGTGTGATCGTGCTGCATCAACCCACGTCTCGGCCGGCAGCGACCACGGCGCATATCCGCCGCCGATAATGAGAATGTCTATTAGGTCTTTCTCAAGCCATGATATGACATCCATACCGTTGTCAAGGCATGTAGTGAAAGTATCTGGCACGCGCGCGGCAATGAGTAAAGGTTTGCCACGTCGTTCCGCTGCGGCATCTGTCAAGAGACGAATCTCCCCCATCATTGATGTGATGATGGCGATTTCGTCCGCCGTGCACGGCTCACCGCGCATCCGCCGGCTGAACAGTACCGGGTGGCGGATATAGTCCAACTCGAACCCATCCACGTCATACTGTTGGCAGATCTCCTCAATGATTTCGAGTTTGCGTTGCCGCACCGGTTCATGCGAGAAATCCTGCGCGGTCGTGTACAATTCAAATTCTGGCAGCGTTCCGTGGGTGTCAACCATAAACTCCGGATGCGTACGCTTCCAAACGGTCATGGCGTTGGCGTCCATGAAGCTGTCGTGTACGTCGTTCATGCGTACCGACGCGAACGCCTCCATGTTGTGCTTGTGCGCGAAGTCACAAACCAAGTGCAGCGGACAGCGATGCTCCCGTGCTAGTGTCTTGACGTTCTCTGTCACCCTGTGCCAATATTTGACCGGTGCACCTTGCGCGTCACCGTAAATCGGCTGTACCTTACTGTCGTAAGCTGGTGCGTCAAACTGCCCACACAGCACCGACCATGAGATGGTGCCGACCTGCGTTTCAGTGAGTGGCGCGATCCGATGTGCTAAGAAGCCTTCAGGCGTATTTGCGTCCGCTAGCGCTAGTTCGTGTGTGTCATCGTTGAAGATGATGCGCCGGGGGCGTTGTGCTGCTTCAACCCGCGCTCGTTTGGCATCGGACCAATCAGTCTCGGACATATTTCCCTCCTACACTCTCGGATAGTTCATGTAAAATCGTAGGGGCGGGGTTGCCCCGCCCGTGCTTGCTAAACTAGCCTCCAGCGGATAATCACATAGTCGGTGTTGCCGATGCAGTTATCCCAAGCACTCACATCGCCGTAGCAGGAGCCGGTCAACGTCAGCATCTCTTCTCCGTCCAAACTGATTGTCGCTGCATAGCCAGCTGCATGACCGTGACTGAGGTAGTACACCTCGTCCTGCCATGTCTCACCGTTGTCATGGCTGACCACTGCTCGCGCGCTACTCATATTACGGGGATATCGGTGGTCGGTAATTACTACCGCGCGCTTGCTTGATAACCCAACGCCGTATCCGTAGCACTGCCCCAGCACAGTGGCGAGCTGTCGTGGCGGCGTCCATGTAACGCCTGCGTCGTCTGAGTGGGCGACGAATACATGCTTGTACGGAAAGGTGTGACCGGCTGCGAGCGCGCCGGTCCGCTCCAAAAGATCTGGCGGATCATCGGACAAGCTTGGGCGTTGGTAGCGAATCGCTGCCAATAGTCTGTCCGTGGACAGTTGTGCGACATTGACCTCACAGCTCCACTCGCCGAGGGCAGAGTAATCAGACCAAGTACTCCCGCCATCATGTGAACGGTAGATGCGACATACGGCAGGCGTTATCTCAGCTGCCTCACGATCCCCAATCCTGTCTGCTCCCACCAGCACCGGCACCATCAGTGTGCCATCATTCAGACGAGTCATACTGAACCCCAGCGAGAGCACATCCGAGGTCCCAACGTCGATTCCCCCAATCTGCCCCCATGTCTCCCCTTCGTCGTGCGATCCCCATACGGTCGGTGGTGTGCCGTTGTCTGGGGGTTTGACGTTTAGCATTACCCCCTCATCGTTGAACGCCATCCGCCAACCCATGCATACATTGGGATCGCGCTGGAGGTGTTCCCATGTTTTGCCGCCGTCGGTGGACCTGTGCAGCAGCGTGTGTTGGGCGGCGTAGATTATGCCGTTTGGTGCCTGTACCAAGCACAACCGCTGGGTGTGTCCCTCCGGATCGCGCGGCAACCGAATTTTTTCTACGGCAACTTTCTCTAATTTTTTATCGCGGGCATGGAGGATGTAGTCGTTCGCCTGCATTGCTCGCAGCGCATCAGGCTGAATGGATACTCCGCCCATGTTGTGTGTTGAGAGCATGACATCTCCTTTTTTCGTATGTTATTTGAGTTGGGGGTGTTGTAGGGGCGGGGTAATCTCACCCCTATTAAAGTGCATAAGTCCTGCAGAGATTAAAAGTTCAAATTTTACTCAGGGGTAATGAGCCACCGTTCTCCGTCTCTCCCTGTTAGACGAAGATTTGGCTTAGAGGTAGTCATACCTAGACTTGCAACACTTGTCCCATCTTCGCTTTTTGCAACGACACGCCCTCCGAATGAATCATTGTCCAATGAAACAAAACCTTCCCCATCTTTCCCGTATGTGTAGACGTACCCGCCATCTTCATCGGAACCAATGGAAACAGCATATTTCCCGTCTTTATCACGTGCATAGACGTGCCCACCATCTTCATCAGAATCGGTAAAAGCAACCATTTTACCTGCTGCATCAACGATTTCTAAACGGCGGCAGACCATTTTTTCTCGCGCACCAACACTTGCCATCATACAACCCATAGCTAGGGAAGAACCACCTAATCCGAATAGTGATAACTTCCACTCACTACTTGCCAGAATGTAACCTATCGTTACAAGAAGCGCTCCTAATCCAATGTATACTAATTTCTGTTTGAAATTCATCAGTCTAACTTCTCCTTTTCATACTTGAACTGGGCAATCGTTCTCTGCTCTGCTAATCCTATTTTGGCGTGAAATACCCCCTCTCAATTCAGCACCCTCTCAACTCACCACTTCTGAGCAGCCAACCACTCCTCATACTCTTTTCTACCTTCATCGTTGAACGGATAATATTTCCGTAGATCCCCGCCCTCCCGTAGCTTCATGCGGACAAAGACCTCATGCTCCTCACGCTCGCCGGCAATGTCGAGGATGCGCGGTATCAACCGGGGCGGCACAACGATCGCCCCACCATCGTCCGCCATGATAATGTCTCCGGGATTCACCAAGACCTTGCCGCAACCGATGGGAAGGTTGAAGTCAGCGGGAAAAAGGTTCATGTGCCCCGCCCCACCGGTGGTCACAGCGGTCGACCAGACCGGCACTTTCAGTTCTTGGAAGATCGGCACGGAATCCCGAATGCCGGCGTCTATAACGACACCAGCCCCGCCCTGCGCTTGGAAATAGGTCATCAACATCTCTCCGAAGCAGCCCGTGGCGAGGTCTCCTCTGCCGTCAACTACGATCACGTCGCCAGCCTGCACTTCAAACATCACCTCCCACAGGGCAGAGGTTTTCTCTCCTGCTTCTTCGCCTTCGGGTTCCGATTCTTCGGCGGAGGCACCCGGTATCTGGTAGCCTCGCATCTGATCTTCCCGCTGTGGTGTGAAGCGGAGCGTCAATGCGGGTCCAACAATTTTGCTTCCGGGCACACGAGCGATGGGCCCCTCCATAAAGGTCCGGCGCACTCCCAACGCTTCCATGGTGGAGGTTACGGCATCGGTTCCCAATTCATACAACGCCTCAATAATTTCAGGTGCGGGTCGTTTAATGGTGGACATATTTTGGACTCCTATGGATCTGCTCGATTGGCGGATTCACGGACGGGATGGGCGGTCAGAGGGATTGGGGCATCTATACCATCTGTCAGATCCGCGGTTGGATTTTTTGTTTACTTTGGAAATATACGATAGCCATTTTACTCCTTTGTTCTGCTTGGGTCAACAGCAAAAATCACTGCGAAAAAACGATTGCTTTTTCGGCAAGCGATGACAAAAATTTTGCTTTTCGCTCTCTTTTTTGCCCTATTCCTGTTACAATGTTCGCTGGACTGATGGTAACTCAAGTTGCTAGGTTCTGTTGACATTTCATCGTAATCAGATAATAGAGAGGCACAAATCGGTTCACTAAGGTAGCCCCCCTAGAAAAGAAACCGAGTTTTGAAGAAAAAACTCGGTTTCTGGCAGCTTTTTCAGTGACTTGAGCGTTTTTGGCAACAGCAAAAGCAAAATGTCAACACGCCCTAGTTAAAAAATCTTTAGAATTTTCATAGTTTTCATAGTTTTGTGAAAAATTTGCTAAAGATAAAAAAGTGGAGAACCCGTGCTATGACTGGTTTCTGTGCAATTTATACAGGAATACTACTCAGGCATACTATGAAATTTACGTCATTTCCTATCTCTGATGTTTATCTGAATTTGATGCAAACAAAGTGTAATTGTTTGTAATTATTTGTAATACGATTAGCGGTCTATGATAGAACGTTTCATTCTGACTGAGATAGAAACAGTTTCCCCATTTTCGTGTGTAAAATGTTACCTTTTTAATTTCGTTTATGCTACTAATTGAATGACTCTTACGGCATCAGCCAAAATCAACAAGGAGGGTATTTATGATACCTCTCACTTCCGCAATGCTTACATTATTAAGAGATGCAACCACGCAAACGGTTTCACCTATTGACATCGGAGATCGGCTGGAACTGTTTGTTGACGATTATCTGATTGAGGAAATAGCTGGTGCAACGCAACGGTTACATCATCCGCAACCGCAAGAGGTTGCCTGTGTGCATGACAATCCCTGGGAGGGTAGCACCTGCGGTTATAAAACTGTGTTCCAGGATGGCGATCTTTACCGGATGTATTACCGAGGGAGCCACGTCATTTATACAACTGAGGGTTTTGACAATGACCATCACCCACAGGTGGTGTGTTACGCTGAAAGCCACGATGGGATACACTGGACCAAACCGGAACTCGACTTGATTGCGTTTAATGGTGGGAAACAGAACAACATCATCTGGGAAGGGATCGGATCACACAACTTCGCACCTTTCAAGGACGAGAATCCCGATTGCAAGCCGGACGAAAAGTACAAGGCACTCGGTTCAGCTGAGCGTACTTTATATGCGTTCAAATCCCCCGATGGCATCCACTGGTCGCTCATGAGCGATGAACCCGTAATCACCAAAGGTGCGTTTGACTCACAGAACCTTGCCTTTTGGGATACGGTGCGCGGCGAATACCGTGAATACCATCGCGATTTCCGAGACGGACGCGACATCCGCACAGGGACATCGCCAGACTTCCTCAATTGGTCTGATCCTGAATGGTTGGACTATTCGCCAAGTCGAGTCAGCGAATTGTACACGAATCAGATTATTCCGTACTACCGTGCCCCACATATCTTCCTCGGCTTTCCAACCCGATACACCGATCGGGGGTGGACAGAATCGACGAAGGCCTTGCCGGAGCTTGAGTATCGCCGTCTCCGAGGCCATGTATCTGAGCGCGAGGGGACAGCCGTGACGGATGGAATGTTCATGAGCAGCCGTGATGGGGGCCATTTCAACGTTTGGCCTGAATCGTTTATCCGTCCCGGTTTGCGATTGAGAGGCAACTGGTTTTACGGTGACAACTATCAGAATTGGGGATTGGTCGAGACAAAATCACATATTGACGGCGCACCCGATGAGATTTCCATCTATGCGAGTGAAGATTCGCATCAGGGGGACGATTGTCGCTGGCGACGCTATACGATCCGAATTGATGGATTTGTCTCAATGCAGGCACCATTGAGCGGCGGGGAATTTGTGACAAAGCCTTTGACCTTCAAGGGAGGTCAGCTGGTTATTAACTTCTCAACTTCTGGGGCAGGCAGTATTCAGGTCGAGATTCAGGATGCGTCCGGCAACGCCATCTCTGGTTTCGGATTGGACGATTGCCCGGAGGTCTTTGGTGATGACCTTGAACGGATAGTAACGTGGAAGAGCGGCACAGATGTGAGTCAGCTTTCGGGACAGCCTATCCGCCTGCGATTTCTGTTAAAGGACGCAGATCTCTATTCAATTCGATTTATAGTGAATTCTAAAAATAAATAGACATTTTTGCTCCCCATGTTTGGTAGGCGCTGTTTCTAACTGCGCCGTTTCAACCCACGCGCTTATGTGGTGCGGTTGGAAACCGCACCTACCGGGCCTGGGGAAAACAGAGAATCATTTCTTCTTAATCCACTCCTCACACCACTGATAGCGGTTCGGTATGAGTTCCTGCAGTGTTTTTCCCACTTGGTGACCACCCCAAATCGGCGTTCGTGCTCCTTCCCACTGATGCTCAATAGTCCAGTAGACAGCAACAGTTTCCGCCGCATTTTCAAGATCACTATCCCTATAATAAGGAACATGGTCAAACCATATGGTATATGCCCCCGCCACATCCTTTTCTTTTGCCGCTACAAACGCTCTTCCTTCAGGGGTGTTTACCCAGTCGTGAATGAACCCGTCACTATGAATGAAAGCTACTGCGTCTTGATGGGCATGCACAAGCTCGTGGATAAAAACTGCCAACACTTCTATCGGTCTATTCCAGTTAATAGATCCACTGGCAAATACGGCAACAAGCCCCCTCGTATAATTTCCTGATGCTACAGTGATCGGTATTGATCCGAAATCAACATACAACAGATCATGCACCACCAAGTTCCGTTCAAGGAACTCACGGGCCTCTTCCGGCCATACCTGGCCGATCAGAATGTTGCCGGGGTTCCGTTGGGGGTCGCCGGGGTAATTCGGCACAATACCGTTTGCAAGCGCGGTGGGACGGGAGCGGTGCACGATCACTTCTTTGGGTTCAAAGTGATGTCGTTCAACACGAAGGTGCAGGGTGTCTCCCGGGACATTCAGGAAGCGGTAACGACCGTTTCGATCGGTGACGATGTGTTCTCCCTGTCGGGGGCCTGAAGCGATGGTGACGGTGACACCGGCTAGCGGTACTGAGTTGTTACGATCGGTTTCTCTCAGCTCAGTAATCCGCATCGTATACACCTGACCGACAAAGTCAGTGGGATCTGAGGTGGTGATAGTCTCACCGACATTCGCGGGTATCTCACCGGTATACTCAAAAAAGCGTACCGGCAGCGGAGCGCCTGACACGGTGCCGTGGAGAGCATGACTGCGGAAGGTATCGGCGAAGTCTCCTCCCCGTATCACATACTTACAGATGAAGATATGATCGGTGTTTTGATAGGGCTTCGCCTCCCCGCTCTCAAGCGGTGTGTGAGGCGGTACTACACGATACTGAAACGCACCTGATCGTGCGGTGGATGACAGGTGCGGTAGGGCACTGCCGTCACCGGCAACAACCACGGGAGGTGCTTTTGAGAACTCCACCCTGGTGTAGACGGTGTCACCGACATACGCGGTGTCAGTGATCGGTTCCGTGAAGTCAGGGTTCAGGTAATAGCTGATGTCAACCACCCTGACCGGCATGGTGTCCAATACCTCCGGAGGGTTACTGATCGTCCGGAAAAACCATGCTTTGTATTCCTTAGTGATTACCCCTCTCAGTGAGAGGTACGCGGTCTCGGACGGTGCAACAACACGAAGATAGCCTGAAAACGAATCACCCTCTTTGCCGCCGAGCGTTAACCACATCCGGGTTAACGGTTCGGTATCCTCCGGCAGATCAGGAACAACGGTAATCTCCGTGGCTTTGTGTAAAAGATCAACCATCCTGCCGATACCGATACTGTCGGTCTCTATTACCGGATAAAGCGTATGGGTACTCACGTCAGGGTCATATATCTCCAGAACAACCTGTTTGGTCATACCGGCATCAGCCGGGTTAGCATTGTTCGGACCGATACGGACATCTATCCGATGTCCTCTCCTGCCGTGTATGTCGGTGAGGGTTGTTACCCTGATACTGTCAGGGGTTTCAAACACACCGTCACGACTGCAACCGAGAATACTGAGTACCACGACAAAAAAAAGAGCGGCTGACCGTACACATGTTTGTAACATTACATTCTCCGAATCTATAGTAGATTTTAGAAATTAATACACTTTCAATGCACAACCAACCCCCTAAATCCCCCACCCCCTCTGATAAGAGGGGAAAGACAAGTTGCTTTGAATCCCGATTTATCGGAGGGAGTTGCAGGGGACTTCGGAAACTTCGAGTGGGTCGGGGTTGTCCGTTCCGAGACTAGGATTGGTAAATGTCTCTTGATTTCTCGTGTTTACTGTAGTTGATGCCTTGCATTTCGTGGTAGGTATAAAAAGGGAGAAACCGAGTTTTTGTCAAAAACTCG
>JAJEAL010000112.1 GCA_022822785.1 Candidatus Poribacteria bacterium
TAGCTTCAACAGCAATACTAAACTTGAATTTCGCCGTATGACGAATCCGTTTGGTTGACATTTTTAGGCCTCCATTTCTGGCTGTGAGTTAGACGTTAAATCTTACTTAACTCCTGGCCCAAATATTGGGGACCATTATAATGTCCTCAATTGTCAAATACTTCAAGGTTTGGCTAGAGTTTTCCATGCTCGATCGTAGTTTCTTATTATCTCGTCCAAGCCGATTTCAGCATCGCTCGCCGATTCGTGAGTTGCTTCTCCGCTTTCTTCTTTTCGCATGGTAATTATCTGGGGTGTCAACATTGCGGCGATGTCTGCGGGTAATTGAACTCCTGTTATCTGCTCAAAACCTTCAACGCTTCCGTAATCGTTACGAAATGAAGCGATGATATTCAGTCCCATATTTTTGGCATTCGTTAGGTCCATTCTTGCGTTTCCCCATTCTTTCAGGTGTAACCGCGCCACTGCCCGCCCAATATAAGATTCAGCAAGGTCAGGTTTCCGCTGTATCGCCCTGTTATAATCTTCAATCGCACGGTCATACTCGCCTTGTTTAGTGTAAGCATTACCACGATTGTTATAAGCCTCTGCAAGATCCGGTTTGTGTTCTATCGCTTTGGTATAGTCTTGGATGGCACGGTCATAATCCCCTTTTTCCCCGTAAGCAATCCCACGATTGTAATGTGCCTCGACAGAATCAGGCTTTAGTACTATCGCTTTGTCATAGTCTGCGATAGCACGGTCAACCTCGCCTTTGTTCCGGTAAGCCGCACCGCGATTGCTGTAAGGTTCGGCATAATCTGGTTCCAGTGCTATCGCTTTGGTGCAATCTTTGATGGCACGGTCATAATCTCCTTTATTGCGGTAAGCCGCACCGCGATTGTTATAGGCTATGGCATAATTGGGATTCAGTTTTATTGCCTCGTTAAAGTCATCAATAGCACGATTGTAATCACCCTTATCGCGGTAGACAATCCCACGATTGCTATAAGCATTGGCAAAATCCGGTCTTAGTGTTATGGACTTGTCATAGTCTTCAATGGCTCGGTCAAACAACCCTTTATTATGGTAAGCAATACCGAGATTATTATAGGCATTGGCATAATTGGGATTCAACTCAATTGCTTTGTCAAAGTCTGTAATAGCTAAGTCAATTTTGCCCTGTTTGCTGTAAACAACACCACGATTGTTATAAGCATTGGCATAATTGGGATTCAACTCAATTGCTTTATCACAATCTGCAACGGCTAAGTCAAAATCACCTTTATCACCATAAGTCTTACCTCGATTGCTGTAGGCGTTGGCGTAATTAGGGTTTAGCTGTATTGCTTTGTCAAAGTCTATGATGGCATGGTCAAAATCGCCTTTGCTGTGGTACGCCGCCCCACGATTGTTATAGGGCTCAGCATCATTGGGATTCAACTCAATTGCTTTGTCAAAGTCCGTAATAGCACGGTCAAAATCGTTTTTATCACTACAAGCCTTACCTCGGTTATTATAGGCACCGGCATAATTAGGATTAAGCCGTATCGCTTTGTCAAAATCTTCAATGGCTAAGTCAAAATCACCTTTATTGCTGTAAATAGCCCCACGATTACTATAGGCACCAACATCATCAGGATTGAGTCGTATTGCTTTGTCAAAATCTTCAATGGCTAAGTCATGCTCGTCTATATCCTTGTAAGCAGTACCACGATTGTTATAGACTGAGGAAAGTTCTAGATTGCGATCTAAGGCATCGGTATAATGCTGAACGGCTTCTGTACACGCTTTTCGTTTTTCTTTTAATGTCCTCGCTGCATCCGCTTTATTTTGGGAGGCGAGCCCGCTATCAAAATCTCTGTAAGCTAACCAATTGTCTCTCTGACTTCTAATAAAGCCATGGATGTCGTTGTAGATAGTTTTGAGAGATATTTCGTCTGGAAGATTTTCTCGGAGGTGTTGTAATATGAGGAGTTTAAGGTCTTTTGGTATACAGATTACCTTGTATTTCTGTTCAATATAACCCTTGGGAGGTTCAACGAATACGCTCTTCTGGGCACAGACGCGAATTTCTGGAGTTTGCGGGTGTCTCAGCATCTTTTTTATTTTCTCGGTTTTCCGCAAGATAATAACCCGGCCGCATTTAGTCGGAGACCCGTAACAGGCGAAAAAGAGGGCAATATTGTAATCAGTCGTAAAATCAATTAGGTTGGTTTTACCTCCGTAGTGTTGGAGGTCGGTGAGAATTTCAAAATCGCTTTTTTCGTTTTCTGCATACTCCCTAGCATCTGTTATAATTCCGGATTGAATCTCCCTTATATCAGAGTATTTCACCTTAACTGCGTCAAGTTCACGCCAGAGGTTTGAGGAGATCTTTTCATTACATTCAGGTTCACCTCGGAAGATGTAGGTGCCATCTGCCGATTTCTCCTTTATATCGTCAATGATGTCTTGAACCGTGCGTGGCGTATCATTTGAGGTGTTAGATTGATTTGACATTTTTACTCCTTTTTCTCCATACTGGCAATTCCCTCATTGTCAGAATCGCTGATTCGCGCGGATTCAGGGATTACACGGATTGAAAAAATCCGCGCTATCCGCTTAATCCGTCTAATCCGTGATTCAGACATTTTCCGCTTCTTCCACAATGTCAGTCTCATCAACATCAAGACCGTATAAGAAGTATACTATCTGATCAATCTCTTTTTCAAGTTTGGATACATCGGCGTCCGGATCGGTGCGTTTGGCGTCGAGGATCTGATCGACAAGTTCAATAATTGGTTCTTGTTCTTCAGGTGACACATCAGGAACCGGCAACTTTTTCCAATCATCAGGATATAGGTGGATATTGCTGCGGCGATTTGCCCTCAAGAAATCACGAGCGGCAGTAGAGTTCATAACGCCGATCAAGAATTTCACAGCAAAACGACGACTAGTCTCTTCAAGTTCTTCCCGCGCGGGCAAATCCGGACGGTACGGTGTTTCGTCATGATAGCGCGTCTGCTTTTTGATAGATCTGTTACGAACCTCTGTCAAGCTATACCAAGGAAGAAAACCTACGCTACTTTCTGTAAAATGCAATCGACAATCGTCATAACAAGCCTTTGGATCCGGCCCGGGACTACGCTGAACGAGTATTTTTTCATCAACTTTATATAGTTCAGGAAACGTCGGACGGCTAAACAAATTAGGAGCTCGTTCCGTTCCCCACTCTAACCATTTATTGATAGCAGGAAGCCACTTCGCAAGGTGTTTACCTTCTACAAATGGTTTCGGATGATACTCATCCTCTACGTCTGACACTAAATCTCTTAACTCAAATTCCCCTGGTGCTTTTTTTTCGTGAGCATGGACAACCATTCCCTTTGTGATGTAGCAAATTTCGTCTAGGGTTACCGTTAGGATTGACAAAGATTGAAAATCAGTATCTTCCGGGAAAAAGACACGATAGCTTAATTCATGCTGTTCGTTAGTTGGCAATAAATTGACCGCACCAAATTCGGGATCATGAACACGGCGTTCTGGCTTTTGATGACTACCATCTGCCTTTTGAAACAGATAGGTGACGTTATGAACCCCCGCCTCAAAGATTTTAATCTTACTCAAGAAGTCTAGTCGTAAGATTCGACTATTTTTCAAAAACCAGTCTTGTGACTTCTGGGCATACTTTGAATGACAATAGGCATCCGAGACAATGAGCGTAGTAAAGCCGCCGGGCTTGAGCAGCTTATAGCTGCGCTCAATGAACGGAATATACAGATCCCACTTTTCCCAAAGAGTTTCATACTGGTTGCTATCTTCAATTTTCTGGCGCATTTTGAGGTGTTCATCACCTGAATCCGCCCTGACATAAGGCGGATTGCCAATTGTAATATCAAATCCTTTCCTAACCCCAAACATCCACTCTGGATCAAAGAAACCAGCAGAAGCATTCTGATCATAGGGGTCCCAATAGGCGATTTTGCGAGCATCGTCAAAGCTGAGGTCAAATTTTTTCTTGCGCCCTTTATACTTTTTCTGTTCCACTTCCCGCAACTGCTTGCGGTGTTTCGGATTGGGAAGTTGAGCAATTTTTCGTTCTATTTCCCGTTGTTGGTGCTCCATCCATTTTTCTTTTTCACCTTCCAATTCCGCTTCCAACTGTTCCCGACGCTCGTCCTCCCGCTCTTCGAGATCAAGTTTTTCCCCTCGATTGTTTGTAAGGAAATGCTTTTCACGAATTCCCTCAATTTCTCTGGTTAATTGCTGTATAGCATCCTCTTGAAGCAACAATCTGGTTTCGGATAATTGCAAGCCGATTAGCGTATTCGCTGCAATAAAACGGGTCTCCAGATTCGGCAGCGGCTTAATTCCAAAGTTGTCTGCGGCTTTGCTATTCGGTTCCTGCTCAATGGCAAGAGAAATAAAAAAACGAAGTTTGGCAATTTGGCACGCAATCGGTTGAATATCCACACCGAAGATGCTATTTTGGATCAGATACAATTTCCGTCCAAAGTCCGAATCGCGGTAACGCTCGAAAGTATTGCTGATTTCTACTAGTTCGTCCTCTCGCGTTTGTTGATTTGAGATCTTGAAAGCCGCCTGTGCCCGCTTTCCGGCACGGTCTCGCTGTAACTGCTCCCACCGGCTGTTATCCGGATCTAACCGCCGCAGTGCGAGGGTCAGTTTGTGAAGGACACCCATCGGAAAAGCACCGGAACCGACCGCCGGATCCAATATCTTTAGTTCTGAAATTGCCCGCACAATTCCGTCGGTCTCATCGTCATCAAACCATTCGTTTGCATCGTCAAACACTTGTGCATATTCGAAAAGATAGCGCAACCGCTCGTCCCAAAACTTCGTATCTTCGTCCGTCGGCGGCACCTGCTGTGCTAGTATTGCTACTAACGCCTCTTCCACCATGTAGTCCACGATGGGGCGCGGGGTATAGTAGGAGCCGGTCTGTTTCCGTACTGTCTCACCGGTCTCAGGGTTATATGCGGCGAGCAGGTTTTCAAATACCCTGCCGAGTAGTTCTGGATCTAATGCGACATCCTGCTCTATCGGCGTGTTTTCCTCAACAGTAAACTTATAGTGATTGAGCAGAGGAATCAAACCGCGGTCCTTGTCAAAAAAGAGACAGTTAGGAATGCTTAATTTCTTGTAGTCTTTATCAGAAAAGCAGTCAATACGGTAGCCTCCGTCTCTTGTCGCCTTGAAGCTGTCGAGGCAATCGAATAAGCCACCGTTGATAAACGGCGTTTGGGCAAACAGTTCCAGTAGTTTATCAGGGTTGTGCATCTGATCCTTATAGCGATAACGTGAAAAATTGCGATGGTCTGGGTTCCTCTCTTTGCTAAATCCACGCTTCTCACCCTCGGCGTTCTCTATCTCGGTGTTCAGTGTGGCAAAAAACAGGTTCTGTAGTACGGCACGGTAGTAGGAATCACCGGCCTCACGGTCATAGTCTTTCAGTAAGGGGGAGACTTGTATCTCATTGAAAAGTTCATCGGCAACCAATCCTTTCTCTTTGATGAACCAGACAAACAACAAGCGCGTGATTAAGCGGATGACGTGCTCCTCCGGATCTACAGTGCGATTTTTGTCCGTCGGAAACTTCCCCTCAGCTACCGCCCATTCAAACCAAGCGAACAGTTCCCGGTAGAATTTCTTGTTGAGCTCCTCGGTATCCAGTCGGGCAAGCCACGCCGCGAGCAATCCATCGAAGTTTTCCGGTTGCTTGTTGGCGTCCATCCACTTCTCGCATTCGTCCAACGAAAGTTCATACAGAATCTCTCTATGCGCTGGGTGTGGGTTATTTAGGCGAATGTCCTTGATTAGGCTGACCTGTTCCAGCACGTCGAGATTTGGGTCGCGTTTGTGTTGACGGCGACCAACAAAGCCGATGGTCAAACGGTCTTGAACACGAAAGAACACCACAGTCGCAAGGGGGAGCCGTTTGTTGACCTCTCGTGTAAACTGGGCGTATTTGCTCCGGGAGTAGTCTTTATCTTTTAATTCGACAGCACAGAAAACAAAACTCTGTATAAGTCCCCCGTCGAAGGTTCTTGACTCCAAGCGGTCTGGCTGACTGTTAGCAATTTCATCGCTCCCAACTTGAGATACCAATTCTATTGATTTGGCATTCTTGCGGAATTCTTGTTCGGTCTTGGTGTTTTCGTTTTCAGCCGGATGTTCCTGAATAAAGTTATCCACCGTTTCCAGAAGTTCCTCAGTGAGTGGCGCGTGGTAGTCTAGCACCTCAAGTAGGTTGTTTGAGGTTTCCAAAAGATCGCCATCAATCATCCCCGCCAAGGCGGATTCAATTTCTTGCTTCTTGCTGATTTCTTCGTTGTTCATCTGTTTCGTTCCTGTTTGTTATGCAACTGAAGGGAGCTTATGAAATTCGGTAATCTTCAAACGATGTCCGGTGCGGTTGCAAACCGCACCTACCGGGCCTGGGGCACATCTAGAATTACCGATTTATTTTTTACAACCTCATACAGTTTGCGGGGCGGGATCACAATCTAACAGATCGTGGTACAAAAAACTATCTACTTGCTATGACTGTGGGGTTGTGATGACTAGCCATGTCACCAGCTCAAAATCGCTGGCATCTCTGGGAGTTGCAGATCTCGGAGTTAGTTTTAAGTCTCGTGGACCGCCACGCTTCAGATTTCTGGTTTGCGTTGTTGTATGCGCCCTGCTGATGTGAGCGATGACCGCTTTCAACAGTTTGTTGTAGAGCGTCATGTTCTCGCCGTTTTGGGTGTCGCTGTCAAACTGGATGCACAGGTCATGTAACGGATCGATCTTACCGGCCGCCGCCGATTCAAACAGATCGAGCACCTGTCGGGTGTTTGCACAACCGTAGCGGATGTCACCGGTGTTGCGGATATAGACCGCATAAAAGGGGTGGATGGGACTCGCTGTTTTTCTCTGTATATCCGTGCTAGCGTTCCGTTGGCGGAGAAAAAAGATGACACCCGTTTCCATCGGCCGGTCTTCATCGTGGGTGACCGCATACACGCCGTTGGGGGTCGCTTCCAATTTTCTTTTGTTGTCTTCCAGATACCGCAACAGTTGGGTGAAGAAGTAGTCGAGCGTAAAATCGCTCAGCACAACCCCGTCGGAGAGGTCGTCGAAGTCTAGCACCTCTTCGCGCAGCTGCTTCAGTTGCTGGTCACGGAAATTCAGTTCCATCTGGGCTTGTTCGTATGCCGATTCGTTCAATGGGTCCTCACTGCCGGTTGCGGCGGCGTCCGCGAGTGCCATGCGCGCCTCGACACGACTTTGCAAGCGCAGATATACCTCCATATCTTCGGTGGGCCAATAGTTAATCATTCGCACCGAGAGGTTGCGGCTGCCGATACGGTCGATACGACCGAAACGTTGGATAATACGCACCGGATTCCAGTGGATGTCGTAGTTCAGCACCGTGTCGCAATCCTGTAGATTTTGCCCCTCCGATATGCAATCGGTGGCGATGAGCAGGTCAATTTCATCGCCATTATTGTCAGCGCGGCCCCGGGCTCGTGGTGCGAAATTGGTCAGGATGGCGTTGAAGTTGTTTGGACGGGATTGGGTGCGCGTCACGTCGCCGGAGACCATCGCCACCTTCAGGTTCAATTCCGCTGCCAGATTCGACAGGTTGTCATAGAGGTAATCCGCCGTGTCCTTGAAGGTGGTGAATACCAGCAGCTTGCGGTTAATCTCCCCGTCCCTGTCGGTTGGGGGGTGTGCTGCCTTGTCGCGAATATGCGCCTTAATCGCTTGCAGTTTGCCATCTCGCTCAGGCGTAATCCCTTTGACGCTCTCCAACGCCTTATCCAACGTCCTTTTGTCCTTTATGAGATCCTTTTTCCAGCGGACGCAATCCAATTCTCCCAAGTGATAGGGGTGGCGCGCCTTATTTACGAGAAACTCCTCATCGTCTTCGTCGTCCTCCGGTAGGATGTCGGTTTCTACTAGACGGTCAGTTTCTGTTTCCGGCATCCCCTGGTTTTGTTCGTAGCGATTAATCTTTTCCAACAAGGTGTCAATTTTGCCGATTGTGCGTTGGAGCGTTTCTGTGAGGGAATGTGCGGAGCTCTCCAAACGCTTGAGAAAGTTGGTCTGCATCATCCCAATCAGGAACTTCTCACGGTCCAACTGGTTGAAACGGAAGTCCTGTTTCTCTTTTGCTAATCGCTGTTTTGCTTCTTCACCGATAACGTAACTGGACGGCGTGTAGACAGACAGGGAGAATTTCTCTATCTGATCCGCCAAGTATTTATAGGAGAGTGCGCCGTCTAGGTCAGTGGGTGGGTGATGGTTTTCCGGTTTCAGCTGTTCGGGAAACTCGCCGATTCTGTCGATTTCGTCCGCGTAAAAATTCTCAATGTGCCGCCGAGAGCGAGCGATAGAAACGCCGCCAAGCAGCTGGAAGAAATCGGCTCCCAATTCATTCAGTAACTTCGACTTATCTCTGCGGCCACCCGCATCCGGGTTGTCCTCCCACGCCTTAAACGTCTTTTGTGCCTGCCCCAGCAACGCGCGGATATTACTGATTCCCAAACTTTTCTGGAAGACCTCTTCGCGCTTTCCGGTCATCAGGTAAATCTGATTCCGTAGGTCAATGAGGGACGTATTGACCGGCGTCGCTGAAAGCATCAGCACCTTCGTCTGGGCACCCTCCTTGATAACCTCCTCCAACAGTCGTGTGTAACGACTGTGACGGATGATATTACCGGCATCATCAAGGGTGGGTTTGGTGTCGTTACGGAAGTTGTGCGATTCGTCGATCACCACCAAGTCAAAGTTGCTCCAATTAAAGCCTGCCAAATCGGTGCCGTCGGCATCGCCTTCGTAACGGGATAGGTCGGTATGTGATAAAAGTGAGTAACCGAATTTGTCCCCATCAAAAGGGTTGTTGCGCTGGCTGTAATACACTGGATACAGGGCCCAATTTTCGCGCAGTTTCTTGGGACACAACACCAGCACACGCTCATTTCTCAATTCAAAGAACTTGATCACTGCCAACGCTGTGTAGGTTTTGCCCAACCCCACGCTATCGGCGAGGATGCAGCCGTTGTGCCGTAACAGCCGGGCAATAACGCTTTTTACACCATCTTTCTGGAAGGCGTACAACGTATCCCAAATTTTTGTGTCGTATAGATGCGTATCCTCTATTGTCTGCTCGTTGTTCATGCGGGTCTCTAATTCATCCCGGAACAGCTCGTAAAGGGTCTTGTAATAGATGAACTCTGGCCCCTGATCGTCCCCCAGCTTCTTTAACCTAGCGATTACCTGTTCTTTTACATCTTCGACCCGCTCTTTGTCATTCCAGACATCATCAAACCACGCTTTCAGGTCGCCGCGGTCTTGGTCGTCCTCCACCTCAAGATTGAGTTCGATGTTATTGTTGGACTGACCTAATCCGAGTCCCTGCACGGTAAAATTGGAGCTGCCCATGATGGCTTTGTTTGCGTCGTTGTTGGCGATGTGATACATTTTCCCGTGGAGCAGATTTGATTGCCGGGTTGATTTAATCTCAACCTTCTGGTCTATCCAGTCAGCGCATTCTTTAGCAATGGGTCTTTGTTGAAGCGGCTTGTCAAGCTGCAGACCCTCGTCCTCAATTTTGAAGGCTTTCGGATCGGTGTTCCTTGTGTCGAGATTTTTGATAAAGTCGGGTTCGCCGAACAGGAATCGAAGTCCGTCAATTTTCCACAGATGCGCTTTGAGCGCTTCAAAGGCGTGGATTGTGAAGTACGCCGATACCACCGAGAGCGATGAACCGTTTTCGATGTTGGCTTTCAGAAACTCGCCGACCGTGCCTCGGTCGTGATTGTCTCGGATTCGGGTGTTACGGTTTGACATAATTTATACCTATCTCAGATTGTTTTGGTTCATTATAGTAAATCCTAAAAATAAATAGACGCTTTCGCTCTCCGTGTCCTGTCCCGACTCGTCGGGATGCGGTGCGGTTGGAAACCGCACCTACCGGGCCGGGGGGCAATGCAGTTCGGTTTGGAGTGTCTCATTAATTCTGAAATCTACTATAGTTCATTGGTTCATTTCCCCAAGTTGGCTCATATAAAAAGAAAGTGCAAGTCCCGATTCATCGAGGATTCCGCTACGCGGAACACGAAGATAAACCGAGTTTTGAAGAAAAAACTCGGTTTCTGTTGCACCATTTCTTAACATGAGCGCCCAAGTTTAATTCTTGCGGTTATCTTCTCAGCCAAAGCCTTGAAATCGTCGCGGGCGGTATTGGCGGCAGCAGCGTGGCTGCCAATTGCGCCATCGGCCGGGGTGAGATGAAACATAGGCTTGCGTGCTTCTTGTGCCATCGGCACCAGACTTCGGTAGTGCTTGACAGTCGCGAGGGCGTGTTCTTCATCTTGTGCCGGTGTCGCGGGGTAAGGCCCATCGTTATCGTCCAGTAGGTTTCGGGCATATTCCTCCGGCATACGGTTGACCCACGTGTCGTATGCCGTAATGGGACGCCCCAAACGAATGCCGTGCTGCTGTACCACATAGCCAATGGGTTGAATCAACCCATCAGGCATACATAGGTCAGGGATGGGGTTACGGTCATATCTATCTTTCCACCCATTTCGCCAATCTCGTAGCGTCGCCCCGAGGGTACGCAGTCCTTGAAGTGAAATCAGATCTGTTCCAAGCGGAACGATAATGCAATCCGTCGCAACCAGTACCGCTCTATTCAAAGCCCCTAGGTTGGGACCCACATCTACCAAGACAATTTCAGCACCACTATCATTTACTGCTGTTTGTAAAATACGCCATAGTGCTGAAATCACACGGAAAGCACGTGGACGACGGTCAAGACACGCTTGCCATTGGATCGAAAACTCATCCTCAGTAGCAGATAACGAGAAATCCCCTACGATGAGGCTCAACTTCGGTACTATCTGCTCTAAGTAAGGTTGCTCAATGTCTCCGGTCCCGTCCAAAAGCGGTTGGAGGGCATTATAGATGGTTTTCCTCTCTCCATCGTCAGGCCACAGTATTTCTAGGCGTTCCTCATTGATAAACATGCGGGTGAGGTTTGCCTGCGGATCGAGGTCACAAGCAAGTACTTGATAATCAAGATCGGATAGCATCCACGCTAGATGATAGACCAAAGATGTCTTGCCAACGCCGCTTTTATTGTTAAAAAAGGTTAAAATTGGAACAGACATTTTCATCTCCTCTCAGGGTTGGTTCATATAATAAGAGAGCGCGAAACACGAAGAGAAATCGAGTTTTTTAGGAAAAACTCGGTTTCTGTCGCACGATTGTCGAACATGAGCGTCAGGGTTTGTGCACTGCTTTTATCGTGGCAAGATCGTGTCAGATATTCTGGGGCGACGTTGTTGGTATCTTCAAAACGCGCAATGAATTGCGCTACTACAAACCCAAGGGTGTAATTCCTATTGTGTTTCGCTGTTTTCTGCATCTTGCAGTGGTTCATGGCACCGGGCTAATTCTTTGTCTTGGAAAATATCGTCCCACCATTCCGGGTACTCCAGTGGTTCAGGCATATAAAATAAGGAAGCCTGTCTGTCATATTCTTTTATAACCGTTGTTTGTCGATCAATAGCCTTCTGATATGCTTTAACAGCGTCTTGGTAACGTCCGATTCTGTGCAACGCCTTCCCAAGACGATAGTGAAAATCAGGATATTCATAAGTATGTCTTGCACGCTCATACCAGAGGAGTGCTAGCTCATAACGCCCAACTTCGTCATTGGCAACAGCGAGGTCGTAATACACCGCATCGTAATGTGAATCTGCCACAATAGCACTATGATAACATTCAATAGCTTGTATGTAATTTCCATCAGCAAAGTTCTGTTTTCCCAAATCGTGGTACGTTTCCGCAAGGTTTCGATGCACTGTTCCTTCTCTCAGATCGTAGAAGTCCCAGTACACATTTTCTACATCGAGGTGTTGCAGCCTTCCACGTGCTTTGTCCATACGATATATATTACCAAATACAATAGCCTGTTTGAAGGCCTGAATCGCTTCCTCAAACCAACCAGTCCACTGATACGCTTTTGCTAATTCGTTATAGGCAGCCGCATAATTGGGCTTAATTCTTACTGCTGTACGATACGCTTCTATTGCCTTTTTGAGAACCTCTTGAATTCGGGGATGTTTGCCCTGTTTCATTGCCTCAATTTCATCTCTGGTTTCGTCACCATAGTTTTCCTCCAGCGTGATGAAAGGGTTAATCCAACGCGTGTATGCTTCGCCCAATTCGTAGTATGCCTCGGCACTATCGGGTTGGACCTTAATGAGTTGTTGATAGGTTTTTATGCGTGCCTCTGCAATGCCAAGTGTACCGTCGAAGTTTATCTGATCTCTGATTTCGTAATCATCGCAATTTTCCATCAACAGAGTGTATATCTGACCAATTTGGTGATAAGCAGCAGCCCAATCATGATCAATTTCGGCGGCTTGCTTATACCATTCAATAGCCCGCATGTAATCAGATGGAAACTCTAATTCTCCCCACTGGCTTTCTCCAAAATAGTCGAACAGTTCCGCTAAAGAGCTGCGCGCGTCTGCGTAATCCGGTTGAAGTTCAATCGCTTTTCTGTAAGCCTCTATTGTTCCTTGATAACGCTCAAATACCTCTTCAGTGTAGAGATATTCTTCAGTGTTTTCGATTTGCCGTTGGACTAATTCGGAACGACAATGACCTATCTGAAACCACGCTTGGGCGAAATCGGGGTTGAGATCGGTAGCCTGTTCAAAATAGGATAGGGCATTGGCATAGTATTTGTACTCCATCAAGATCAACCCGTCTCGATAAATTTGTTCGGCTCTGTGTACTATGTTATTCATCTTCTAGGCTCCTAAAGTCAAAAGGGCAACCACAAGGGTTGCCCCTACAGTTTTCTTTGTGTTTAGCACTTTCTTTTTGCACGAGCCACTATAAATAACCACATTCACTAAGATAACCTATCAGGGGTGTTCTTGTTTTATCACGCACCGACCCAATGCTACACACATGTCGCCCTGCTGGGGCTGCGTGGTTGATTGAACTAATGAACCCTATACATTACAATCTGCTTTCACGCATCGCGTTTTACGCATTCTTATCCGCGTTATCCGCTTCATCTGTTTAATCCGTTATTCGGATCGATTCGCCGCTCTTCCCACGGGTTGAGGGCTTTGTAGGAGGGGCTTCCTATACCTGATGATAAACCGATATCACTCTTCCCCTGCTTGTTCAGCATAAGCGAAATCCCAAACTGGCGGGACGGGCGAATAAGGCGGCTAGCCTTCCAGTCAACTTGGATCAATGGTGGATTTTAGAATTAATGAGACACTCCAAATCGGTGCGTCCCGATAAATCGGGATCCCGACCTGTCGGGAGAAACAGCGCCTACCGGGGACGGAAAAATCCGGGCTATCACCCGGTAGGTGCGGTTTCTAACCGCACCGCATCTCCCGATTCTCGGGATTCTCGATGCAATCGGAACCGACGAGTCCCCGATTGTATCGGGACAGGCGGGGCAGGACATGGGGGGCGAAAGTGTCTATCTGTTTTTATGATTCACTAAAGATAATTTTCCTGTCGACAAGTAGGTGTATTCAGTATATCATACGAACTCATATTGTATCTACGATTATTATCTCGCGGATAAGGTAAGGAAGAATTGACGTTATCCAACTTCCAATCCACCACTATACAGGAGGAGAACCGTGAAAATTACTGACATAGAGGTAATCCATTTCCGAACGACGACGCGAGGTCACCCCACTAAGTGGGGATATGGTGTCTGGGGGGACGAGGTCGAGAGTGTCGGTGCAATTACTAAAATTTCGACCGATGAAGGCGTTGATGGGTATATGATCGGGGGCAACAAAGCCACCATGGAAACGGTTGTCAAGCCACTCATCTTGGGAGAAAATCCACTGCATCGAGAGAAGATTTGGCACTGGCTGGATCAGATGTCCACTTTTGGACACAGACCATCTGAAGGTGAAATCGGAGTGGTTGATTGTGCGCTGTGGGATCTGCTAGGTCGCAAGGCAGGGGTCCCAGTCTACCAGCTACTGGGCGGCGCCCGTGATCAGGTGAAAGCCTATGCGAGCACCTATCCCAACCTAGGCGGCCCCGAAGTCTATGCCGAGCACGCCTTGGCTTGTAAAGCGGAGGGCTATAAAGCATACAAGGTCCACGCCTACATCTGCTGGAATCCGCATACCGAAGCACCTGCCCCGCAGTTGCCGGGCTTCCCGAAGGAAGATGTCGAGATATGTAGGGCAGTGCGTGAAGCGGTCGGGGATGACATGGTACTGATGCTGGACCCATTCGGTGTCTATACGTTGGATGAAGCAATCTGGGTAGGGCGGGAGTTGGAGAAACTCAACTACTACTGGTTGGAGCACCCCATGATTGAGACCCGTGTTGAGTCCTACCGGCGACTTACCCGTGCGGTGGACATCGCCATCTGTTCCCCGGAACACGTTCCGGGCGGCGTGTTTAGCCGGGCGGAATGGATACTACAGGGCGCATGTGATATGATGCGCACTGACATCAATTACGGCGGTATCACTGGATGCTGGAAGTTAATCAATATTTGCCAAGCTTACGGTATACAGTGTGAATTGCACGGTACGGGTGCGCCGCATGTCCATCTAGCGTGTGCAGCCCCTGAAGCGACTTGCCGGTATTACGAGCGAGGACTCTTACGTCCCGGCGTTGACTATAACCAGCCCCCACCGTACTTAAAGGCAATTACGGATCCAATAGACTCCGAAGGCAACGTTATCGTTTCCCAGAACCCTGGACTGGGTATAGAATACGATTGGGATTACATTGAAGCCAACCGGATATAAAGATAATCCGATCTAATTTACGGTGACTTCGTGGTAGGGAGCAACGATCGTTGTTCCCTACTCACCCCATAAATTGTGCTTCTACTTCTTCACCCGCGGCGATCGTGGCACCCGCCGGGACAACGATGAAACCGTTGGCTAAGACAAGCGAGTGCAGAATGCCGGAGCCTTGCGGTCCCGTCGTCTTGGCGTAATACTTCCCATCGCGTGAGGTGATAATCGAACGCATAAAGCTCACACGCCCATCTCTATTAGAGATATTTTCTTCCAAGACTGCCTTGAAGGTTGGACGGAGCAGCTCCGAATGGCCCGCCATTTTGAGGAGAGCAGGCCGAACAAAGAGTTCAAACACAACGAGTGAGGAAACCGGGTTACCCGGCAACCCGAAGATAGGTTTGCCATCAGCGATGCCGTAAGCTTGTGGTTTCCCCGGTTTCATCGCCACGCGCCAAAAATTGATTTCACCGAGCCTAGAGAGCACCGCTTTGACAACGTCGAACTCGCCAACCGAGACCCCACCGCTGGTGATAAGCGCATCTGCTCCCGCCAACGCTTCCCGAAACTTTTCCTCCGTTTCGGCTTCGTTGTCACGAGCAATCCCCATGTCAATCGGATCGCAGCCCGCCTCTGCGACCTGGGCACAGATGCCGTAGCGATTACTGTCCCGGATTTTGCCCGCAGTCAGTGGCTCTCCGAGCGGGGTCAGCTCATCACCTGTGGAAACCACCGCAACTTTCGGGCGTTTGTAGACCTGAATTTCAGATCGGTTCAGTGACGCCAACATCGCAATCTCCTGCGGACGGATGAGTTTCCCCTTGGGCATGACTAAGTCCCCGTGCTTCACACTCTCACCGGTAAATCGGACGTTCTCATCTTTCTCCACATCCTCAAAGATGGAGACCTTATCCCCTTCGAGTTCTGTTACCTCTTTCATCACAACGGCATCGGCACCTTCAGGCATCATCGCGCCTGTCATGATACGTGCAGCGCTGCCCTGCTGGATGCGAGTTGCCGGCGCATATCCCGCCTGAATCATCTCAACAACCGAAAGTTCGACCGGACGGGCTTTAGAAGCGTTTGACACATCTGCTGCAATGACGGCGAAGCCATCCATGGCTGAATTGTTAAATGGTGGTATGTTTTCACTCGCATAAAGGTCTTCAGCGAGAATAGTGCCAAGACAATCTAAGATACCCCGTGTTTCTGTGGGCAAAACACCGATGGTTTCTAACATTCGCTGACGTGCTTCTTCAACAGTTAGCATGATAATTTCCTCCGATATATCTATTAGCCTGCTCAAAATCTTCGGGTGTATTAATGTTGAAAAATGAAAGGCCCTGTGGATCGAAAATTTCCCATTCCTCCGGTTGCACGATACGAGCATCAATGCGATCATACAGCGCATGAACCCGTAGCTCACCTGTTGCCAGCATCCCATCAATAATGGGCAAACACCGTTGAGAATAGACCGCGGACAAAGTTTGGAAGATGTGGACAGGTTCCGGTTTCATCACATCCGCTGCCTCAACACAGGGAACTACAGCATCATAATCTTTCAGCAGAGAAATTAGGTGAGATAAAAGATTGGGTTGCAACAACGGCATATCACACCCTACACAGAGCACAACACTGTGCGTAGCGTGAGTTAATCCCGTGTGGAGCCCTCCCAACGCCCCCATATCCGGCAGTATATCTGTATACATTGGTACGCTCAGCGCCCTATATAAATCCGGTTCATTCGTGATGAGCAGAAGTTCATCTGTAACCAATTCCATCTGCCGAATAACGTGTACAATCAGCGGCGCATTTCCCAAACGCATCAGGGCTTTGTTCTGACCCATTCGGCGACTGCGGCCGCCGGCAAGGATAACGCCTGTAACTGGTGGGGTAGTCGCATCCATGATAGTCTGTGGAACTCCATAAGTGCAGAGAAACAGTGCCTCTCAATCATATCACCCCGCAGGAGCCACGTCAATAGAAAACAGAGGGAGATTAAACGAGAGTCCTTTATCTCTAAGGTGTTGGTGACTCCAAAATCAGCATGCCCAAATCGCTCGGAAACACCGAACCTGCCTCTGGTATCTGAGCTGCCCAATAAATCGCTTGATTGTTGGATCGGTGAATAACAAAGTTAAAACCGATACGATTCTGTTGGCTCATTTTCAGGGGATGAAATCCGCGGAGCACAGGGAAAAACGGAATACGGGCCTCAATCACATAGTAATTTGTCCGTTGTCGTACCGCAACGTCGAGGTTCGCCGCTTGGTAGTTCGGAATAAATTCCGGTGCGCCCTGTCCGATATAGGGGCGGTCACCGTGGAAGCCGCCGCCCCGTGGACAGATCCAGATGACGTAACGGTTTGGATCTTTCTCCGTCTGTAAATAATTTGGTTTTTTGACCGCGTCCGGTTCCAAATCTATATGCAGCTCTAATGCGTCTGCGCCGCGATAATATTCGATAACATCCGGCACAACAACCTCCTCATCATAAACCTGTGCAAGCAGATACAGGTTATCGCGGTCCCACTGCAGCCACAAAAGCCCGTCATCTTGGGCGGTCTTGATGACCTTCTCAAGGGGCCAACCGTCTTCATGTCCATCAATCAGCACAGGGCGATCTGTATACGGCACCCAAGCCACAGAGTTCGCCCGACAGCTCGCACTGATTTCGATGTTAGTTTCGCCGGTATCTGTGAGTGCATCCTCATAGATTGCTCTGACAGTGTCACCGCCAACCAAGCCAAGGACCTCTGCTGTCAAGGTGGCAGAATCGTTGGCTGACTCATCAATTATTGATCGCCCATACTGTGTGGGAATCCGTCCCTGAAATATAGGTGAATTTGCATTCTCCTCATATAAAACGATGGACGTCTCCTGTGCTGCCGTTACAATTTTTAGGGCTGTCGATTCAATCTTGAACGAGTCACGATTCAAATCTGAGTCTTCTAGGCGAAAATGGAGGGGAACGCCTACATTAAAATGCTGAATTGGGCTGCCGTCTCCACGCGTAATTGCGAGATACCCACGAGTGCCTCTGTTGGTATACGCGAAATCTTCGACAACGGGATAATTCACCCCTAGAAAATTCGGTGTATAAGTTGCCCGTATCTCTTCGTCACCTTGGACGTCTAGCGTTTCATCTGCAACAGGGGTTGTGCCGTATCGCGTCGGAACAGCGCCGGTAAAAATTCCTTCCGTTCCCAACCTTTTGCCGAGGATAACTTCGACCCTATCGCCTGTTTTGTCCCCAGACACCATAATTTTAACTTCATCCGCTTTGACGATTGTGGTGAGAAATAGATCTTCGAGCCAGAAGTAGATTGTTTGACCGGCATTAAAGCTGCCTAATTCATGGACCGATGCGAAATCTTCTCGCGGGACTGATGTAAAGCTAGTACGAGCTGCGTCGGTGCTTAATAACGAATCAACGATGTGGGCATCAACAATGCGCAGGACCCCCGCACTACTCCCCAACACCAGCGCTTGGACCTGAGTGTGAACCTCGGTTTCGCCGGTGATAGTAATCGCATCGATATATGCAATGGTGATGACCTCCTTATCTGTGATTTGCAGGATTTCATCCGTGACGATTGCTGCGCCGTTTTCAATAGTTAACGGTTCCCCTTTTTGAGTCCATAGGTCGCCCTCAAAGACCCCGCTATTGATTGATGTTTCCCGCAAAATAACCTGAACCTGATCGGCAAAGACATTGCCCATGACTGTTACATGCGTAGTATCTGGTGTCGTAGGAGACAAATTTAGGTCATTATCCCTCAACCGAACCCTCAGCTTTTCACCGATATTGAAACTTCCAGTGCCCACACGGGAACCACTGATAACAATCCCACTGTCTGCACTGTAGATTTCCAGCTCACTTGTATCCCCTGTTTCAACAGAGAGTCTCACTTGGACTGGTACTTGTGTGGCTCCTGTATTCTGTAACGCATCGATATAACTGCATGTCACAACACCGTTGCCCTGCACCTGCAAGATATCGTCGTTCGGAATAGGACTGTCACCGTAAACGGTTTTGACTTCACCACGAAAGATGTCAACACTGTCTGCCGTTTTAACCAAGGTTATCTCGGTACTATCCCGAACCATGTTTTCCGTAAAATCGGTTTCAAACAGTTGTGCAACTGCGGTTGTGGTGTTAAGATCGGCATCTTGGAGTTCCAAAATCAATGTGTCACCAGCTTGCAGTCCTGATATTTCTATATTCTGAACCAAGGCATAATCAAAGTTTTTCTTGTTATGGACTCTGAGTGATCCGGTTATGCCGACATGTGCTTCACACGTATCATAAAACTCGACATCCGTTTTGCCAGTAGATTGTAATTCATCGAGATAAATGGCACGGACCTGCTCCGTGCCTTGTACTTGCAGGATGCCATCGTTCTCCTGACGCTGTGTGTCATAAGCAGTTTGGATGAAACCGAAGAAAGTGCCTTCTACAGGGAAGATACGGGTCCCTTCCTCCATAGATTGGAACAGCTGCACCGTTTCTCGGTCCTTCAGCGTGTCTCCAACGAGCGTGATTTCGACGAACTCAGCCGTGATGTCCGCGTCGCGGAGTCGGAAGTAGAGCCTTTCACCCGCGTTAAAGCTCTCCAGACGGGTAACATAATTGGCTTTGAGAATATCGAGCACCCCATCTATACCAGCGCTGACTTGCGCTGTATCGGTGAGGGTAACTTGTGTGTTGCCAGAACCGCTGAGGGCATCAATGTAACTGACGGTCACAATCTCTTTGCCTGTAACTTCAAGTATATTGTTGGATGGATCCGCGCTTGTTGCATACACGGTGGTAAATTGCCCTATGAATTGACCTGGAACATCGTGTGCCTCTTTTAGCGTGAGTTGATATCGGTCGTTGAGCTGATTTCCGGTCAGTAGCACATCAACGGTCAACCGCCGATCCGCATCACGATTCAGATCGGTATCACGCAGCACCACAGCGATCCGGCTGCCCGTGCTGAAAAATTTCTGATTGTTCAAGAACTTAAGGTCATCTATGCCAATCAACTCGATTTGCCCTGTATCACCGATGGTGACGGTTGCCTGCGCGCTTACCGGAACGTTGGTTCTGCCGGCAACCTGAATCTCATCCACATAAATTGCCACTGCTATCTGCCCGCCCTGTGCATCCAAATGTCCATCATTCGGTGTTGGGGTTTCACTGTACCCCGTCACAATCGAACCGATATAGCGTGCTTGAGCTGGTTCAAAGGTTAGCTTAACAGGTTCAAGCTCTCCGGTTTCAGGGACCACGAGTTGGACCGCTATCTCCTTAACGCTGGGTGTCACGGAATTAGCGCTCCCATCCGCGGACATGTCTTCAATCTCTGCTTCATCAGTTTGCTTCAGCAGATCGGGATCTTCGACCCCTATGTACAGCGTTTCACCAAGCTGAAACGTACTCACTGATTCGCCTAATTCTGTTGTGATTGCGATGGTTCCAGTCGACCCGGTGTTGACACTCACGGTAGCGCTCACCGGGCGGTGCCGTTCAGCACTGCTATAGTATGGGTCAACATATCTCAAAGAGACTATCTCTTCACCACGAACAGAAAGGATTTGTGGATCTGTCCCCTCCTCCCCTTCTTCACCGTAGGTTGTGGCAATCTTTACTGCGAAAAGGGAGCTGTTCTTCCCAAAATCGTTATCCGGAATATCATCGCTAAGCGCAACCAAGTTAGACTCATAAAGGACAGTCGGTATCAATTGACCGGTCGTATCATTTCGTAACTCAGCTTCAATGGATTCCACCCGATGGCGATCGGTATTTCGGTCAGCATCCCACACGCAGAGGGTTAACGTCTCGCCAGCATTGAAGGCTGAGACCGATCGGGCTGCCCGCTCATCCATTAAGATAGCACTTCCACTAACTCGATTTACCAGCTCAACTTCGTTCCAACGACTTGGTGGAGCCGTGAGTTCGTCCGAAGCATAAGCGAACCAGTCAGAAGCGCCTGTCGTTAATTGGAGATTGGCCATAATGTAATTCAAACCGATAGAACGGTCAAGGGTTGGTTGAAATGCATTTAACGCCAAGTCTTTTGGGATGCTGGCTTCGAGGATGTATCCAGTGTCTGTTCGTGTTGCCTGCACGTCGATATGCTCGTGAAAATCAATGTTTGCCGGAATGGCATCGAGGTGATGATGTATCTGTGATGGATGGACTTCGGGTTCAGGACGATTCGGATTGTGGATAGTAAAGACGAAGTGGTGTTCGCTAGCAGTATACATCCCGGGAGAACGGTTTAGCATCGTATCAATAAACAGATGTAACGCCTCATCGCCGCTAGGTTTTTGAGGCGTCACAGGTGGGTCCGCATGTCGGTTGATAATTCCCGCAATATAAAAATTATGGTCGTCCCACTGGGCATAGAGCGTTACCGGTGAATCCGCAGGATTGTCGTAACGCTGAGGAAGCATTGGGTACAGCAGCGGCCATTCATCTAGACGCCCATCGATCACAACCTGTTCGCTCAAACGAATTGCCCGACCGATTGTTGCATCATTTAGTTCTTCCGATTCGGTACGGGCACGATCCGCCTCGGTATTTGGTTTAGCCTCAAGGATAGAGACTTCCGACACCGCGGCATTTGGCCCTGCTAGACGGTTAAAATTGAGAACAATCTCGCCATCGACGTACGCCTCATTTGGGATTGCGTACGCATAGGATTCCGCCCTCCCCCTCGGAAGCGTAAACGCGTCGTGCAACAGAAATCCGTCAACGTCAAGATTCTGTATCCGGTTGCCATCTCTCTCTTGGAGATAGGTCGCTTTCAGCCAATATAACAGTGATGGTTGTAAGCCAGTAAATCTGATACTAACCGTATCGTAATGATAAGCAAAACTCCGCTGACTCGGTGTATTGTCTGCCTCCACTGCATCTGATGCGTCGCTAGTTGGTAGCCGGTAACGACTTTCATCGCCCGTATCTCTATCATATGCAAATCCTTGGACGAGATGGGGGGCGAATGTATTCCCATTTTCACCTAGATTCTCATAGTGCATCTGCACCGCGTTGTATTCGTCTAACCTGTCGTTGATGGGCGATGTCAACCGATAAGTGTCCGTAAAGACCTCAAATTCTCGAATCTCGGGATAATCGCCGTACCACTCCCCCTTTTCAATCTCCATGCGGACATAACGACCTAATATCGGTGGATGGAATTGGCGGAGATGCGTCACTACCTCGTCGCCGAGTGTTTGGGAGGTATAGACCTCGGTGTATTCCTGCCCGTCGTTACTCACGGAAAACCGATATCGCTTGAGATTGTTGCCGGGACCGTCCGTTGTCAGGCGTACACCGTAGATCTGTTGATTCGATCCGAGGTCACCCGTTACTTGAATTGCGTCTGATGGCGTTCTATAAGAAATTTCTGTGATCTGCTTGCCATCTCCCTGCTTTATCTCTCTTTCTATCCGTTCTGCCCCAATCCATTTGGAGCTTTCAAAGGGAAGGAGATCTGTCAATCGCTGCAGTTCAGCGGCGTTGTAGTTTGCATTGAGTAGTAGGATGGGGCTATGGGATTGATACCGGGGACCGACGCGAACCCCATCTTCTTGCAGTTGCGGTTTGTTACTGAACCAGTCGTTGATGACGACCTGCACCCAGCGTGCTTCAACCGGAAGGGGAAATGGTTGTAAGGGGTATGTGTATTCACGGGAACTGCCTGTGAAAGAGAAAGCACGTTCAAACCGTTGCCCAACGCGCTCGGTGTGAACGAGGATATCATACTGTCCCGGACCACTCTCATCGGGGTTCTCAAAGCGGATTTCTGCTTTATCAATCCTATACACATACCCTAAATCGTACGTTGCTACAATTGGATCCGTCCGCAGAATGCCCGTGTAATGGAGCGGTTCATTATCAAGAGTGCGAACAGGCGCAATAAAATCCTGATCGTCAACCGGGACTACATCTCCACGCGGAAAAAATAGGAATCCGAGAAGCAGCGCACTTCCGCCGAGTATCAAATACCTTATCATAGGCGTCAGATCTCCTTACAGCCGTGACACACAATCTGTCTGAATACACTCCCACCGAAGCAAACAATAAGAGTATATATCACGCCTAAGAAAAAGTCAAAAATCACAACGTTTTTCTAACCTGTATGAGAAATGGACCGGGGAAGGAAGAAAAAAAATACTGTAGCTGGGATAGTTTGAATTAATCGGGCAGTGGGGTTCGAGGATTAAGGTAAGGGAGAAATTATGTAAGTGAGGCGGGAGAAAGTGGTTGTGAAATCATGAACGCCCAAACTACGTGATGAACTGAAAAAAGAAGGTTGAATGTAACCCAACGAGAAAATTACACCCCGGTAGTATGTTTATTGTCGCTAAAGTACCCTAGCCCGGAAAGATTATCGTAGGAGCACCTCTAGGACGTGGGACGTAACCGTTAAAACGATTAATGACGTTCAAAGAATATTGATACTGGAGGGCAAAATATGTTATAATTATCCCAGCTTTTGTGGGAAGGTTCTACGCCACTGCTCGGTGGTGCTTCCCGCACCCGTTAGAACGGAAAAAAGCCAAAGAGCCGCCCTACAAACTGACAATCTATAGCAATCACGGTCATCGTGAAGTGTCCAAGAGGATAGGCGCTTGTTCCGAAGTATGGAATTATTGCACGGCTCCGCACTGTCGTTATTATCGGATATATGGCAAATATATCTACACATATAATTCACAAAAACACATTTCAGGAATCCATTTGGATTTTTCCAACAGGTTCTTAGGGTTGTGGTGCGTTAAAGAATCGGTTGGGAGGAGTCCAGAACGCGATTGGAGGAAATATGAGCAGCGAAAGTAAATGTCCAGTGATGGGTCACTCGCACGCTGGTACGATAGCGAACCAACGCTGGTGGCCAAATCAGTTGAATCTGAAAGTGCTCCACCAGAACCCCCCCTCGTCTGATCCGATGGGCGAGGATTTCAATTACGCTGAGGCTTTCCAGACGCTTGACTTAGAGGAACTGAAGCAAGACATTGAAAAGGTGATGACGACGTCGCAGGAGTGGTGGCCCGCCGACTACGGTCACTACGGCCCACTCTTCATTCGGATGGCGTGGCACAGTGCCGGCACCTACCGCATCGCTGACGGACGCGGGGGCGCCGCATCCGGCACGATGCGCTTTGCACCCCTCAACAGCTGGCCCGACAATGCTAGCCTTGACAAGGCACGACGATTGCTCTGGCCCATCAAGCAGAAGTACGGCAGGAAGATCTCGTGGGCGGACCTAATGATCTTCACCGGAAACTGTGCGATAGAGTCGATGGGGCTCAAGACCCTCGGATTCGCCGGTGGGCGAGAGGACATCTGGGAGCCGGAAGAAGACATCTATTGGGGATCAGAGACCACGTGGCTGGGGGACGAGCGTTACACCGGCGACCGGGAACTGGAGAATCCGCTCGGCGCGGTTCAGATGGGTTTGATCTATGTGAATCCGCAAGGTCCCAACGGTAACCCGGATCCGGTTGCCGCAGCGAGAGACATTCGAGAGACGTTCCGTCGTATGGCAATGAACGACGAGGAGACCGTCGCGCTCATCGCCGGCGGACACACGTTCGGCAAGACCCACGGTGCCGCTGATGCGGACCAGTACGTCGGTCCCGAACCCGAAGGGGCCTCCCTTGAGGAGCAAGGGCTCGGCTGGAAAAACAGCTTTGGCAGTGGGGTGGGCGCTGACACCATTACCAGCGGGTTGGAGGGGGCTTGGACTACCGCTCCAACCAAGTGGGATAACAACTTCTTCGAGAACCTTTTCAACTATGAGTGGGAACTCGTGAAAGGGCCGGGTGGAGCGTGGCAGTGGAGTCCCAAAGACGAATCTGCACAGGGCACCGTGCCCGACGCGCATGACCCCTCAAAGAAGCACGCTCCCATGATGCTCACGACCGACCTGTCTCTGAAGGCGGATCCAATCTATGAGAAAATCTCAAGGCGCTTCTATGAGAACCCGGACGAGTTCGCAGACGCCTTCGCTAAGGCGTGGTACAAGCTGACCCACCGTGATATGGGACCGCGCACACGGTGTCTCGGCCCGTGGGTGCCTGCGGAACCGCAGCTATGGCAAGACCCTGTCCCTGATGTCGATCATGCACTGATCGGGGAGCAGAGCATCGCTGCCCTCAAGAGCAAGATTCTCGAATCAGGGCTGGCCATCTCCCAATTGGTCTCGACTGCGTGGGCGGCTGCGGCAACATTCCGCGGCACCGACAAGCGTGGTGGCGCTAACGGGGCACGCATTCGCCTCGCGCCACAGAAGGATTGGGAAGTCAATAATCCGCCCGAACTAGCGAAGGTACTTCAGACCTTGGAGGAGATTCAAGGGGAATTTAACGGATCGCAGTCGGACGGGAAGCAGGTCTCGCTCGCTGACCTCATTGTTCTGGGGGGATGTGCAGGCGTCGAGGCAGCTGCGAAGAACGCCGGTATCGACGTAGAGGTCCCGTTCGCTCCGGGACGGACAGACGCATTGCAGGAGCAAACCGATGTAGAATCATTTGCTGTGCTCGAACCGACCGCCGACGGATTTCGCAACTACATCGGCAATGGGCACCAAACACCAGCTGAAGAGCTGCTGGTGGATCGCGCACACATGCTGACGCTAACCGCTCCTGAGATGACAGTTCTCGTCGGCGGTTTGCGTGTCCTGAACGCAAACGTCGGTCAGTCCGAACTCGGCGTCTTCACGAAGCAGACCAAGAGTTTGACGCCTGATTTCTTCGTGAACCTCCTTGATATGAACACCGAGTGGATCCCATCTTCTACGTCTGAAGGTGTGTTTGAGGGGCGCAACCGCGTGACAGGCGAGATTCAGTGGGCCGGAACCCGGGCCGACCTCGTATTCGGTTCCAACTCTCAGCTCCGAGCCATCGCAGAAGTCTACGCCTGTGATGACGCTCAAGAAGCATTCGTGAGTGACTTCGTCGCTGCATGGAACAAGGTCATGAATCTCGATCGCTTCGACCTTGCTTAATCTCGGTGAGGTAGGTGCAGTGGGAACGGGGAATCATCACGTTTCCACTGCACCGCATTTCTTTTTCAGCTATCTTCTCTCACTAGCTTAGACACTTCGTTTCTACTGTTACTATGGTAGATTTTAGAATTATTGGGACACCGCCGATACACATGTACAGATTGGGAAATCTGCACCCACAAACAACCCCCTAAATCCCTTCCCCCGATTGCCTCCCCGACGAATTAGGGCAGGGCGACATGTGTATCCGAAGGGTGGAAGGTTTCATAGCTCAGTTCAATGCTCGAGAAGAGGAAAGATGATGGATGCACCTCATTCAGAAGCGGCGTCAGATGCAAGTCACCCGATAAAGATTGTAACGGTGGAGCCGATCCTGATCAAACCGACAACCCGCGGATACGCATTCCTTGTTGTCAGGATTCGGACGGACCAGGGAATTGACGGTATCGGAGAATGTCACGCCGCTGGAGAAGCTCGGTCATTTGCGATTCGAGACTTTGTAGGCTCAATTGCAGAGGGACTGGAAGGCACAAGCCCGCTGGACATTCAGGCTTTTCTCAACCGATGTTCTGAACAAGGATCAGGGTGGGAATGGTTTGCCGCGGTCAGCGCCATTGAGATTGCGATGTGGGATATTGTAGGACAGATGGCAGGACTACCCATTTATTGTCTGCTGGGTGGACGCGTCCGCGAGCGAATTCCGCTCTACGCTAACCACGGTGTCTTCGGCGAGTCCAAAACTGTAGAGGAACGGGTCGAGCGGGCGGTACGCACAAAAGAGGCCGGCTTCGATATGTTCAAATGGGATCCGTTCGGATACTATGGGATTCAAGGCACACCAAGCGTGGCACAGCTAGATGAAGCCATTAAAGAGGTAGAGGCAATGCGGGAGGCGCTTGGCGCGGACTTCAATATGGCGATCGATGCACACGCGAGATTTAGCCTTGAGGGCGCACTGATGACTGTCAAGGCGCTGGAGCCATTAAATCCCTTCTTCTTTGAAGAACCGACCAATCCGCCGGATCAACCCGACCTCATCAGGCAGGTCGCAGATTCGACATTGATACCTATTGCTACGGGGGAACTGCTCTCCGAACGGCGGAGCGCAGAAAAAGTCCTCGCCCACAGCGGCATCCAGTTTCTTCAGTCAGAAGTAGGCAATAACGGTGGTATTCTTGAGACGTTCAAGGTTGCGGCAATGGCAGAGGCTCACGATGTCAAGATGGCACCACACAACTGGTGTGGTCCCGTGCTTGCGCGGGCAACCGCTCACGTCTGCACGACCATACCAAATCTGCTCTACATGGAGTATGCCGGCACCGCACCAGAAGCAGCGTGGGAACAGGACTTAATTGACCCACCGCTCCAGATTGAGAACGGAGAACTCAGCCCATCGGATCTGCCCGGACTCGGATCGAAACTGAATGAAGATGTGCTCGCTTCGCGGCGTTTGGACTGAGAACGGAAAATATATTGAAAGGTCGAGTGATGCCGCAGTTACGCCAAAAAATTCTCGTGCTTTATCTGCACACGCCAGACTTGAACAGTAATGTTGTCGCGTGGTCGATGTATGATGGAACAGGGAACACGAATCCCACAACCGGCGATAGCGACAAACCGCCCTATAATACCGTCGTCGAAGCGATGCAGCACGGCTGGCGCGTAGTTCAATTCCCACAACAATTCCCCGCCTATCCGGGCATGGAATACCACACCTCGTATCTCAGATTTGAATACATCCTCGAAAAGATGGAGGAAATTGATGATTGACAAAAAGTATTTGCTAGACTCCAAACAGATAGCGAATTTCGTGGCTGATGGATACCTTCGCTTTGATCAGCTAGTTCCTCAGGAGCTGAATGAAGCGGTTCACGCCGAGATGGATGATCACCGCATTGGACGTGGAACCGCAGGGGCGCCTTTGAGCGAAGTGTGGTCCGAATCGTCACCCATCGGTACTGTTTTTCGACTTCCTGAGATTCAGGGCATTATCCACAGCCTCGTTGGACCAGAGCCGCTTTACGACCACCACGCCGTCCATATTGTCAACGCGGGCAATGAAAAAGGGCAAATCTGGCACGCCGATGCGATCATCGACACACGGCTGCATTTTGATATTCAGTTCTTCTATTTCGCGCACGATACACCCCGTGAGATGGGCGGCACAATGATTCTGCCGGGCAGCCACTACCGACGCATTTGCGAGACAGATATCGCTCGGTATCAGAACTTCCTAGAACAGATGCCGGTCGTATGCAAAGCGGGCACAATTCTAGTCGTCCATCACGGTATCTGGCACTGTGCACAACCCAATTTGACAGATCGTACGCGATATATGTTCAAGCTGCGGTTGAATCCAACGGTGCGTCAGATGTGCCTCTGGAATATCGACGACATTGATGACCCCTCAATTCCGGGCATTTTGAGCAAGAATCACAAGTGGTACGGTAACGATGTCCGCCTTGAAATTGTCAACCGGATTAAGTTCTGGAGATTCTTGGTTGGGGATGACAAGTTCGATGTCGGCTACTGGATGGGAAGGCTAGAAAATCTGCCGGAAAATGTGCTGCGAGCAGCGTGATATGTAAAACACACGGCGACGAAAGATACATTTATTGGGGGCCGCGATCTCCAATTCCTACGGGCTCTTCTGCCTCTCTGGCGCGTGCAAATTCTGCACACCTGCGTAATTTTTGCGTGGTGAAAGCCACGCGGTTCAGTTCGTTTCCGCAGTGCTTCCTTGTGTCTAAAGCCTTCCGGATACTATGTTGGTTGGTATAATTCTTGCCTACCCATAATCGTCTAAGAATATAACCTGGAAAGTAGGCGATATTATCATGGCGCAAGAATTAAGACGCAAAAGTGTCCATCTGTTGGGATTGCTGTTTCCTATCCTGTACGTCTTTACAACACGGCACACAGCCATTATCGTGGTCGGTGGCCTCCTAGCTATTGCGCTTGGAATTGAATTGCTCAAGGCATTGTTTCCTGCCTTTCACGGCATGTTCGTGCGAATCTTTTCCCCGCTGCTGCGTTCCCAAGAACGGAAAGGCGGACTTACCGGCGCCACAACCTACCTTATCGGATCCTTTCTCTGCGTACTTCTCTTCGATAAAACGTTGGCGATCGCTTGTCTCTGTTTTCTTACTTTGGGAGACCTCTTTGCAGCGTTAATCGGGAAGCAGTGGGGACGGATTAAACTCTTCTCCCGAAAAAGTCTAGAGGGCAGCCTTGCCTGTTTCATTGTATGCACAGCGGTTGCGCTCCTGATAGGGCTGCACCCTGTTGTGGCAATTGCCGGGGCACTCGCTGCAACATTAATCGAACTTTTGCCCACCGGCATAGACGACAATATAACGATGCCTCTAATTTCGGGCTTGGCGATGTACCTCTTAATTAGCAGCTACACCTTCTAACCTGCTTTACACCGGAAGAATCTGTCTTTTACTCAAGATAGATTCTTCCCAGCCAAACTCACGCGTTTGACCGACAAATAGACTTTCTGAGAAGTGCTCCCCTTTCCTGTCTTCTACTCTTTTTCTAGCCGCTAGTGCCGGTGATATGGAAACCATTGGTTCAACAATGTGGAAACGACTTTCTCACTAACTAGCATCAAAGGTTAATATCAACCGAAAAAGCTGAAATATTTGCTTGCAAGATGCGTAGGGATGTGCTAATTCTAATATAGAGCTAGATAAGTTATGTTGCGTCTTGCCGAAAACAGCGAAGGAGATGGTGTCAACTGCGAGTTTCAAAGAGAATCTGCAAAAACACTTGCTGACCCAAACGGCAAGCCTAGCTGGAAGCAGCACTCATGGCATATGAAGCGGATAGCAACACAGATGCCCTGCTATTGGCAATGCGCGATGTCTCTCAGGCACAAGGGGTATCGGACAGCTTGCCAAGCGTGTAGGTATCAGTCGTGAACCCCTATGCAGGGTAATAGCAAGCACAACCCTCGTTTGGATAACCGGCTGAGTATCCTTTCAGGGTTAGGTTTCCAGCTGCGGTTGGAACTTATAAAGTAATCTAAAGAGAGCGGTGCGAGTTTAAAGTCAATGGCAACACACCCAGCCGGGGACGTTGACATTTAATGTAAAACATACTGGAGAAGGTCAAAGGTGTTAAGAGAAGAACGAAAGAAAATGGTGGTACAATGTGCGAAAGCGGTCTTTTCACAGAAAGGATATTATCAAGCGAGTATCTCAGATATCATCGAGCGAGCAGGCATCGCTAGGGGTACGTTTTATCTCTATTTTCGAAGCAAAAGGGATATCTTTAATAGCATTCTCGACGAGCTAGCTAGGGAACTTGAAGGGGTCATAGGGCGTCTCGATTTAGATCCTTCAGCTTCTTCATTAGAACAGTTGAAAAGTATCCTGCGATCGATTATCATGCTTGCATTAGGAGATCGGGATCTGACCCGGATTGTATTGAGCCGTGCAGGCGGTTTGGACAGTGAGTTTGACGGTAAATTGCGGAAATTTTATGAGACGGCGCTAGATACGATCGAATCGAGTCTCCAACACGGAATTGAACACGGTTTAGTTAGAGAGTGCAACACGAAGGTAATTGCGTGCTGCATTCTAGGCTGCATGAAAGAGATAGTCAATCACATCTTTTCAGACGCGGAAGCCATTTCTCAACTGGATTCGATCTTAGATGAAGTTTTCGATTTCGCATTGCAAGGAGTGTTAACCTCTTAAATGGTTTAATTTAAGCTGTGCTGACAGCGCGACAAAAGTTCCGACCCCGCCAGAAATAGGTTTCTCGCAGTTGACTCAAGAATATTTTTGTGTTGTTTGATAAAGGTATGTTATTTTAGATTCATATTTAAGACTGATATGTCAGTTTCTGTCGGTTGGGTCAGGCTTGATGCGTTCTCCTGTGTGTCACTGACTACTGATTATTAGTGGGTTCTAAAAATAAATGGACACTTTCGCTTCCCATGTTTGGTAGACGCTGTTTCCAACTGCGCCGGTACAGAGTGTCTAATTATGGTGAATTAGAGAAATAAGTAGACATTAATAGTAGTAGGCACACTCCGTGTGCCGTAACTCTTGGTTCGCATCATGTCTAAGTAATTCTAAACTTTACTAATAGTTCATCTAATAGATTCAGAAGAAAGACGTATGGACAACTCAGAGATTAAAGCCACTTCAACAGATATTCGTTCCGAGACAGCTCGATTGTTATTATTACATAGCAAGCAACCTTCATTGGTCGATATTGCCCGCCGTAAATCGAACCGGCGGAGTGATAAGCAACTAAAGGCTTTCGATAAAAAAATGGAGCAAAACCAATCGAAACAGCCACAGAGCCAGGTGGTGTTCTGGATCGGTTTCATCGTGGTGTTAATCGTGATTATCTGGGCGACGATTTAGCAAAGAAAATAGCGGGTAATCGCCGAGTCCTATGTCCCCAGCTGGCAAACGTTATAGATTCCGTTGCGTCTGCAGCTGTCCATTTAGGTTAACATAACCCAAACGACAGTGAACCGCGTATAACGACCTGTGCTTAGAGCGCAGAGTCATGCCCGCTTCACATCGATCAACTATGAGAAGAAAGGTATTATCATGACCCGTCAAGTTTCCAATCGCAGGGTGTTCATTTTTGCAGTGTTTATGTTCCTTACCATTTACGGCGCGAACAATGTTCAGCCGCTTTCGATAGACTCCGCCGTTGAACCGTCATCGGCATCCGATCCCCCGTCCGACGCCCCCGACGCAACCACTCCGCCTAAAATCCCGATGATCCCGATTGAGTTTGAAGTGACCCTGACCAATCTGACCGAAGGTGTGCCCGGTGAAGGGGGTCAGATCTTTTCCCCACCGATTTTAATTACACACGATTATGGATTTTCAATAGGCGCATCAGGCGAACCAGCCAGCGCAGCGCTGACCGCACTGGCAGAGACAGGCGACCATGTGCCTTTGTTTGAATTAGCGACTGAATCCAGTGGCGCGGAAACTATTGCAGGTTTTCTGCCGCCTCCTGACGGTCTGGTGCTTCCTGGCGAGTCTGTTACCGCGATAGTGTTAGCGACCTCAGAAGCGCATTATCTCTCACTAGCGACGATGCTGGTGCAGACCAACGACGGGATAGTCTTAGCCAATGCCCTGCCGCTCGTTGACGGCAAAGGCAATCCGCAAACAATCACGATGGATCTCATCGCCTATGACGCTGGCACAGAGGATAACAACGAATTAGCGACCCATGTGCCGGGACCACCATTTTATGGTACAGAACGTGCGCCTACCGAGGGCGGCGTGATTGCGCCCCACACCGGTATTGAGGGGACAGCTGATGTCGGAGCCGAGTTTGGTTGGACCGAGCCAGTAGCCCGCGTGACGGTGAGTGTGGTCAAGCTAGATACCGTTGAACCCGTTGTCCCTCCTGTGGGAACAGAGATCCCTGCGGAGATGGATCTATTTGAGATGGAGTTGGCGAAAGGTTTGAACATGATCTCCCTGCCCTTGATGCCGTTGGAGCCTTACACGGCACGGTCATTTGCCGAGATGCTTGATGCGACGATCGTGATTCGGTTAGACACAGCAAGCCAAGAGTTTATTGGGTTCACCGCAGCCCAAGCGGGCACAGGCTACCCCATCGAAGGCGGCCAAGGCTACATCGTCAACGTCCCCGGCGGCGGCACAGTTACCTTCGAAGGGACGGCGTGGAGCAACACGATAGAAAACACAGCCGCTGCACCGAGTGCCGAACCCTCAAGCACGGGGTGGGCATTTGTCGTTAGCGGTGAGTTGCGAGAGGCTGTAGTGGGTGTATCCTACAGGGTGGTTGCCAAAAATCACCGCACCGGCGAAGTTGTAACACGGCAGGTTACTAGCGATAACAGCGATTTCAATGCGGTGTGGGCAGACCTGTCAAGAAATCCTGTCATCGAAGTGGGCGATACCATAGAGGTTGCCCTGGTAGATCAGTGGGACACCAT
>JAJEAL010000142.1 GCA_022822785.1 Candidatus Poribacteria bacterium
TCTTTGCACGATTTCTTTACATGAGCGAATAAGGATTAGTTGTTCTCAGCACCCTCGTTGATCCAATCAATAATCAGTTGGATTTGGGCTGCGTCCAGAGGTGGACCTTCGGGGGGCATCTTGCCCTCTGCAATTTCTTCGATTATTTCGCTCTCTCTCGCATCACCTACAAGAACAATAGCCCCTTCGTCTCCACCCTTCATGAGGGTGTCATAGGTGCGGAGGTCTATATCGTGCGGGCCATCAACGACATGGCACTCCGCGATAGCACATCGCTTGACAAGGATAGGGGCAATATCAGTACTAAAAGAGGGACTCGGTCTACCGGCAGTGGCTGGATCATCAAATACCAAGCCAAGCTCCTTGATAGCACTTCCACATCCAAACATGATTCCAGCAACGACTAGCAACACGGTTCCCATTTTTATGGTATCTTTATGAATCACTTGCTCATCTCCATAGCGAGAAAACTATTTTATGAATGATCGGCATACTTAGCGGTATCACAGTTTGCCATCAGAAGCAAAGCTTTAAGGGCGGTCAGCTTCTATTTTTTGCGGTGGGAAAGTGGCTTATTAAGTCGCCCTCACGCTAAATTGAATAAATCATCCGGCTAGCTTCTTCATATTCGGCTTGCAAGGGATCTGTGGAAAGGAAGAGTTTTTGGTAGGGTTCGTAAAGTTGGATATAGCTCCAATTGACACCACAAAGAATCTTTCGCTCATTCGCTAGCTTTACAAAACGGCCACGGAACTTCGCCCGGGTGGTTTCAGGTGGGTGATGCATCGCATTTTCAATTTCATCGTCACTGACAATTCGTTCAACACGTCCCTCTTTTTCAAGTTTATAATACAATCCAAACTTGGGCCGAATATTGTGGTACTGTAGGTCAAGCATCATTACCTTGGCGGAGTTCCACTTGAGCTGCCGGCTCTTCACATAGGTTTCAATCAACTTCTTCTTGATGACCCAATCGAGCTCTCGATCAAGCTGCATTGGATCGGTTTCCAAACAGGTCAACACATATTCCCACCGCGCCATAATCTGATCCGTGATTGGATCCGATTCTGCCTGTTCAAAATACTGCTTGGCACATTCAAGGTATTCCCACTGCATCTCAACGCCAGAGAGGCGCTTGCCGTTTTCCAACTCGATTTTCCGGGTGCAGGTGACATCTTCGGAGATTTGCTGAATCGCTCGGACAGAATCGCGCAATGCGAGCCGCTGCTTGATAAAGTTATCTTCAATCATCCGGAGCACGATTGCCGTCGTACCGATTTTGAGATAGGTGGCAAACTCCGACATATTGGAGTCGCCGACAATCACGTGCAGTCGCCGATACTTTTCCCGATCCGCATGCGGCTCATCGCGCGTGTTGATGATACCCCGCGCTGTTGTCGTTGCGATGGAAATTTCCTCACGGATATGTTGCGCCCGTTGCGAGATTGCGTAGCCGCCGCGGTTGGTGGATTTGACTTTTCCTGCCCCGGCAAAGACTTGCCGGGTCACGAAGAAGGGAATCAGTTGTGAGGCGAGTTGGCGAAAACTCACCCGCCGATCCATCAGGTAGTTCTCGTGGCAGCCGTATGTATTGCCGGGCGTGTCGGTATTGTTCTTGAAAACCGAGATCCGCCCAAGAAACCCGTCGGCTTGCATCTTTCGTTCTGCCGCGACAGAGAGCCGGTCGATAATGCGTTCCCCTGCTTTATCGTGGCTGACGAGGTCGCTCACATTATCGCACTCAGGTGTCGCATATTCGGGGTGGCAGCCGATGTCCTGATAAAAGCGCGCCCCGTTCTCCAGAAAAACGTCTGGATACATTCGTCCAGAGATGATCTCCCGAAAGAGATACATCACCGCATTTTGGATTGACAGCGCTTTTCCGCCTCGCCGATCCGACGTGCAGATAATCCCATATTCGTTCTCTAGCCCATAAATTCTTCGGTTCATGCGCTCAGCATCTCACTCAGTTCATCGGGCAGCAAACGCCTAAACTTGCGCCGATTTCGAGTTTCGTCGAGTACGGCTGCTTCTATGGTCTCAGCCGTCACCTGGTATCGATCCGCTTCATCAACTTCCGTTTCAACCGCTGCAAACGTTCTTGCCGCGAGCTTCACCGCATCGCTCAAATCCAAACTGGCACTATACTCATTTTCGAGGATGCCTGCAATCTCCTCCGCTCTTCCCCCGATGACAGTATATTCATTGTCTTCCCAAAACGTGCCATCAAAAGAGAGATGGTAGATTCTGTTCTTCGATGAGGAATCTTCGCGGATCTCGCACAGGAGGAGCTCCACCTCCAGTGGTTTTACATCCGGTTGCCGATATATTGCACCAATCTGCTGGGAATATTGATTGGCGAGCCATCTGGCGGTAACATCTTCACGGTTAAAGGTAAATCCTTTGATTTCGGCGCCCTGAATCCCGGCATATCGTAGGGCTTCGTAATCGGGATAGAGTCCCGTCGCCGCGAGTGCAATCCGATCATAGATTTCCGAAATCTTGAAAACTGTCGCCAACGGATTTTCTGCCACCATTAGAATACCGTCTCGGTACTCTAGCACGATGACCTCTTTCGCTTTCTCGATCCCCTTCCGAGCAAAATCCTCTTTTTCCTGCATAATCTGCTCGGGCGACACGTAATACGGTGCAGGCATCTACTCCTCCCCCAAATTGCAGGTATTGATTATCAGTAGTCCTAAAAGCTGCTCGACACGAAGCTAACTGCGGAGTCTGTCAAGTAACTCAGTATAGAGCGCTTTAACCTCTGAATCCGGTATATCTGAAATTCCCGTCGAATCAATAATTTTAATGGTTGGGAAAATCTCCCGTATGAAATCAGGACCGCCCGTAGCCACATCTTCATCGGCGGCATCCCAGAGCGCTTCGGCAACTAGCTTCAGTGCACTATCGCGGGGCATATCGGCGCTATACAGTTTTTTTAGCGTTGCTTGTGCATCCTTGCCACCGGAGCCGGTCGCATAGTATTCGCTCTCTTCGTACTGCCCCCCTATCGCGTCGTATTTGAAGATTTTTCCTTGCTTCCGTTTGAGGTCATACCCCGCGAAAATCGGAACGACCACCAACCCCTGCATCGCCATGGGCAAATTGGATTTGACCATGTTTGATAGGGAATTGGCTTTGCCCTCTAGGCTTAAGGGTGAGCCTTCTATCTTTTCGTAGAACTCTACCTGCACCTGAAAGAGCTTCGCCATCTCCATGGCGGGTCCAGCGACACCCGCAATCGCAATAGCTGAATAGGTATCCACCTCATAGACCTTCCGGATACGCCGTTCCCCCACTTGGAATCCCGCTGTCGCCTGACGGTCGCCGGCGACGATAACCCCCTCGTTGTAAACAGCCGCTAATATGGTTGTGCCTTCAAGCAGATTATCGTAAAGGTCCATCACACTGGAAGTTGGCAGATGCTGTCCTTTCCAGTTTGCCGGGGATGAGTCTGGCAGGGACGTTGTGCCACCCGCCCCTGTACCAAACCGTGATAGGAGTTCTGGTCTTTCCCTTTGTAAGAGTTCAAGGAAATCGGAAGTCCTATGATCCGAGCGGCTAAAGACCACTATTCGCCTCCTCGTTGAATGTAATTCTCGACAAATTCTTCTGAGTCTTCTTCCAAGATTTCGTCGATTTCATCAAGGAGTTGATCGAGATCTTCTTTAATCTCATCGCCCTGCTCTACGACTTCCTGGTCCGGTTGAACGTCCTCAGTATCCTGAGGTCGTTTGTCTCTTTGTTCCTGTTGTTTTTCGGCTGGCATGTTACGTCCCTCCTTCTAATGATTGGATGTGAGAATGGCTTGCACCAGTTCTGCAGCCGTGCAATCTTTCAACAGATCGCCAGTCATCTCCTGTGTCCCGAAGTGCGGGCGATCCATTAGGATTTTATCTAGAGAAGAATCATCAGTACAAAAAATCATTGAGTTCCAGCTCGCGCTGTGAACCTCGTTGGGATATTTTTGTAGACACATGCCACGAAAATAGGCACGTGTATCAACAGGTGGATTATTAATCGCTTGAACAATCTCCTCATGTTTGAGGAGTCGTTCAACACGTCCATTTTTCACCAACCTCGCATACAGCCCTCTACTGGGGCGGAGGTCGTGATATTGCAGGTCTAACATCCGAATTTGGTGATCTGAATGGGTTAAACGGTGGCGTTGCAGATACGCATCAAGCAGCCGTTTTTTAATGACCCAATCGAGGTGGCGATCTAGGCTCATCGGATCTTCGTCGAGACGGTCGAGAACAAATTCCCATCTCTCCATCACATCCTGCACCCCCTGGGACCTATCTGCCGTGGACAGATGCTCGTGAGCCAACTCAAGATATTCGCGCTGAATCTCAATGGGTGTCCATCGCCGACCATCCTCTAACGCCAAAGGTTCCTTACATGAGAGGTCGCGCGATACTGTTTTGATTGCCGAAACGGGGTCAAAGAGTTTGAACTGATCCGCCACAACGCCCTTTTCGATGAGTTGTAGCACGATTGAGGTAATCCCCACCTTCAAGTAGATGGAAAATTCAGACATATTGGAATCGCCAACAATGACGTGCAGGCGTCGGTACAACATTTCATCGGCGTGTGGCTCATCCCGCGTATTGATAATCGGGCGCGCTACCATTGTGCTCAGTCCAACTTCAGTCTCAAAGAAATCGGCGCGCTGGGAGATTTGATAATCGGTTTCTGCTGCACCATTTTCAGCGCCAACCTTACCACTCCCTGTGATGGGCTGCCGGGTTACGAGAAATGGGGTCAAGCCATCGACGATATCTTGGAAGGGGACATTCCGGGACATCAGATAATTTTCGTGAGCGCCGTAGCTGTGGCCCTTGTAATCACTGTTGTTCTTATAAATGATAACCTCTTGATTCGTAGGCAACAGCTCCTGGGCAGCTAGGCGGCTCAAATCTAATATCAGTTCGCCCGCTTTCTCATATTTGACCAGATCGCGCGCATTCGTGCATTCCGGGGTGCAATATTCTGGGTGCGCGTGATCAACATAGTAGCGTCCACCGTTGACAAGCACATCGTTGATGAGACTATTATTTTCCTGATCGGGAATATCCGTCTCTCCTTCAGAAACGAACCCCCGGGCGTCCATCAGCGGACTTTCTTGGTCGTAGTCCCACGTAATACCTTTGATTCCACGGTCTTTATAGATATTAACGACAAGCGTTGACGCCGCGACCGGATCCGGATCCCGTGCATTTTTGACCGAAATACCAAATTCGGTTTCGGTCCCCATAATCGTTGGTACGGTCATAATTTACCTTAAAGGTAAGCGCCGCCTTTGACGGTTCTGACATCCCGTCTCCTCGGCTCTGGCTCGTGGGTCAATGCCTTGATATTGACGATTCTATCACCTTTGCGTCCCGATATCTTCGCCCAATCGTCGGGATTGGTGGTGTTGGGCAGGTCTTCGTTTTCCTTATACTCTTCTTGGATTGCCCGTTCGAGGTCATCGAGGGTAATACCCCGCTCTTTCCCCTCAGAATCGATTAGCCGCTTGATCGCCATTTTTTTGGCACGATCAACGATGTTTTCAATCATCGCACCGCTTGCAAAATCTTTGAAGTAGAGGATTTCGCGTTCACCACGATTGTAAGTCACCTCAATGAATTTATTTTCGTCGGTGGTCGCATACATCTTCTCGATCGCTTTGTCAGCGAGATACCGAGCCGATTTTTCCCGATCATCACTGAATCTTGCCAACACAGCAGGGGAAATCGGTAGGTCGGGTGTCAAGTATATGGAGAAAATATCCTTCGCCTCGTCGGCTTCGGGCCGATCGACCTTGATCTTAATGTCCAATCGGCCGGGGCGCAGAACCGCGGGGTCTAGGAGATCTTGGCGGTTGCTTGCACCAATAACTACCACGTCTCTGAGCCCTTCAACGCCGTCGATTTCAGCGAGAAATTGCGGTACGACTGTCGATTCCATATCGGACGAAATCCCCATGCCCCTAGATCGGAAAAGCGAGTCCATTTCATCAAAGAAGATGATAACCGGGACCCCCTCTTTGGACTTGTCCTTAGCCTTCTGAAAGACTTCCCGAATCTTCCGTTCCGTTTCGCCGACATACTTATTGAGCAGTTCGGGTCCCTTGATATTGATAAAATAGCTCTCTACATCCTCTCGACCTGTCTGTTCCCGAACCCTAGCTGCAAGACTGTTGGCGACTGCCTTGGCAATTAACGTTTTGCCGCAACCGGGGGGACCGTACAGCAGCACCCCTTTCGGTGGTTTTAACTTGAATTCCTTGTATTCATCGGGATAGAGGTAAGGCGTTTCAATAGCATCCCGAATCGCCTCAATCTGTTCGTTCAAGCCACCGATATCTGAATATTTAATGTCCGGCACCTCTTCGAGCAGCAGGTCCTCAACTTCGAGTTTCGGCAGTTTCTCCATAACCATCCCGGTAATCGGGTTTAGCATGACATTATCGCCAAACTTGAGTACCTCTTTGTTAAGCGGATCTGAGACTTCTACAACCCGCTCTTCATCAGCGCGTAGGTTCACGAGGACCCGATTATCATCAAGCCTTTCTTTGACCTTGACCACTTCACCTTGCCGTTCAAATTCCCTCACGCTGACAACGTTCATCACACCGTTGACGATGACCTCTTGACCTTTTTGGAGTTGGTCGGCGTTAATCTCCGGATCTGCATTGACGCGCCATCTCTTGCCGCCAAGGTCGATATCAAGTGTCCCGTCATCGTTTGACTGAAGATAAACGCCGTAGTTATTGGGTGGGGCACTGAGCTGTTCGACCTTCTCCTTCAAGGTTTCTAGTTTCTCTTTCGCTTCTTGAAGGGTACTGGTCAACTTCCGATTCCTACGGTGTGCGTGCATTAGGTCACGGGTCATTTCGTAGAGGCGAACTTCGACATCGTCGGACGGCGCAGCGTTTAGGCGTCTCCGCAAATCATCAATTTCGCTCTCTAGCGACTCGATAGTAAATGTTAGCTCGCGGATCTTTCTCTCGTAAGAAATTCGCTCGGAGGAAGGTGCGGATAAATTCGCTCGTTCTTGTATTTCTTCAAGGGTGTTTCCCGAATCTGTCTCCTCGGATGGATTCTTGATGGTAGCCATAGTAACCTTACCTCGGTATCTATCTTTGAATTACGGGATGGGGACCTATCCCCATATTGGTGAGAAATAGAACACCATCTCGCCTTGCTATATCCCAAAGGATTTCGTTTCTAAGATTTTAATCCACAACCGATAATTCATCCAGGTTTTGAGTCGGTCAATTTCTATTGTTCTCGCTCCCGGGCGTCACCATACTGCTCAAGAATGCGCTAGATTATAGCATTGGACTATAGTGGTGTCAAGTAAAATATCCCGTTGTATCAAGGCTCAAATGTGAGTTCAAGTCTTCATTATACGTGAATTTCACTGGGCTGCGTTGAATACCTTCTGCAGAAACTGAATTGATTCAGTCACTTCCTTATCAAAGTCTCTAAAATTGCATTCCACAGAGACCCGTTTGGTGTAGCCGGCATCAGCAAGACTGCTGGCAAATCGTTGATAATCGTATTTGCCGCTTCCCGGATAGAGTCGATCGGTATCTGCGACATGCACATGTGCAATCCGTTCTCCTGCACGAACAATCTCTTCAAACGCCTCCCCTTCAAGCATCTGGTGGTAGAAGTCAACTAACACTTGGACTTCCGCTCGCCCAAGCTCATCGGCAAACTCGACCGCCTCGGCGATGCTGTTAATTATGTTTGTCTCTGAACGGTTCAGGGGTTCTATGGCGATGACAAGGCCCTGCCCCCCTGCATAATTCGCGGCGAGTTCCAAGAACTCAAGAATCTGACCGTGTGCTCGCTTGCGAGAGAACCCTTCCGGCACACTCCGTGCGCCGCCGCTCCCGAACACGATGACCTCACCGCCAAGTTCAGTCGCCCGTTCGGTCGCGTTAGCCAAGTAACTCTCCAATCGGGCTTTGTCAACATCTGGTCCCGTTACCTTTAAGTCGGCGGGGATAAAGCTATTAAAGCATTCCGCCCTCAGCGCGTAATCGGATACTATCTCCTTGAATCCCTCGAAAAGGGATTTGGGCGATTCGGGGCAGAGCATTCCTACACCGAACTCGAAAAAATCGCATCCAGCATCTGACAAGGTTTTCAGGGTTGCCGGTGCTTTCTCCAGCTTCGCTCTGTAGGCTGCACCTGTGCCCAACTGTTTGGCATCAACCGTTTGCGGCACGAAGGAGGCAAGCCCTGCACAACAGCTCAATTTCATGGGCGAGTCTCCTCTTATTACACAGATTTCCCAACAAGGTGTTCCCACATTTCGATACGCAACCCGCGTTCCTTGTAGTGGTCGGATTGGGAACAGGCACACGCTCTCTCAAAGGAAAAGCGACGCATCGAGGCGGCAGCCTCCTCCGGATGGTGGTTCCAGCTCGGTGATTTCGGCTCACTACCGCGGGTGAACAGGAACTTTAGCATATAGCGCGTCCGCGTTCCATAGTTCGCAGACGCAGCGTGCCAGATGTCGTAATGCGTAATCGCGACTGTCCCCGCCTTGACGGTGAGGGCGACCTGTTCACGGAAGTTGGCGTAGGTCGCCATGCGGTCGGTCGGGGCATTGCGGAAGTGTGTGCCGGGCATAATCACGGTCGGTCCGAGCTCTGCGGGAACATCTTGGGGATAGTACATCGCCAAAACGGTTTGGATGTGATGATGCCGTTTGTTTGTTCCATCTTGGTGCCATGTTTGGCTCCGCGTACCGGGTGGATTCACATGACAGTGGCGATGACCGTTCATCTGAACATCTTCGCCGAGTAGACTCACCAACGCGCCACGTACTTTGGGATGGTCGAACACCTGATGGAGCTTCGGAACTTCGTCCAGAATCGCATCGCCCGGATTGTTCTGCTGGATATCCAACGCCTCAAGCTCCGCGTAAATGGATTCGTTGAAGCCTTCAGGGAAATCGGGCTCAACAATATGCGAACCGTGGATGATAAAAGAGATTACCTCGTCGTCGCTCAATAGATACGGTTTGTCAGCCATTGTAGTCCTCCAATTTTTGTAGGATAAATTCGTAACCTAAAATATCAATTTCTCGGTCATCAAATTCCGTTCTCTGATCTGGAAAGTGGATGACCTGCCAGCCATCCAGCACCGCGTCGTGCACCGTATTATAGGGCCACTCCTGCTCCTCTGTCACAATCTCCGTCACCGAGCCCTGCACCGGCTCATGTAACGCCATCCCGATGACCTGAGAACGGATGCTCGGTGTCGCCGCGTGGAGATAGAGCAGTCGCTGCCGTGTGTGCTTCCGGTTTGCGTTGATAAGTTGATGGAGTTGATCGAGATCCCCCCTCTGAATCCCACCATTTTTCAATTTGGCGCGTGCCTCGTCAATCCATTTGTCAATTGCTTCAAAAGCGGTTGGCATGGTTTTCTCTCTCGCTTTTTTGTGATACGAAAAACTGTTTTTCAAATTCGCTATCAGAAACAGAACACTGGAATTTTATTCTTCTATATCAATTCCCAACTGCACAAAAGCCTCTTTGATTTTATCTTCATAATCCTGATCTGACACCTGTCCTTTCGTCGCTAGCAACTCAATTTGATGGTATCACTCGCTACTCTCCTTAGTTTTCTTCTTGATAATATCGGAAAATGACCGACTATGCGATGGTAATCACTTCGATCTCTTGATACAGTTGAAAGTGTTTCGCGTTGAAGGTATAGATGTGCGTGACATTGTTCACTAACATTGTTGCAACCAATTGCAAATCAAAGATTTGTTGACGCTTTGGTGGATATTTATCAATGAGCTCCAGTAATTTGGACATTAGGTCTACAGTCTGATAGATTTTGCGTATGTTTTGGGATTGGAGATATCTCTCGATTTCCACACGAGCATCTTCAGGAGCAATTGGATTTGCGACGCGCTTCGGGTTGGTAATTATCGCATAGAACTCGGTTAGATTCTGCGGTGCCAGACAAAGTGAGATGTCACCTTTGAGTCCGCGATTGATGAGATTGACCGAGGGCAAGTGAAATGCAGAATCCTGATCGGCGCGATAAACGAGAATGTTGGTATCAACTAGTCCCATTTTTTCACTCATCAAGATAGTCATAGACCTCCTCTCGTGAAATCTCTCCCTTCACGCCCAGCGACCAGCTGCGTAAATGAATGGTTCCCGTTTCATCTTCAGGCTGCGTGAATGGTTTTTGATGCTGCTGACGCATAAACTCAATCAATTGCTGTATAAATTCGATTTGATCATCGGGCAAATCCCGAACATCAAGCATATCCATTAAAATCCTCCTTTTACTCTTGTGTAGCGATCTTTTCCCTTGAGTTCAGTTCGTAGCACCACAATCCACTGGAGGTTCGTAGTAGCCCAATTTATTGGGCGTTCTTCATACAGACGGGCAATGAATTGCCCTACGACAAACCAACTTACCGTCGGATTCACACATTGGTATTCGGCATGGAATCAAAGCCGAGGAGCCGCTTCAATGTCGGGGTCGCACGGGCAACAACTTCCTCAGAAACGATTTTTTGCTGATCCTGTTGCGGCTTCATAAACGCCCGACAGAAGAAACCGAGTAGGCAGACACGAGCCTTATCGGTGTGGTTCGCGGATGAGGCGTGCCACAGAGATCCGTTGATGATCATCACAGAGCCTTTCGGACCGGTAATCTGCACTTCGTCGTCGTAGCTAGCGCCCGGTTCGGGACGGGATTCAAGTCGGCGGTGACTGCCGGGGACACAACGGGTCGCACCGTTTTCAAGCGTAAAATCATCGAGAAACCAGACGCTATTGGCAGAAAGGGCAAAACTTGGACGGGGCGTTGGCATCGCACTCAAAGGGTGATCAATGTGCAGCCCGCCTTCCGGCGCACCGGGTCCGATAACATTCACAGTGAACGAGCTGAGCGTACAATCTTCGCCGAGCAGATACTCTATTGCATTGATCATACGAGGATACTGAATAGCGTTTTCAAACAGTTCGCCTTTATCCACCAAATTCCACACCCGCTGTGCCCTATCATCTAGGTATACATGTTCCCCCGACGCTGTCCGCTCTTGTTCAGCAAGTGCCATCGACCGCTCGCGCAGTGCCTCCGCGTGATCGGTTGTGATAGCATTTTCCAAAAGTACAAAGCCGTGTTCATCAAGGTGGGCTTTTTCTGCATCTGTAAGCATCAATGCCTCCTTATATCACGTTTCGCTCATGTTGAGAAGTGGTGTAACAGAAACCGAGTTTTCAAAAAAAAACTCGGTTTCTGTTCGTGCTTTTCACTTTCTTTTTATATGAACTCTACGTTTTACGTTCCCTGCCCTTTCGTCTCAAGGCTGGTGATCCGTATTTACCGGTGCCTCCTCGTTACCCATAAAACGTTCCATTGTGTTGATGGTTGCAGGAGATGTTCGGAAATCGGCAATCCACGGCTCACGGAAATAAGCCAGTTTCTCACGCGGCAACCCCGCCATCACTTCGGGCGGAATCTTCAATCGATGCCAGTGGGTAGCGAGATGGGCGTATGCGTGGAGAATGGCGATGCGCGGTGTGTCTCGCTTCCAGACAGGTCCGGCATGACAGAGGTTCTCCGTAAAAAAGATGGCACTGCCCGCCGGGCATTCGTAACGCATCAGAAACTCGCTCTCTTTCCCCTCCTCCCACGACATATGATCGGGGTGCATCGGGAAGTTCGCCTTATGGCTGCCGACGATGAAACAGGTCGCGCCATCCTCCTTCTTCACATCGGTCAGCTCGAAGACAACGCGCACCATCCCCGCATGAATGCGCCCGTTCTTGACACGATAGCCGAAAATTGGGTCTGCCTGTCCAGGGCCGCCGCCGTGCAGTTCACCGTGGCACTCACCTTTCAGCCGCCAGGTCAACCCACAAGCCTCCAGTCGGACATCGGGTCCAATGATTTCGTGCAACACCTCAATCACCTTCGGGTGGTCAATCAGCAGACTCGCAGCGCCTCCCGGAATCGCTCGCTGCTCCGGCGGTAGGGACTCCGGATTGTGCCGAATCCGGTCGGCTTGGTCTACAATTTCAGCAACTTCATCAGGCGTTAAAATCGCCGGACGGACCAGAAAACCGGTTAAATCGAACCGGAAACGTTCCTCTTCGGTCATCGCCATATCGTTATCCTCCACATATCAAATTCAGGGACGGTGATTGGTATTCACCGACGGCTCATCATTGTTGATAAAACGTTCCATGGTATTGTGTGTCGCAGGACGTGTACGGAAATCGGCGACCCACGGCTCACGGAAATACGCTTGCTTTTCCCGTGGCAGGCCCGCGATGACTTCAGGTGGAATGGTCAATCGATGCCAATGGGTTGCCAGGTGGGCGTAAGCGTTGAGCACCGTTACCCGTGGTTCTTCGCGCTGCCATACGGGCCCTGCATGACAGACGTTTTCCGTGAAAAAGACCGCACTACCGGCTGGACAGTCGTAACTCATCAAGAACGGGCTCCGCTTACCCGGCTCCAACGATAGGTGGTCCGGGTGCATCGGAAAATTCGCTTTGTGGCTGCCGACAATGAAATGTGTTCCCCCATCGTCTTTGCCAACATCGGTCAGTTCAAAGACAACGCGCACCATTCCCGCATGAATGCGCCCGTTCTTGACACGGTAGCCGAAAATAGGATCTGCCTGTTGGGGGCCACCGCCGTGTAGGTCTCCGTGCGACTCTCCCTTACGACGCCAGACACAGTAGCTACCCTCAAGCCGAATATCGGGACCGATAATTTCGTGCAGTACATCAATAACCTTTGGGTGATCGATTAGCACACTCGACGGCCCGCTCGGCACAGCACGATGTTCCGGTGGTAGTGCTTCGGGATCGTGCCGGAGATGGTATACCTGATCTCTAATCCCAGCAATCTCCTCCGGCGTGAGGATAGCCGGACGTATCAGAAAACCGGTCAAATCGAAACGGAAACGTTCTTCTTCAGTCAACCCCATAGTTCTTCCCTCCATGTGAATTAGTTTATACGTTAATTAGCATCTCAATCTCGGTGATTAGGGTTTCTAGTTCATGGATCGCTCGTTGCCTGCCGTTCTTATCGAAGGGCCCCTCAAGGAGTACCGTGTATCTCTCAGGAAAATTGGGAGGTAATAGGCTCAGCTTTTCGTATTCCACTTCAGGTCGTTTGACCGCTGGATCATATTTTTCATTAAGAGCAAACAGAAGGGTGTAAAGTGCATCACACATTCTGTAAAAAAAGAAATGGAAAAATGTAAGGCCGAATTCTCTCTTATTTCCGTTCTTAAGTTCCACGAGACAATCTTTCAGCGTGTGCAGACTGTCTGAAATCAAACGCCGCTTGAGCCGGACCGGATAAGGATAGATACGACCGATAAGATTACTCAAGAATGAGCAGGGATCGTATAGAATAATTCCGTTTTCCAAAAGCCCAAGTATCGTATAAGGACGGAATTTCTGCTCAGGAATAGATATTGCCCCCTCCTGCGTGACCCGCTTAACAACGGTTCTAATCCAGTCTATTGTGTTGTATGAAATCTCAAACCGATCTCCGTTCACACGGAACCGATCGACTTGTGGGGACCACTGATTATCCCATCCCACCGTGCCCTGGCTCTCCCCAAAGTCAGCAATACATTCAACGCTTTCCAAGGCGCGTCGCCGATCTGCGGCGAGAACGATCTCAGGCTCGCAGAAAGCGAAAAGGTCAAGATCCGAGTATTCATCAAACGTGCCCATCGCGTACGAGCCGAAGCATAAGATTGCCCCTATACCTTTTAACTTGGCGAGGCTCTCGACGACAGGGTCAGTTTTGTTGTGGATAAGATCGATTGGGACCATTTCCCACTTCGCTCATATCAGGACTTACGCAAATTTAGCACGCGGGGGTAGATTTTTTCTTTTTAACCCCCTAAAATCCCCAACCCCCTAAATCCACCTTGTCAGGGGGACTTTGGAAAATCAGGGGACTTATGAACGCGCTGCGTAAGTCCTACATATTAAGAAATCGTGCGACAGCAACCGAGTTTTGAAAAAAAAACTCGGTTTCTCTTCGAGCAGTGCACTTTCTTTCTATATGAACCTTTCACCTATAGAATTCCTACTCACCCTTCAGCGTGGGTACGAAAACCGCGAACCATCAGTCCACGCTGCTCATTCGTCTTCTTCGCTTCGGCAGCGCGTTTCTCTGCTTCGGCGCGATTTGCGGTGGTCGTCCCACCGACAACAACATAATCGTCCACTCGTCGGTAACGGTTGATGAATACTGGACGCGGCTTGTCCGAGTGGTTCTGCTTGGAACCGTGAATCATCTTGACGTGGAAAAAGATGGAGTCCCCCGCTTGGCCAACAATCGGGAGTGCTCGTTCCCAGGGCCATTCATCATCATCCAAGCCGAGATGCGAAAAGGTATCAATATGTTTGAGTTGACCGAGCCGATGTGAACCGGGGACGACATGCAGCGCGCCATTCACCAGATCCGTATCCACCACGTAGTTCAGAATCCCTACAGGACCCTCGTAGCGGTGTTCGAAGTAGGCGGAATCTTGATGCAGATGTTTCGGATGCCCACCGACCGGCTCTTTATAGAGACACTGCCCTTGTCCGTAGACCTCGACATTCTCTCCCAGAATCGCCTCAACAATATCTATCGCCCGATCATCGAGTGCAGAGCGAAAAAATGCGGCGCTGGTAAAGTAGTTGATTGCCAAGACCATAATCTGCTTATCACGGGAGTAATCGGGCGGCGCGGGCAGAAACAGCGTCCCGTTTGGCGTTCGCCAACCCTCCACAATCTTCTCCGCGTGATCGAGTGAAGCGAGTGACTCCGCGGCAGCCGCCTCAATGTCCCGATGGATTTCATCGATGTACGGTTTCATTAATCCACGGACGACGAGCGCACCGTGTTTTTTAAATGTTTCCGCCGCCGCTTGGGGGTTTAGGTTGTCTGCAAATACTTCAATATCTGCAACTGTCACAGTCGAATCTGTTGTCATAAATGAATCTCCACGTTGGGATAGGGGTGCTACTATTAAGGCAAGAGCATAGCACACCCATTTCAATTTGTCAAAATTTCGATCTCTTCTTGAGAACTTAAAGTAGGTAGGATATTTACCGATATTATACCAAGTCCGTATTGAGATGTGTTAGAAATAAAAAGCGTTGATTTTTGACCTGACTTCGTGGTAGCTTGATCGTCCATTCAGCCCACAAAAGGAGTTTCTCAGTGATTATCACGACCCTCCGTAAGGTTATCGAAGCTATCCATAGAATAATTGAAAACCTACTTAATCAAGAAAACAAAGTGCCGGACAACCTTTCAGATCCACGCCAAGCGTTGAAAGTACATTTCGGATATGACGATTTCCGGACAGGTCAGCGTGAGGTGGTTGAAAAACTTCTATCTGGCAGGAATCTGCTCGGTGCTTTTCCAACTGCGTTTGGAAAGTCCATCTGTTATCAGTTGCCGGGTCTGATGTTACCGGGGCTTACGGTGATTATTTCGCCATTAATCTCGTTGATGAAAGATCAGGTGGACACCTTACAAAGAAGGGGAATTGATTCGGTGGGTTTACTGAATAGCAGCTTGACCCCTGAGGAGTATCAACAGGAACTGAAGCAGTTAGCGGACGGCGAGATGAAGCTGTTGTATGTGTCACCTGAACGATTCCGCAGTCGCCGGTTCCTGAACACCTTGAAATCCCATAAGATTTCACTGTTCGTGGTTGATGAAGCACACTGTATCTCTCAGTGGGGTCACGATTTCCGACCGGATTATCTCGCGCTTCGGACCGCCATCCAAGCGGTGAATCCTTACTCCGTTGCGTTATTCACAGCGACCGCAACGCCGGACGTGCGAGCGGACATTGTAAACCAACTCCAAGTCGAGAAGTGTGAGACCATAATCCAGAGTGTGGAACGTCCTAACCTAAAATTCAGTGTTTGCGAGGTGCCGGGCGAACCGGAGAAGTATCAGTTATTGACAAACCAGTTGGAACAACTTACAGGGAAAGGGATCGTATACGCCGGTACTCGGCGGCAGACTGAGGGGATTGCAGAATATCTCAAGGGGGAAGGATATCGTGTCGATTTCTATCACGGGGCTCGGACTGAATCGGAACGGACACGAGTGCAGGACGCGTTTTTCGACGATACAGCGCGGGGTATCGAAATCGTGGTGGCGACCAACGCATTCGGGATGGGCATTGATAAGCCTGACATCCGGTATGTTATCCATTGGACGATTGCAGGATCGCTTGAACACTATTATCAGGAGGCAGGACGCGCCGGACGGGACGGTAAGGATTCACAGTGTATTCTGTTCTTCTGTTCAGGCGACAGGCGTTTGCAGGAACATTTTATGGAGGAGAGTGCGCCGAACAAGTTAGCGCTTTTAAGATTGCTCAAGCAAATCGAGCGCTCGCCATCGGTCGGCAAGTTCCGGCTAGTCAATGTACAGGAGATGGAAGCTACCGATGAAGTTGATGAAAGCAAAATTCGGGTGGGGATTAGCTATCTCGAAAAACTCGGTTTCCTCCAAAGAATGTACAACATCCCATCAGGTATATCTGTGAATCGTATCAAGGACGCAAATAGTCAGTCAGGCATATTGGGACATCTAAAAAATCAGCCCAAAATCCGAGTCGTGGATTTCTGCAGAGAGCACAACCTAGCTCCGAGTGAGTTGATAGAGGCGTTGACCGACCTACAAAGTGACGGGCATTTAAGGTACACCGGGGCAGAGGATACTATGTTGATTGAACTGTATCATGGGAGCCATCTGCTTAAGAACATTTCCGAGGAGAAGGTAGGCGAGAAGCAGTATATCCAAAACAAGCGTTATCAACTCGACCAGATGATTCTCTACGCGAGAACGGATAAGTGTCGGGGGCAGGTCGTGCGTCAATATTTCGGGGAAGGTGTGAGCGGCAATTATCAATGCAACCTCTGTGACATCTGCGATCCGAGCCTCCTTGATGCCTATAACGCGCTGATTGAAGAAGTTACCACCGGTGGAGATCAGCCCCCCCACACCCGGTAGGCGGCAGGATTCTATTAACAGTTTCAGGACTTACGCAAATTTAGCACAGAGGGGGTAGATTTTTGATTTTTAACCCCCTAAATCCCCCTTATCAGGGGGACTTATGAACCCGCTGCGTAAATCCTAAGTTTATTATTAAGATGAGCGGCGCGTTTTCAGTTGTTGGAGGTATTCCCTTGTGCGTTTAATTTCTCGCTGTGCAGCTTCATCAGCTTTCCGTCTTGCCGATGTTTTATCATTATACTCCAGTCCCCACGAACCTTTTCTGAGGCGCTTAAGGGCAAATTCTCCGCCGGCCTGTGCGTTCACATAGTCAAGCAGGTTTCGCAAAATCCAATAGACATCCGTCGCAGCATATTGGCGGTCGCTGTCCTCTCCCTGTGAACCGATAAAATCGAGGGCAAGCCTTACCAATTCAACGACCTCTTTTGGGGTGTAACTTTTGTCACTATCTAACTGAATAGTTACCATCGCTCTGACCTGTGAAGGCTATGCGCCGACCTTAATGGTGGGCATCCGTGCTGGTTGTGCGTCAAAACGAATATCTAGCTTTGTGCTATTGCGGACTTGGACGAGTTGGGCGGCGATGCTCACAGCAATCTCTGGCACCGTTTTGGAGTTTATATCCAGTCCAATGGGTGCATACACTTGGGCTAGCCGTTCTTCCGGGATTCCGAGGTCTCTCAGATCATCGTAGATTAGCTTAATCTTCCGACGGCTGCCAATCAAGCCGATATACCGTGCATTCGATTCAATGACGCTGTGGAGTGCAGATTCATCATGCTGGTGGCCCCGGGTAACAATGACAACATAGGTCAAATGGTCGATAGGATACTTGCTCAACTCCTCCGCAATATCGCCAATGATGATTTGGTCAGCTTCAGGGAGCCGTTCTTCGGAGGCGAAATCAGCACGGTCATCGACAATTGCGATGTCAAAACCGAGCCATTTCCCGATATGGCATAAGGCTTGTCCGACATGTCCTGCGCCAGCAATTAGCAACGTGGGCTGTGGTTGTACCGCATCCATAAAGACCCAAACCGCCTCCTCGTGCCACCGAAACACACCGGGGGCATCCTTCTCCAGCACTTCAGCCAGTTCATCTTGGACCGCTGCTTCCAACGCCGTATCCCCTAACGATCCGACCTTCTCGCCATTCGCAGCGAACAGCATCTTCTCGCCAACTTGGATATGGTCTACCTCACTTTGCACAACCGTTGTAGAGACGAGGGGGATTTTTGACTCTGAGAGTTCCTGCAACCGGGTTAATATAATTGATTCCTCTTTGGTTTGGGGCAGGTCAATGAAAATTTTCATATTCCCACCGCAAATGAGGCCATCGTCCCAACCGTAGTCGCTATCTAACTGAAAATCGAGCAGACGCGGGGCGCCGCCCTGCATCAAGCCGATTGCTTGTCGCCGCGCCTCCGCCTCCACGCACCCACCGCCGAGCGTTCCAACATTGCGTAGGTCTGGTAAAATCAACAGTTTGGAACCCGGCTTCTGTGGCGTGGATCCTTTTGTTTCGACAACCGTACAATAGGCACCAATCTCTTCCGACTCAATGAGTTCAATGACTTTTCGATATATATCTCTCATTTTTTCCTCGTATTCGTGCAGTTAAAATAATCTCTGTTCTTTAACGCTCCGCGCTACCAATTCGGTGAACTGTTGTCGTTGGGAATCAGTCAAATCGAGTTGAAGAATCGATTCTACTCCATCCCGCCCGACTCGCGCCGGAACATTAAGGTAAACTTGTGTCTCACTCGATTGAATCAGGGAACTAACGCACATAATTCGCTGCTTATCCAAGGCTATTGCGGTGACGAGTTGTGAAATCCACGCAGATAGTGTATATGGCGCGTCTACAGTGTTAGATTTCTTATGTATATCTTGTGCCGCCTCCATCAACATAACAATCTGCCTCACGCCTAATAGTTCACTCACCGGTATACCATTCGCACGACAGTATTGCGGAAGCGGATAGATTGTCTCATCATTCCCGATGGCGAGCACCGTGACATCTTGCACAGAAAGGCTCAACCGGTGGGCAATTTGGTTTTTCAGATACGCGCACCCTATCCCACCAGAAAGTCCAATGACTTGATTTGCCTCCGCCTCGAGTGCCCGGTAAATGCAAAAAGCGATTGAACATGCCGAAGGCGTTGCGACAATGACCCGTGCCTTCGGGGCATACCGCTTGATGTGTCGAGCAAAATGCTGCGCGAGTGAGGCATTGGCGCGGCGTTGCGCTTGGATAGCGCGTGATGCACGGGGAAGTAGAATCACAACTTGAGAATCTGCCAACGCCGACAGCTCTTGGGTCACACGCAATTCGGTGTCCACCCCTCCGATTGCAATCGCCTGTTTCAGGTCCTGCAGTGTATCACGGAGCGGTCCTGGCGTATCTTCTACCCAAACGACCTCGGAGAAGAGGTTTGCGTGGCAAATTGTTGATGCAATAGGAGTAACCCAGCTTCCCCCGCCGAGGAGGCTTATCTTCATTTCAATGGTCACCGTCCCGCAGTTGGGGTTTGCTTCCAGTAAGCGGCCTCACACAAGCGTTTCAGCGAGTGTTTGGAAGTTTTCTTCTAGCAATTCACGCTGCTTATCCATCTCAGATTCAGAAGCCAGCTTGGTTTCTAACAACCGCTCGTAACGTTCAACGTATTCCAAGAGCGCCTCAACTTCCTTCTCATAACAGATTATTGAGGATAACACCTTCTCTTTAATCAAGATTGGGAGCTCTGTCTCTGTTATCTGCGTCAGCTCCCAGCGCCATAGTTTTTCGGAAATGTAGTTTGCGTATCGTTCTAGCGAATCGCCCGCATAGCTAGCGTCTTGTAAGACTTTTAACTCTAGCAGCAGGTCCACGGCGATATTAAACACATTCACCGAAGCGTCTTCGGTATCGGTTGGGTCAGGAAAAACGCGTCTCAGCTTCGTCAATGCGCGTCCGGTAGTGGAAATGGGCAATTTATTTTCAAACAAAAATGCCCGCAAATTCGGATATTCATCAGGCGTCTTCACACCCTCCAACCAGGTATCCTCAATCGGTGGGAGCGATTGCAGGTCAAAATTCAGCACCTGATGCTCTCGAATTTTATTGATTTGCTGAGAATGAGGTTGTATTGCTGTCTCTAGCAGCGTTAACGGCGCATTAGCGTAGGAATCTAGAAACTCAATCAGTTCGGCAATCTTCGGTTTTTCCTCCTCGATTGCCGCTATCACTTTTGCAGCGACTTCCGGGGATTTCCCCTTTTTCCGTCCCTTTTTCGTTTTGCCTCGCTTCTTCTGGGCTCTGGGATTCCTTGCACGGGACAGCTGTTTGTCAAGCGTTTGCTGATATGCTAGCAATTCCTCACGCAGCGTACAGAGCGTCGTATCGCTATGGATTTGCAGCATTGTCGGCGTACTAATTTCCTGTAATCCGCGGCCAATTTTCACATGTAATGCACGATCTAGGTTTCGTTTCAGCGTATTTAGATCTTTCTCATTGCGTATCACAATTTGCCCACCAAGCACGAGATCTATTAATCGCTTCGTTTCTAACGGTAGGCTGAGATTAATGTCGAAAGTTGGCTGGAAATCTTCGCAGAGATACTCACGAATTTTCCCCTCAGTGAGTATTATCCACAACGTTCTATAATGTGCTTCGTGCCTGCTCCGTTCCTCCGGGATATTCTGAATCCAACGTTTAACCACAGAGATATTGTCATGAAGGCACTCTAGGACAGTCTCAAACATCTCGTCTGAAACCTCAAATCCTTCAAAAGTATTTCCGCGTCGGATTGGGATGTTGCGCGCCCCTGAATTTCCCCCGGAAATAGATGGCTGCTTAGGCATCAGCAGTACATCCGATAGCGGTTTGAGAACGGTTTCAAATTGCTGCCGATGTCTACTGGCCAAATTCGCAATCTCCAACAATTCCGTCCATAGGCGCCGAAGCCTTTCCGTCTGCTCTGAATGGATTGACGGATTCAGGGCAAGCAGGTGGAGTCGATCACGCACTGTCTTGTCTGTCCACTCGGGCAAGCGAATGTCGTCCAACAGCTCCCCATCCTCAAGCGCCATAAGTTCAACTGTACCGACCAGCCCAGTTTCGATAAAGTGTTTCTCAAATACAAGGTCGTAGAACAGTCCAATTGCTTGATCAAGCACCTGGTTCGCCAATTTGTAGCCAGATAGGACGAGATGCCTGACAGTGGTTTGACGCGAATCTTCCAGCTGCCACATCTCAATGATTGAATCAATACCGGTGTTAAGCGATGCTGTCCTCGATTTTACATCATCTTCTTCGAGGTGTTCGCTGATATAGTTACCAAAAAACTCGCTGAATTCAAATAGTTGGTTCCGCAGCTCATCAATTGCTAAGTCGTCCCAGACCCGTTCATAAATCCGTTGACCCGGCTGAAGCGTAAGCGCTTGAAGCCGACTATCAATACGTGCTTGAAAATTGGTCATGATTTCATGTGCACGCTGATTCGCCTGCGACACATACTCATCGATAATCGAAGAGGATGCAGTAACGGCTTCGCGAATGGCTTCGTAATCACCGCTGAGTGTGGTAACAACTAGCTCGATACTATCCGGAGACAGCGGATTATAGACGGCCGCCGTTGGAAACATCCCTATCGGCTTTAAGTCTTTTGCCGGCAGCGGCGATTTGCTCCGCCCGTCTTCTTCCTGCACCGGCTTACCTTGGAGGTATTCACTAAGCCTTAAGCAGTAGTTAATATCGAGCAGATCTGGGTACTGTTTGATATGCGTACGATGTATGACCAAGAGCTGGTCGTAGTCATCCGTGGCGATAGAATCAAGGAGCTCATCCTCGTTCAGATGCACACCATGAATGTTGGTCTGTTCGGGAATGATAACCTTAGCTAATCCGGGTGTAGTTTCCTGAGATGACGCGAGGATATAACCACCGGTTTTGATAGTAGTTGGTACTGTGAACTCGACCTGCAAAACCTCTTGTACCATCTCTGACAACGTCAGGGATTTACCTAGATGTACGGTGGTGATGTCTTTGAGGACACCATCGGCAAAGTCCGTCACTTGACGGGTATTACGCTCTAGTTCGTGGACACTCTTGCGAACGCGGTCATAGTCATCCGTTGCTTCGGCTGCAACTTTGCCCTCGTCAATCCAAGAGATCCACGCGCCGGGGCGCGCCTTCATTTTAAGTGTGAGCTTCCCGTCTTCTGAATCGAATCCGGGGAGACTTTGCCCTTCGGACGATTGCTTCGGCGTCCAAATGAGCAAGTACTTGTCATTCTTCGCGCCAAGCCCCATCCCAAAAGTATCCCCCCAACTTATCCGTCCTTCAACGCTTGCCTTTATCTTATTTGTTAAAGCGAAAAGTGAGTCTGAGCGAAAGTCTAGGGATAGGTCTTGAATTTGATTCAATTGGTCCTTGTCCAAAGTCATTTCCTAACATATTTCTAAAAAAATGGGCAATTCTTTCCCGTACTATACCTCAGAAGTAGGGGAAGACTTGCCCTAAAAGTTCATGTCGAGATGTGCGTATTTTCCGTTGATGTATCTGACAAAATTTCTGCACATACTGTCGAGTGGAGCGGATTCTATCACGCAATCGGTGAGTCGCCCCATCCGAGGTAAAATCATGTTCGGGTGCCTACGAATCTGGGTGAAGTCCCTGTTCAGGGATATCATTATTCGTTATCAGCATCTCTCGGTCAAAGATAAAATCTTTCCGTGAACCACCGAGCACTTCACCCGCCTTCTGAGTTTCTCTAAAGTATTGAGGAAGTGTAAGCCCCGTCATCTGGATTGCATCCTCTGGACACGCTTCAACACAGTATCCACAGAAGATGCAACGGAGCATATTGATTTCAAAAACTTCCGGGTATTTTTCGCGCTGATAACCGTCTTCGGTTTTCCAGCCTTCGGGCGCAGGACCGCCCTTGATGGTGATACAATCTGCCGGACAGGCTGTCGCACACATAAAGCATGCCACACATTTGACATTGCCTTCTGAATCTAATGGCAGTTTGTGGATGCCACGATAGCGTTCATTACGCTCTTGGACACTACGCGGATCTTCGGGGTACTGATA
>JAJEAL010000061.1 GCA_022822785.1 Candidatus Poribacteria bacterium
CGTTCTTTTCGTGGAGTTGTTGGATTAACGTTTCGATTTCCCTGCCGCGCTTCCTTTCCGAATAGACGATAATCAGTTGCGGTAGCGCAACGGCAGCGGCAATCAGGGCAAGTATTGCCAGCCAGATGCGACTAATGTTTGCTTCCAAAGCATCAATTCTAGCACCTAGCTTTGCATCCACAGCATCAATTCGGGCATTGACCGTCTCAATTTTGAGATCGATATACTCCTTCATCCGTTTTTCGGACGCGGTGACCTCTTCTTTGACGATAGGGCGCACCTCTTCTTTGATGATGGTGCGTATATCTTCCTTCGTCAATTCACCGAAGACCGGTGAGACCAAGAGAAATAGCAAGAGAATGGTGACGATTTTCATGGGGGAATGCCTCCTGTTGATGACTGGTCTGGTATGGTATCACGGTTGGGGGGATTTGGCAATATCTTTTTTTTTCAATTGCGGAGGAACAGGGATTTAGAGAGTACGCAGATTGAAAACCAACCCCCTAAATCCCCCTTGTCAGGGGGACTTACAGATGGCACGGATTAACTCACGGATTCAAAAACCAATAGCACCACGCCTCTTGCGCTAGCGGAGCACCATGTCTATAGACGGACGATATGACTATTGCCTTGTGCGCCAGCGGAGTGCCATGTGGACTAAACCTATCATACGGGGATCCGTGCTAGCGCACCTCCACGACAAACGGCGCTAACGTCTGGCTGGGGTGACCGGTCTGCCCATCGCCGGAGATTATAGATATCGTGTATTGTGCCGCCGCACCGGACGGGAGCGCGAGACAGATTAATAATAGTAGAAAGCAGAAAAGTGTGCGCTGGCTCATTACATTCGCCCATCGGTCTATGGGTTCATTAGTTCATTACGAATGTTATCACGGCGCTGTTGATTTATCAACGGTTTTTTGATATAATGATCTGCATCTCATACGCGCAGACATCTTGCAAACCCTAAACACCAATGTTTTCGCTCCAGTTTCAAATCCCGATTCATCGGGGCGGAGCGCAATGTCCACGAAACAAAATCCATAGGACAAATCGAAATGCCAGACACATACACCCAACTTTACATACACATCGTCTTTTCCGTCAAAGCACGATAACGGCTCATCCCCAACAAACACAAAGAAGAGCTCCACAAATATATTACCGGCATCATCACTAAGAAAAAGCAAAAGATGATTCAAATCAATTCCATGCCCGATCATATCCATATCCTTGTGGGAATCACCCCTGATATTGCTATCTCAGATCTTGTTAGAGACATTATAAAGAAACGCCACGCAATTCATCAACAAAAAGCGGTGGATCGCAGGGAAATTCATGTGGCAGGAAGGGTTCGCTGCGTTCACTTATTCACATTCGCAGCTAAAAGATGTCATCTCATACATCGAAAATCAAGAAAAACACCATTCACACAAGACGTTCAAAGAGGAATATCTTGAATTATTGAAGCGCTTTGATATCCCGTATAATCCGAAATACGTTTTCGATACGGACGATGAGGGGGGTACATAGCCCACATGCCGCTCCACTGGAGCGCGGAATTTGGAGGGAGTCACCAGCCTATAGACATGCTTATTGCCTTGTGCTCCAGCGGAGCACCATGTCTATAGACAAACGATTGACAAGCTTCTGTGCTCCAGCGGAGCACCATGTGGGAACGGTGCACACTTTATACAATTTAGGTTATCTATGAGGAAAAAGATGAAAGACAATAACGCATCACATTTCAGGCATCACGTATCGCGTATCACCTACCACGGTTCATGGGTTGCCCTGACGGTGCTGTTGCTCGGCTGCATCATCGCGTGCAGCAGCAAAGACGACCCCCTCCGGCAGAGCGAGGCACTCATCCGGTCGGGGCTGCATCCGGAGGCGATTAACCTGCTAGAGAAGATTCTCGCAGTGGACAGTCGGAACCCGAAGGCGCGGTTCCTGCTCGGCCAAGCCCATGAGGCGTTGGGCAGCCACGACGATGCCGTCCGCCATTACCGGACAGCGATTGACCTCTACGCCGCCCACCCCGAAGACCGAGCAACCGTCCGACTCGCGTTGGCACGGATCTATCTGAAACAGGGGCTGCGAGGGCCCGGATATAATGAACTGCGGACGATTGTCCGATCCACGTCCGATAGCGCCGTCCTACAGCAGGTCGCAGGACTCGTCACCGATGGGTATGCGGTCACCCAACTGACGAGCGGCAAATCGGACAACTATTCACCCCGCTTCTCGGCGGACGGGTCGCAGCTAGCGTTCGCGTCGTATCGGTTGGACAACGGTGAGCTGTTCATCATGGATATAGACGGGCGGGTGCGTCAACGGGTAACGTTCACCACCGACTTCGACGAGGCCGAGCCCGCGTTCCTGCACGATTCGCGCTACCTCATCTACAGCCGCGAACCGCAGACCTCACGTCAGGTCAAGATTCTGTTACAGAGCAGCGGATCGACACCGATTTACGCCGGTTTCTATACGACCCACATCCACAGCAAGGTCACACAGGAGATTATGCCCGTCGGGTTCGGTGTCCGCTCATTGGGGATAGCGCCGGATCGGCAACGGGTCGCTTACGAATCGAACAGCGCCGGCAATCTGGAGCTGTATATCCTCGACCTACGCGGTGTCGATCTCGGTGCGATAGACCCGCAGACTATCCCGGCCCAACAGATTACCCATAACGAGGTGGACGACGGCAGCCCGGTTTTCTTCCCCGACGGGAAACGGCTCGCGTTTGTGTCGGCACGGGCGGAGTACCCAAGAGGCGCCGATGCAGAGCGGCATCAAATTTTTAGCATCAACGTCGATGGCAGCGACGAAACACATCTGAACCCCAACCCTTACGACTGTTACAGCCCGGTGGTCTCGCCGGATGGGACAACCATCGCCTTTGTCTCGGGACGGGACGGAGACATCGAAATTTACCTGATGGATGCGGACGGGACCAACGAGCGGCGCCTGACCAATGGGATTGGCGCGTCGATGCAGCCCGCGTTTTCGCCCGACTCCAAGTTGTTAGCCTTCGTCTCGGACCGGAGCGATACGTTCCAGATCTATCTGATGCACCTCGATCGACCGTTGACGAAACGGGTCCTGCTGCTACATTTGGAATAGTTTATTGGTATTTAGCCCGAGCGGGGCGCCATGTTTATAGACCGGCGGCATTTCCTCTCTGCCAAGTCCTAGAGGGGCGACATGTGGATCAAACGTGTCACGCTTGTAGGCGCTAGAATGGGGGTAGGTAACGCAGATCCCGCGAAGCGAGGATGCTCGACAAGTCGGCATCTGCGTTCCCTACGGAAGTGCATAAGTCATATTTCCTTTATGGTTGATTATTAGCGAAGTGCTTGTCAATCAATTCAAGTACAGCGGGCACCAATTCTGTGGGGATTTTCATCAGTGTGCTAGATTCATTCTGCAACGCGGCTTCAGCTTCAGCGACAGCCTCATCTTCTGTCTGTTGATCGTAGTACGCGATGACGGTCTGTACGCGTTCTTCATCCCAACCGGGAGGAAATTCGTTCTGTTTCATCGTATACCTCTCCTTTGTTGTCGTCGTCGGTACGCCCTTAATGGTTTTCCTGTCAATTCGTAAGCGGTAATCACAAAAACACTATTGGGTTGCGGGTCCCGAACGTAGATGACTTGCAAGTAGCGTCCGTTTTGTGTTTGCCCGAGGGCATTTCGCGATTTTCTACTTCCCGCCCAGTCTTCACCAGGATTCAGTAAAACGTCTTCAACCTCATCTTCGTCAACACCATGTTCATAAATATGGGGCAATCCGGTTTCTGGATTTCGATAAAAGCGAATGTTCATTTACTCCTGCCTAGCGCCACAGCGACAATGGAACAGACTGTGCTGCTGCAAAGACAAATCTGAAGCAAGACTTAAAGGGCCCTCCATCATGGTCCCACTTCACTTATAGGTAGGTTCTGTTGACATTTCATTGCAACCAGATAATAGAGAGACATAAATCGGTTCACTGACGTAACACCCCAGACAAGAAACCGAGTTTTGAAGAAAAAACTCGGTTTCTGGCATCTTTTCCAGTGATTTGAGGGTTTCTCGCGACAGCAAAAACAAAATGTCAACACGCCCTA
>JAJEAL010000011.1 GCA_022822785.1 Candidatus Poribacteria bacterium
CATCCACTCTATATCCTTGGACTGATATATAAGATGGATATAGGTCGTCTCGGGATGTTTGAATGCTGATTGACAGCGATTAAAAAAGGTTAAATGCTGGGGTATAGGGTGACAGAAAACGATGTGAGCAATTTGCGGCAGGTTAGACAAAGTACAACTAGAGGCAATTACGTGTAAATCACCACATGCCAATTTGTCTGTGACTTGTGTTTTTTCAGCGTCGGTCATATCGGCTTCGCACCGCCCAATCTTTTCTGATGAATCTACTATCCCAAAGAGTTGGTCTAACGCTTTTCCGTCTCGCACATACAGTAAAGTTGGTTCTTCTCGCTTGAGGAGATCGCATAGATAATTCTGCTTGCTGTCTAGTCCTCTGCGATCAACAATCCTGGCAGGGCTTTTCTCTTCATACGTTGGGAATATTCCGTTAGGGATATGTCGTTCGAGCGTGTGGAGGTGCAGATCGTCAATCTTTAGTTGGACGCGACGGGCATTGTTCCATTCATTAATCTCTGGCTTAAAAACCAGATCTAATCGAATGTTCTTGTTCTTCAAGGCGATGAGGTAATCTGACATTCCCCACCCAACTGCTTCGAACGTTTGTTCTCCAGCAGTCACGAATAGCTTGAGGTGGTTCTTTTCCTTGCCCATTACCCTCGGAGCTCCTTGGAGACGGAGATTGCACATCATGAGGCGTGGTGCTGGATTATCTTCTCCGAATGGTTCAAGCTGCTGCAATTCTTCTATGGCTTGCAACGTCAAATAAGAAGATTGCGCCTCAAGATCGACTGCTAATTTGGGGGTTAGATCTTCATCAGAGAGATTTTCACAAGCATATTGATCAAATCGGGCAGCAAATTCATCAAGGTTCTCCGTTTTGATTGTTAGCCCTGCAGCGGCTTGATGTCCACCATGTGTGACTAATAGATTGCTACATGCGTTTAAGCTGTCAGCGAGATTCATTCCCTCAATGCAGCGTCCCGAACCGTGTGCTTTGTCGCCTTTAACTGCTAGCACAAACACTGGGCGATAATACTGATCGACTAGCCGCGAAGCGACAATCCCAACGACCCCCTGATTCCACGCTTCATTGTCTTTATTGTAAACAACCAATCCCTTCTTTTTTAGATGATCGTTGTTTTTTTCAATCGTAGCGGCTGCCTGCTCCCGAATTCTGTTTTCCGCTTCCCGCCGCTTTAGGTTGTGGTCATCAAGTTCTTTCGCAATTGGTATCACGTCATCATAGGACTCACTAGTTAGTAATTTGACTACCTTACCCGCATCCTCCATCCGGCCCGCGGCATTAATTCGGGGGCCTAAGACAAACCCCAGTGTATGTCCAACAATTTGCTTGCCGGCATCATAGTTTGCGACATCACAAAGTGCCTTGATCCCCGGTCGTTCCCGCTTATTGAGTTCTACTAAACCCAGGCTCGAGATTACCCGATTTTCCCCCGTTAGCGGAGCGATGTCTGCAACAGTGCCGAGTGCGACTAGGTCTAGTTGGGATTGCAGAAACGGGTCCAAGTCGCCACCACCCATCAACCCGTGCGCTAACTTGAACGCTAGGCCGACCCCTGCAAGTCCATCATATGGATATTCGCTTTCCGGCATTTTAGGCGTGATTATCCCAATCGCTGGTGGTAGTGCATCGGGACGTGGTTGATGATGATCGGTGATAATGACATCTATACCACGTGTGTTGGCAAACTCTACTTCCTCGATCGAGGTGATCCCACAATCAACGGTAATCAACAAATCACAGCCGTGCTCGTTCAACTTCTGAATAGCTTTTTTGTTGAGGCCATATCCCTCGTCAAAACGGTTAGGAATATAAGACTTCACCGGATAGTCGAGATGTTGGAAAGTATTTATGAGTAACGAGGTCGCTGTCGTACCATCTACGTCATAATCACCAAAGACCCAAATCTTTTCACCACGTTTCATCGCTAAACGGATGCGCTCGACCACTTGTTCCATCCCGTACATCAAGAATGGGGAATGTAGCTGATCAGGTGTTGGATATAAATACGCACGCGCTGCGTCTTCCGTTTCAATTCCGCGATTGATGAGAAGCTGTGCCACCAATTGTGAAATGCCAAGCCTCACTGCCAGCCGTGAGCTTTTCTCAATGTCGGGTGTTTTAGGTTCCCAGGTCTTCTGTTGCCGTTCTTTCATAGTAGATAGGCTATCACGAATACAATTTTGGGTCAAGAGATTAAGATTGAAAAATCCGCAAAAAGCACAATTTACTTGGAGGGACTGTTACAATATTTCAATAGATCAATAGCGTCTCAGAAATTGTAGACGAAGCTAAAGCGATGACTGCCTGATGTATCCCGAATGCCACCGATTGGGAATAGAAAGCCGTAATCGATTCGGAGGCTTGTGAACGGACGATAGCCGGCGCCGAGTGTGAGGTTTGTTCCCCATGCCAGATTTTCTAATCGGAATCCCCCGCGCAGGGCTAAGCTGTTTTCATAAAACCGAGACTCAATGCCGACCTTGACGTCGACCTCACTCTCTCTGAAAACGAGGTCCATGCCCCATGTGGAGTTTTGAGCAACAATACCAATTCCAAGTGTTGCTTGTAATGGGAGAGTCTCTGTAACGAGCGAATTAGTGGAAGCGATATTAGGGGTGTTTAGGTTCTGAAGCGATAGAGCTATCGGAATATTTTGAGATGGACGAAAAATCATACCAACATCCAGAGCCAATCGACTCCGCCCCGGTAGGTCCTCCACTATCAAACCATCCGCTCCAATTGTCGGAGCCGTGTCCCAATTTAACAGTTTGACGGCACCGCCGAGTGAGACGCGCCGTTTTCGGTCCGCGCCTAAGTCGTAACTTTTGCTCAAACCGACAAGGAGATAATTTTCTGAGTACAGTTGACCGGCATTGAACTGTTTCCAGAGAATCCCCACAGCTCCCAGCGTGGGACGGGAATAGGCATAACTGAGTAAGTTTTGAGAGATTGACGTCTCGTCGCTTAACCCGACATGTAATCTTGCTGCTGTCGCCGATAACTGTTGCGTGGAGTGGTGCGAATCTAGTTGATCCTTCAAGTTTGCAATTGATGCGGGATTAGCTAACAGTCCATCCGATTCATCTCCAATGGCGGTAAATGCCCCTCCCATTGCAGAAGCACGTGCACCGATAAATCCATCTTCAAATGCGGCATATGTCTGCCTATTGAGTCCCACCAAGCCAACTCCAATCAATATAAGGAAAAGAGTTAGCTTAAGAGGGAAACAGAAAAAAGGCAGAAGGAAACGGGAGGTCAAAGCATAGGAACGGTCATCATCTGAGATTGGGAGATTACAGTAGCGAGAAATACCGGAATCCCACAATCTGCCTACGTTTCCATCTTGTCCGCCAATAGGGACGCTACTCATCGGTGAATTTATAGCCGACTCCCCAAACGGTTTTAATGTACTGGGGGTGACTCGCATCTGTCTCAATTTGTTCTCGCAGTCGGCGGATGTGCACATCGACGGTACGTGCTCCTACGAAGCTATCCTGCCCCCACACAGAATCGAGTAGATAATCGCGCGAATAGACGTGCCCCGGATGTCGCATTAGAAATAATAGGAGATCGAATTCCTTCATTGTAAGTTTCAACAATTTATTCCCAATGGTTGCCCTTCGGCGCTGGATATCGATGGATAAATCTCTATATTCCAGCGCTACCGTCTGATCATGGGGTTGATAGTCTTGCTGATAGGTTCTTCGCAAGATTGCTTTTACGCGCGCCACCAATTCGCGCGGATTGAAAGGCTTAGGTATATAATCATCAGCACCAATTTCTAGCCCGACGACTTTATCCACATCGCTATCTTTCGCTGTAACCATTAAAATCGGGACAGTTGATTCTGCCCGTATTTTCTTACATACCTCAAAACCATCCAACCCCGGCATCATAACATCGAGGATAACAAGATCTGCCGGGCTTTCTCGCATTTTACCAAGGGCTTCAATTCCGTTGTAGGCACCAATAATTTCATATCCTTCGCCCGTTAGATAATCACCGATGAAATCAACGATATCGACTTCATCATCAACAACTAGAATTTTATAAGTTTTCATTACGGTTGTTCGCCTTGAAATTGTCTATATGTGTATGATTTTCTGGGTTGGTGCTGTAGGCATGGGTTATTAAAAACAACGCTATCGCTAACCGCCAGAAAAATCTTTAAGGAGCACAGTCTAGAGCGTGAGATATGAGGAGCAAAATGCGAGGGCAGTTTCCTTTACGTGTCAATATTACGATTATTATACTTTATGTGCCTATCCATAGTCAAATTCCATGTTGGTCAGTAATGGACTAAAATTACCGGAAGCTGGCATGTTTGTTTTGTAAACTCCATAAAAATTGGGATATAACTATCAGTGTTAAGGAAGTAGCTCTGTGATTATCTATTCAGCGAAATTTGTTCCCTGACATGCGGATAAGCACTTGATCTCTGCTCTCTTTTTTGTTATAATAATCCTATGACCTTGATCTAAAGGGGTACCGAAACAGATTTTTTGCAGTAAAGCTGCAAGATTGGACAGAAAATTGGACTATGTGGCTAGAGCTTAAGGACAACTGAACGAAAAATTTGGGTTCTCAAGTATAGGCGATAACCCGAACCGTAACATTTCACTGAAGTATGATTATCGAGAATAGCGCAATAGATACTAGACCGCATTAGAGATTGCGTTGTTCGTACAAACCCTTCAACCCAATCGGGAAGGAACCAATAATGGCGACAGAAAGTTTAGCACCTTTTAACGCGGATGCAATATCTCCGGAGGATGCCCGTGCAATTGAAATCTATGAGATGCAGCTAGAGCGCGTCCAAGCGGGCCAAATGCCAGAAGAGATTTTCCTCGAATTCAGACTCCGTCATGGTGTTTATGGACAGCGCGATGACGGTTCACAGATGATTCGCGTGAAAATTCCATTCGGAGGTCTTAACGCGGCACAACTGGAAATGCTCGCTGATATTGCCGAGGAGTTTTCGGATAATATCATTCACATTACGACCCGCCAAGATGTACAATATCACTATGTGGATATTAGCAACACGCCAGAGTTAATGCGCCGGTTGGCATCGGTTGGCATAACAACCAAGGAGGCATGCGGTAATGTAGTTCGGAATGTCACTGCTTGCCCCCTTTCAGGTGTGTGTAACGATGAATCGTTTGATGTGACACCTCACTCTAAGGCGTTGTCCGCCTTCCTGTTAGGACATCAGGATGCACAAGACTTCGGACGTAAGTTCAAAATCGCCTTTTCTGGCTGCCATGAACACGCCTGCGGTCTAGGCTATATGCACGATATCGGTGCAGTAGCGGTAACAAAAGAAATTGATGGAAAACCGAAACGGGGGTTTAAGTTACTGGTCGGTGGCGGTCTCGGTGCGGTACCGCATCAAGCAAAAGTCTTTGACGAGTTTGTGCCTGAAGAGGAATTGTTGCCAATTTCACAAGCAATTTCGAGGGTATTCACCCGTCTCGGAGAACGCAAGAATCGCAACAAAGCACGGATGAAATTTGTTGTGGCAAAACTGGGGATTGAAGAATTTCGTCGCCTTGTGCTAGAGGAACGCGAACAGTTGCGCCATGATCCTGCGTGGACCGCTTATCTCGACAATCTAGACGCGTATGACGAAACACCGCTGAGGCCGCCAACCCAACTCAACGGTGCATCGAAACCCGAAGGATTTGATGAATGGCACGCCACAAACGTGCGTTCCCAACGACAGCCGGGATACGCCGTTGTCAATATCACGTTACCGCTCGGAGACATCACGGCGGATCAGACACGGGCATTGGCTGATATTTCACGCAAGTATGTGAAGGATACTATCCGCACAACTGTTGAGCAGAATCTTGTTTTGCGTTGGGTCAGCATGAGCGATTTGCCTGCGCTCTATGAGGAGCTCAAGGCAATTGGTCTAGGCGCGTCGGGTGCTGAGAGCACGGTTGATATTACTGCTTGCCCCGGCACTGATTCCTGCAAGTTAGGTATTTCATCTTCTCGTGGGTTAGCCGCTTACTTGCGGAATTATTTCACGGAAACCGGTGTGAATGAAGAGATTCAAGATCTGCGAATCAAGATCAGCGGTTGTCCCAACTCATGTGGTCAACACCATATCGCGAACATTGGGTTCTTCGGTTCATCACGACGTATGGGGAAACATATCGCTCCATACTATCAAGTTATGTTGGGCGGTCACGCTATCGAGAATGCGAGCGCTTATGGACTTGCTGCTGGGAAGATTCATGGCAAGAATATCCCACAATTCATCGAGCACCTGACCGGAAAGTATCTTGAGGAACGAGGCAACGATGAGTCTTTCACCGACTACATTGCCAGACTCGGCAAGGTCGAGATTAAGGCAATCCTCCGCGAGTATGATAAGATTCCTTCCTTCGAGGAAGATCCCAGCTACTATATCGACACCGGCGACACGAAAGAATTTCAACTCAAGACGGGTGTTGGTGAATGTGCAGGACAGTTGGTGGAATTGGTATCATTCATACTTGAGGAAGCGGACCGGCTGATCTATGAGGCGGGGGTTGATCTGGAAAATGATCAATATGAAGATTCCGCTCAGCACGCTTATGAAGCGATGATCAAAGCCGCGGACGCATTGCTAACGACCGAAGGGCTGCAGCACATTGACGACGAAACGACGGCTAGGGAATTCCGCACTCGGTTCTTTGAACCGGGAATTGTCTTCCCCGGTTTTGGGGCGCATATATTTAAGGCGGCCGAGGAGGATACTAGCACCTTTGATAGGGAGCTAACCCATCGCCGCGTTGAGGAAGCCACCCTCTTTGTTGAAGAAGCGCATAATGTCTACGGACGGATGCGGATCCGGCAGGAGGAGGAATCGAGCACTAAGAAGCGCGAAGCCAGGCCGGCGCGTATTCCCAAAGCACCGCCGAAAGCGGAGCCAGTTGAGGAGATTGTTGACAGCCTTGATCTCAAAGGTGTGGCATGTCCATTCAATTACGTACAAGCCAAGATTCGTTTGGAGACAATGGAGATTGGTCAGCTGTTGGAAATCACGATTGACGATGGTGAGCCGATTGAAAATGTCCCCACGAGCCTAACGAATGACGGACACGAGATTACCGACACCAAAAAGGTCGGTCAGCATTATCGACTCGTAATTCGTAAAGGTGAATAACGGATAAGCGGTTGTTAGAATAAAGCGTGGTGGACTGAAGTTGGGTTCGTCACGCTTTATTTTTTTAAGATAAGAAAACGATCCACACTGAGATTTCGATTGTAAGATTGTGGGGAAAGATTTTGTCTAGTCTCAAGTTCTGACTGGATATGATGGAGAAAAATTGGCGGAGCACAGAATTACTTGTCCTTTTTGTATGGAAAAAGGCAATTTTGAAACTGAATTTCATGCAGAAAAGAAAAAACCCAGCTCAGATAAAAAACTGAATTTCGATACGCTCCGGTGTGGTAACTGTGCAGGATATGTGATGGTGCTCTGGTCTGCTAGTGAGTTCGCAGGTATCCGTGGTCTTCACGACTATCACAGTTTACCATGGGCATTGAAACTAAGCAATTATCCTGAGTATTTGCCAGATGTGGTTGGGAGGCACTGGCTCCAAGCTCAAAGAAGTATTCAAGGTGAAAATTGGGATGCCGCTGCTCTAATGGCACGAAGTGCATTGCAGGCAGTGCTGCGAGATCATCAAGCACAAGGTCGTAGTCTGAAATAGGAAATTGATGATTTAGCATCAAAAGGAATTTTACCACCGACGATGAAGGATTGGTCTGATCATGTACGAGAACTTGGCAATGATTCGGCACATCCAACTCCGGGACAAGATCCTACAAAGCCACAAGATGCACGCGACATTGTAGACTTCTTAAATTTTCTACTGGAGTATCTTTATTCCCTCCCCCATCAGATTCAACAATACAGAACGCGTCAAAAAAAATGCCTGAGTTGAGGAGATTGTAAAATATTCGGAAGAACGGTACTTTGATACCGCAACGGGTCATCGGATTGTAATCGAGCATTGTGACAGGAGGCTAGTCATAGTAGTCAAGATTTAATCACGCCGATAACAATTCATGCAACAACCCGTCAACAGATTCGATTCCGTATTCAGACCGGGAGGTATACTCTTGAATAAGACAAAGATGGCATATTTTGAGCAAGAGGACGTATTGCATTTGGAGATTTCTGATGAACTAGAAAAGGGAAGCATTGAACTGAGTCCCAATATTACGGCAGAATTGAATGACCATGGAGAACTAATCGGTATTGAAATTCTAAATGCTAGTGCCTTCATTTGAGATTCAATTTTGGAATCTGTACAAGCAAAGATACTTTCGCTTGGTAAATGAAGCCAATTAGGAGCCTGCTATGCAACAGATAATTGATGATAAAAATCAACTCAAGGAAGTATTCAAACAGGCATTCACCGAATTGCTACAGGAACGGAGAGATCTATTGTATGATGTTTTTACTGAAGTTCTTGAAGATATAAGTTTGGTGAATGCAATCAAAGAAGCGGAAGAAACTGAGATTGTCTCCAGAGAGCAGGTCTTCAAAATCTTAGACGGTAATGGGGGGCTTCACTGCCCTCCGGCGTAACATCACTTTTCCATTTGAGAAGGTATTGAACCATGAACTCAGAATTTAAGATAAGCCCAAAACTGAAAAAGTGGCTCAAATGGATGGAGACTATCCAGAGCGAGATTCAAAAGCTGCTGCGAGATACAAACATGTTCTGGGAAGTCCAAGACATCATCCGTGAGAACTCGCGGATTCAAAAGCCCAGTGTTTTCTATAGCTACCTTGGGAGAACCTATCTTTCTCATGCGTTAGCAGGGCTGCGGCGGCAAATTAAACCGCAGAAGGACAGCATATCTTTTGTAGGATTGCTTGATGAGATTGCTAAAAACCCGGAAGAGCTGTCTCGCAGCTACTACCGTTCACTCTGTACTTATCCTGATGGACCTGACATCAGCCAAATTGAGATGGAGGGTAGGCAGGAACTTGAAGCGGTAGGGATTACTGATAATTCTCAACTGAAAGATTTGATACAGATGGCTGATTTTGCACCATACACAGATGCCAGCGGAGAGCACGTTTGTCCCAAGATGGTGAAAGGCGATTTGAATGCACTCAAATCAGTAGTAGAAAAACATGAGGAATTTGCTGATAAAAGGATTGCACATTGGGATAAGAGCGAGCCAGAAGTTATACCGACATTCGGGGAACTGGATGACTGCATTAAATTACTGGATAAGACGTATGTGAAGTATCACCTCCTGTTTTATGCTGAGTCTATAGATACGTTGATGCCAACCTATCAATATGAGTGGAAGAAGATTTTTTTGGAACCGTGGTTAAAGGCTGTCGCTGGAAGTGCGAAAGGGCTGATTCACATCCGTGAAGATTTTGACGATGAGCTTCCAGGTTTCAAAGAGTACATGGAATGAGATATTTTCTGGATACAAATGCGCTGCTTTGGTTCCTTGCTAACGACAAAAAACTGAGCCACAGAGCACGACAGTTAATTGAGAGTTCCAGCAACGAGAGCTGCCTCAGCATTGTCAGTCTATGGGAAATAGCAATTAAAACGGCGTTAGGGAAACTTGATTTAGCCGAACCGTTTGAACAGATGTTCCCAAAACAACTACAGCTTAATCGCATCGAGGTGTTGGATATCACAGTTGATAACCTCGTAAAGCTGACCATATTACCTTTTCATCACCGCGATCCGTTTGACCGTTTGATAATCGCTCAAGGGCTTGTTGAAGAACTTCCAATAACTAGTGCAGACACAATCTTTGATGCTTACGGCATAAATCGAAAATGGTGACAATGCGACAAATACGGAACTAGCATTACAGTCTATAGGGACTTCAGTTTCTCTAATGTTTTTGGTGTTAATAGTGAAAGGTTTCTGATATGCTTTTACGCTAACCTGTGAGGAGGTATGACATGCGAATGCAGGCATTTCACGACGGTCAGATACTGAAGGGGTTGTAACCATAGCAATACTCGTCACAATCAGTCTATTAGGCTGTGGCGATTCACCCGTTTACGATGAAGGCATAGCTACACCTATAGAACAGTTACGCGATCCGAATGTAGAGGTACGTTTCCAAGCAGCGGATGTGCTTGTCGATATTGGTGAACCAGCGGTTCCAGCGTTGATTGACGAACTAGACGGAAGTTGGCCCTACGAATTAGCAACCTCTGCGAGTGGTGTTTTGGCACGGATTGGGGAACCGGCAATACCAGCGTTGGTTAAGGCATTAGATGATAAAGAGGTGCTCACTCGGCACGGTGCGGTTCTCGCGCTGGGAAACATGCGAGGGGATACCAGTCCGGCGGTTCCGGCGTTGATAAAGCGGCTAGATGATAAAATCCTTCTAATTCGTTCGGGTGCTGCAATAGCGTTAGGAAGGACTGGAGTAACGAATGAAGACGCAGTTTTAGCATTACTCGATGTCATGAGCGATGAATTCATGCACGGATACGCGATGACAGCGTTCATGGAAATGGGCGCACCGGTCGTGCCGGAGTTGACAAAAGCAACGAACCATAAGAATCACCATATTCGCGAAAATGCAGCTGCTGTGCTACGGTGGTTTTAGTACCCGGTTGCAAACCAGCGATAGTGATCTGGCTTCGCCGTTGCAATTGATGGCAGAGCACTATAGTTTTATAATACCAACAAGCAGGAGGAAGGATATATGTTTTTTGCCTTATTGTTGGTCACATTCGTCTTAGCGGCGGTTGTCTCATTTTGCGTTATAAAGGTCTTCGATAAGCCAATATCGGCTATCTTCAGGCGCATTATTCAGGACGAGATCAGCAGCGCGTGGCATAAATATGTGAAATTTGCTGCTTATGTGGTTGGTATTTCCGGAGGAGTGAGAGTACATCAGCTAGAAAGATACATAAGTGCACCTGCTAAAGATTCTCAGATTTTAGAGTTGAATGATAAGCGGTGGATACTAGAAGTATATCGAACTATCATCGAAACCCTTCAAGCGATCGCTTGGATGTACTTAGTGGTATTTATATTTGCCTTAATTGCATACGTTATAGTTAGGGCGTTTGAGTTAAGGAGCTCTAAATAAAAGTAAATGCCCCCTAACAAGTGTGGTAGGTAGGGCTAATCTCCTGTAGAAAGGATTTTACGGTTATAATTACCTATGGATCTACAACAGATTAACATCAAGGTCTTCACCACAGAAGACAGTCATATCAATTATGAAAATTTCATCAGGGTATTCAACAGGTGGATGGCAGAAGGAGAACCAGACGAGTACTTGAATTACGCTGATTATTCGTTTACCCATGCAGGTCCCGGCGTTTTGCTAATTTCCAAAAGCACGAATTATAGCATAGATGCGGCCAGCAATCGTCACGGCTTTCTCTATAATCGGAAGCATAAGGTAGAAGGAGAGAATCGCGAAAAGATTCGTCAGGCGTTCACCGAAACGCTTCAAAGATGCGTCCGTTTAGAAGAGGCCGACGAACTAGAGAACGCTGTACATCTAAACGGAGATGAGATTCTGTTCTTTATTAACAACCGCCACATCGCGCCGAACACACAAGAGATGTTTGAGGCAATTCAGCCGGACTTGACCGCGGTACTTGAGCAGATGTACGGTGGGAACAGTTTCACGGTTGAACGTGCATCTGAAGATGTGCGGGAACGGTTTGCGGTTCAAATCTCTGCATCTTCAGGCAAAGGAATTTCGGATCTGCTGGCAAACTTAGAAAAATAGTAAGAATCAATTCGTGTAGTTTACAATGAGGGAATTTTTAGATGCACAATTTTAGCAATGAACAGATTGAGCGATATAGCCGGCACATCATCCTCAAAGAGGTCGGGGGGCTGGGTCAAACCAAACTGCTTGAGTCGAAGGTGCTTCTCATCGGGGCAGGCGGGCTTGGATCACCTGCGGGACTGTATCTCGCCGCAGCCGGTGTCGGAACACTCGGAATCGTTGACGACGACGTTGTGGATGTGAGTAACCTCCAACGACAGGTTCTTCACGGGACGAGCGATGTAGGCAAGCCGAAAACAGAGTCCGCAAAAGAGACGATTGCGGACATCAATCCCGATGTTAAAGTCGTCACGCATACCGAGAAGATTGTGTCGGCAAATGCTTTCGATATCCTTGGGGGTTATGACCTCATTGTTGACGGGTGTGATAATTTACCGACCCGCTATCTACTGAATGATGCTAGCGTAATGCTTGGGAAACCAATTGTGCATGGCAGCATTTTTCAGTTTGAAGGACAAGTAACAGTTTTTCATCCTGGTAGGGGACCGTGCTATCGTTGCTTATACCCATCGCCGCCACCGCCGGATATGGTCCCGAGCTGTCAGGAAGCCGGTGTGCTTGGTGTGTTGCCCGGCATCGTCGGGAATGTACAAGCCGTTGAGGCGATCAAAGTCTTACTTGATATTGGGAAACCACTGATTGGTCAGCTGCTTCTATTTAACGCTTTGTCAATGGAATTTAAGAAGCTGACGCTTCGGCAAGATCCTGAATGTCCTGCCTGTGGTAAAAATCCGACGATTCACGAACTGATTGATTATGAGGAGTTCTGTCAAGTACGTTGGTAATCTATCACCCTTACTCTATCCGAGCCCCAAGACACAGAAGTATGAAATCTTTGGGGCTTTTTTTATGCGACCAAAGGCATGTTTTAGAACATTATGTTTGTGCTTGACAGCACTTATGATGGGTGCTATACTTAAGCCTATTCTAAAAATAGTTCTACCCGCAATAAACCCTATCGGACAGTAGAAATGAGAAGATTTGAACCTATAAACTAAGCATAATATAAAGGCTGTGAAAGGAGCTACTGAATCATGTTGAAGAAAAGTGTAGTTGTATTGGGACTAGTTGTATTGACCGTTGTGTTATTAACAACCCTGATCCATGCCGCTGGACAATGGAATATTTTGCAACAAATGGACCCAGAGGATGTTAGGGACTATAATGGCGTTGCCTTCATCAGTCCCAATGAAGGTTGGGTGGCTGGTGTTTCAGCTTTAGATATGGACAGTCCGGGATATATTGGGCACACCAGAGACGGTGGCAGCACGTGGGAAAAAGCGGAAGTTACTATCTCTCAAATGCTTACGGATATTTACTTTGTCGATGAAAAACATGGCTGGGCAGTTGGTCAACAGGGGCTGATTGTCGGCACAACAGACGGCGGTAAACGCTGGGATATTCAAACGAGTAAGGTAGGGAATTGGCTTAAAGGGGTCCACTTTGTCAGTCCCGAGGTCGGTTTTGCAGTTGGAATGGAGGAAACCATCGTTCAAACTGACAACAGTGGAAGACAGTGGCATGTGCTTCGCGGCGGTGAAGTCGCCTCTGCTGTTGGAGATGAAGAAACGATTGTCCTGAACGCTGTTCAATTTATTGATGAATCCACTGGCTGGGTAACCGGAGTAAGGATTAGTCCTGAAACTGGAGGTCAAGACGGTCTCGTCCAAAAGACAACTGACGGGGGACAAAATTGGGTCGATCAACCCACAAATATTCCAGATATTCTCGAAGACATCTTCTTTGTAGATGCCAATAACGGTTGGGCGGTTGGCGAAAATGGCATTGTCTTGCACACTGCAAATGGAGGCGAGAGCTGGGATATTCAAACGAGCGGAACAGAAGAAAAGCTGTTGAGCGTCGGCTTTGCCGATAACAATACCGGTTGGGCAGCAGGGGGTGGATTGGGTGTCAGCGTTCTTATTCATACAGCTGACGGTGGAGCAACCTGGGAAGCGCAGACTATTGATGACCCCATCATCAGCAAGGTCCCTGCCAACGATATTTTTGTCCTAGATGCTGATAACATCTGGGTCACCGGCAATAACGGCTTTATTGTCTCATCGTCGCAGTAACACGAATCAGTTTGAGCACAACCTTAAGTTAGGAGAATCTATTTTTAAGATTGAGGTGATAGATGAATTTTGCAGATCGAATGGACCGTCTAGGAACGGAATCTGCCTTCGAGGTACTTGCCAAAGCCAAAGGACTAGAAGCACAAGGAAAAGATATTATCCATCTTGAAATTGGTCAACCCGATTTCATTACCCCTGCGAATATTTGTGAGGCTGCCTTTAAGGCAATGAAGGATGGTCACACTGGATATGGTCCGTCCGCGGGGGTATTAGAATTTCGTGAAGTTATCGCTGAACATATATCGCAAACACGAGGGATAACAATCCATCCGGATGAAGTCACCGTTACGCCCGGCGCCAAGCCCATCATTTTCTTTACTATCTTGGCACTTGTCAATGAAGGAGATGAGGTCATCTATCCTAATCCTGGATTCCCAATCTATGAATCGGTTGTCGATTTCATTAACGGGAAAGCGGTGCCGCTTCCACTGCGTGAGGAGGTCAATTTCCGTTTTAGGATTGAGGATCTTGAGGCGTCCGTCTCAGATCGCACAAAACTGTTAATTATCAACTCGCCCCAAAACCCGACGGGGGGCACCCTAGCAAAAAGTGATTTAGAAGCAATCGCTGAGCTAGCAATTAAGCACGATTTTTATGTATTAACAGACGAGGTCTATTCACGCATCCTTTATGAAGGTGTACATGATAGCCTCATTGGTCTCCCGGGCATGAAGGAGCGGACGATTCTACTTGAGGGACATTCCAAGACCTATGCCATGACTGGCTGGCGATTGGGTTACGGAATAGCGCCGATAGAATTGGCGGATAAGATTACACAGTTGACCATCAACTCTAACTCGTGTACGGCAACTTTCACCCAATTTGCAGGGATTGAGGCTTTGACAGGTCCACAAGATTTTGTCCACGAGATGGTAACAGAGTTTAGAAAGCGGCGTGATGCAATCGTTGACGGTCTCAATGCGATTGACGGTGTGAGTTGCGTTAACCCCCTTGGTGCTTTCTATGTGTTCCCAAATGTTACACAGCTCCCTCTTTCGTGCCAAGCGCTATCGGACTATCTGCTAGAAGACGCGGGGGTCGCGGTTCTACCGGGTACTGCCTTTGGTGAATACGGTGACGGCTACTTGAGACTGTCGTATGCAAATTCGTTGGAGAATATTCAGGACGCCTTAGCCCGGATGGATTCGGCCATTTCAAGAATTCGGTAGTGGCTCTTAATTTTCGCAGGTACGCGCTAAATGCCCAATAAAGCAACCGCTCGTGTTCCAGCGAGCACCACAAACTTAGGACCGGGTTTTGATGTCCTTGGGCTTGCCCTACAACTCTATAGTACGATTTCGCTTGAAGAAATTGATAATGGAACCGAAATTGAAGTTGTCGGCGTTGATGTAGATAAGATCGCCAACGACGAACGTAATATTGCGTACCGAGCTGCAGATCTCGTTTTCAGTAAGTGCGGCTATAAGCCGAAAGGATTGCGATTGCTTCTAACAAATGGCATTCCTGCAATCCGGGGATTGGGCGGTAGCGGCACCGCAATACTCGGGGGCTTATTGACGGCGAATGCTTTACGTAATGAACCGTTTTCTCGTGCTGAGCTGCTCGATCTTGCCACGGAGTTTGAAGGACATCCTGATAATGTTGCCGCATCGCTGCTAGGCGGTTTGGTCGTATCTATGGTGCAGGGAAATCGTGTCCATTCAATCCAATTGGACTGCGACTCAAATCTGTGGGTGGTACTAGCAATTCCTAATTTTTCGCTGTCAACCAAAGCAGCCCGCAGTGTTCTGCCTCAAACAGTTGATTTTGCTGATGCTATCCACAACGTGAGTTGTTCTTCAATGCTAGTCGCAGCTGTCGCGACCGGCAAGTTAGAGATGCTATCGCTTGCTATGGCAGATCGACTTCATCAACCGTACCGAACTTCCCTTGTCCCTGGATTTGATGATGTAGCTGAATCCGCCATGCGAGCTGGGGCATTAAGCGTGGCTCTGAGTGGTGCAGGTCCCAGTGTTGCAGCCTACTGCACAAAGTCAACTGAGAAAGTCGGTTTGGAAATGAGCCGAGCATTTGAGCGTAATCAGATTTCTTGCGACATCAAGGTGCTAGCCATTGATTCCGCCGGTGCTACCGTACAGATGAGCTGAATCTAACCAGCCAATCTGTTGATTTTCTCCAGCCTATCCCCTATTTTCTGTTTTGTTCCCCTGTTTTCCATCCCTCCCAGGAACGCAGGGGGTATACAACGGTTCCACAACCAAACAGGGAGCAAATGATGAATACAGACACTGCAAAAATCTACGCAAAAGGCGGCAGAGGGGGAAATGGCTGCATCAGCTTTCGCCGAGAAAAGTTTGTGCCACGAGGCGGCCCCAATGGTGGCGATGGTGGCCGGGGCGGAAGTGTTATTTTAGAGGTCGCCGAGGGACTGAGCACACTTATCGATTTTCGTTACAACCCTCATCAGGTAGCGGACGGTGGTCAACACGGCATGGGAAAGCTGATGCACGGGGCAGATGCCGACGACCGAATCGTTAAAGTTCCTGCGGGAACGATTGTAAGGCTGCCGGGGATGAATGAGGTTATCGCCGATCTGAAAGCAGTGGGCCAGCGTGCGGTTATCGCACGCGGTGGGATTGGCGGCAAAGGAAACGCACGTTTCAAAAGCAGCACATTCCAAACACCGCGCGTCGCTGAAAAAGGAGAGCCGGGAGAGGAACGCACTATCGCCCTAGAAGTTAAGCTGATTGCAGACGTTGGCTTGGTTGGTTATCCAAATTCAGGGAAATCGACGCTGCTCGCACGGACTTCTGCGGCTAAACCGAAAATTGCGGACTATCCTTTTACAACACTGACCCCTAATCTGGGCGTTGTCCGAGTCGATCTTGAGCACAACTTTGTACTTGCAGATATCCCGGGACTTATCGAGGGGGCACACGAAGGATTAGGACTTGGGCATGATTTTCTACGGCATATCGAACGGACGAAAATGCTCCTCCACGTTATTGATGCGGCTGCTATCGATGGACGTGATCCAATTGCCGATTACGAACAGATCAACACGGAACTCGAACGGTACAACTCTCGCTTAGCCCGTATACCACAGTTAATTGTCCTCAATAAAATCGATCTTCCTGATACACAGGTTAACTTGCAGCGACTCAAAGATTATTTCGGGAGACGCCGTGTCTTTCCAATCTCTGCGGTCACGGGTACAGGAGTAGACCGGGTGGTACGGGCAACCTACCAACTCCTGCAGCGAATAAATGAACGCATTCGTGAGCGGCAAGAGATTACGGAGTCTCAACCTACCTTCCATATTCCCAAACCTGATGAACGATTTGAACTGATTACGAAAAATAATCGTTTTATTGTGCGTGGCGAGGAACCGCGTCGTGCTGTTCTGATGACCGATATGGAAAATGATCAGGCACTTGTTCTCCTCCATCGAAAGCTGCAAAAAATAGGTGTCCTGAATGCACTGATCAAAGCTGGTATCACGGAAGGCGATACTGTTCAGGTTGATGCCTTCGAGTTTACGTATAGCCCTGATGAAATCAACACACATTGATCCCCGCCAATTGTTGGCACGTACTCGGCGAGTTGTCGTAAAGGTTGGTAGCACAACCGTTTCGACGAACTTCGATCTTGATTCGGACCGCATAGATGCGTTAGTGCAAGATCTCGCATCCGTGAAGCAAAAGGGCAAAGAGGTTATTCTGGTAACTTCTGGTGCAATTGCCGCGGGCACGGGGAGATTGGGATTAACGCAGCGCCCGCAAACACTTCCTGGGTTACAGGCGGCAGCAGCAGTTGGACAGACCCGTTTAATGCACGCTTACGAGCATCGTTTCTCACAATATAATCAGATTACAGGGACAATGCTGCTGACGCAGGATGACTTCAATTTTCGGGAACGCTACACGCATATGAGCAATACGCTAGGCGCTCTTCTCCGACTTAGTGTCCTTCCAATAATCAACGAAAATGATACCGTTGCAGTGGAAGAGATTAAGGTCGGTGATAATGATACGTTAGCGGCTTATGTGACAAATCTTGCGGAGGCAGATCTGTTAATTATATTATCAGATCAAGATGGGTTTTATACCGCAGACCCCCGGGAAGATCCGTCGGCAAAATTGATAAGTGTTGTCTATGATATCACTGATGAGCTCAAACGGGCGGCGGGAACTACGGGTAGTGAGAGTGGTACTGGCGGTATGACTACGAAGCTCGGTGCTGCCGACATTGTAACCGGATCGGGCGAGATGATGGTGCTTGCGAACGGTACCGAGCCGCAGGTTGTCAACCGGATACTCGCCGGTGAAAAGATTGGTACGTTATTCCTCCCACGTGAACGGATGTCCGGCAGGAAAAGATGGATTGCGTATTCACGCCCTCCAAAGGGTCGCCTGTTCGTGGACGATGGGGCACGTCGTGCGCTGGTCCACCAAGGCAGAAGCCTACTACCATCGGGGATCCAACGGATAGAGGGAAGTTTTCGGCGCGGCGACACTGTCTCTTGTCGAGACGAAGACGGGGTTGAACTTGCTAGAGGCCTTGTGAATTTCAATACCCACGAGTTGAAGCGAATTATGGGCAAACAGACCAGAGAAATCGAAAATATCTTGGGGTATTACGATTATAGCGAAGTGATTCATAGGGATAATTTAGTCGTGATGCACAAGGCAGAAACGTAAAAAGAACGTATTCCCCAATCAGCTTTAAGGCTATAAACTCCCGCTCATTCTATGCGTAGGGCAAAGTTAGCGTGATGAGAGGGCGGTATTAAAAAAAATGGGCATCAAAGATTATATCTCCGACGCCCATTGACAACTCTAGTATTTCAACTTGAAGTTCGGATAGCAATTTAATTCAATTTATCGAGTTCGCTGAGTACCTGATTCACTGCAAGGGTGTTGTCCGGGGGTGCATCCTCAACATGCTTGAAAACGATATTGCCTTCCGCATCAATGATAATAACGCCACGGTTCGTAATGCCAACCTCTTCAAGTGCCATCCCAAACTGTTTTGATACCTCAAGGTTCATGTCCGCTAACAACGGGAACTTAACGCCGCCTAGGTCCTCGCTCCACGCTTTATGTGCAAACGCCGAATCACGGTTTATCGCGACGATTTCAGCGTTCTTCGCTCGAATCTCGTCAGCCTTTTCATTAAAATCGGGGATTTGTACCGAGCATACCGGCGAAAAGTCAAGCGGATAGAATATCACCACTAGATTCTTCCCTTTGAAATCGCTCAAAGAGACCTCTGTATCCTCTGAGTCAAGAACGCCTGCGAGTGTAAAATCAGGTGCAGCACTTCCTACATCTGCCATTAAATATACCTCCCTTGAAATATTTGATGCTGTAAACTAATAGCTGATAAGTTATTTTGGCATCGGAAAGTCTATCACAAATTCAGAGCAGTGTCAAGCGAAGAGTAGAAGCAGCTCTTACTTAACCGCCACATAACAAAAATAACACGGTAGACCTGTTGCTAGACTATTTTTTTCGTCCACCCTTTATCTGTAAACCAGCGCCGCCACCGCTCCCACATCAATTTTCGTTTGAGAGAATTCACATGGATCTGATGCACAAACAACCGTTTTCCGTCTAACTCTAGCACAGGAATCAGCTCTTTATATTTTGTAAACAACCCTAAGTTCGTCGTTATGTCAATTTCTTCAATTTGAATCGGAAACTGTGCTGCGAGTGATGCGAGCGATTGCTTTGCTTTTTCGCAAAGTGGACAATCGACTTTGGTGTAAAGTTGGAGTTTGATTGCATCCATTGGAAGCGTCCCTCAAGTTATAGCTGCGTGCCGGATTGATTGAGACATGGTCAGATAGGTAACAATCATGAGTATGTCTATTTTCGCAGAAGTATGTATTAGCGTCAAACTTTTTTGGCGCATTCTGGCTTGACATGCGGACTGCCATGCAGTATAATCATGCTTTTCTAACCTGTTGAGGAACTCATCATGAATCTTGTTTCACTAAAAGATTGGTCTACGACCGATATTATTGAGGTTGTCGAGGGCAGTATCGCGGTCAAGAACAATCCAGAAGGATATGCGAATGCTACGAGTCGGCGTAGTCTCGCCATGCTTTTCCAAAAGACTTCAACCCGGACGCGCTGTGCCGGGGAGGTCGGCATGACTCAATTGGGGGGGCATTCAGTTTATTTGGATTGGCGTACCACGAATTTCGCACTGGCCGATCTACGCGATGAAATTCGTGTGCTATCAGCCTATTCCGACGCAATCCTAGCGCGTTTCCTCAAACACAGCGATGTCGTGCAGGCAGCGGAGAGCGCAACGGTTCCGCTTATTAACGGTTGCTGTGACCGCTACCATCCGACCCAAGCCCTCGGTGATTTAATGACGATACAGGAAAAATGTGGACGTATCGAGGGGGTTAAGCTCACCTATGTGGGGGTGCACAATAATGTCTGTAATTCGTTGATTACTGCTGGGTTAAAAACGGGCATGGAAGTGACTGTTGTTGCACCGGAGATGAATCCTGCCGCTGTTGATGAGGAGCTCTATGAAGCGGCGCGTAAAGCAGGCACTTATACGGTGTCAGATCAACTCCACCAAGCGATTGTGAACAGCGATATTGTTTATACAGATACCTGGGTTGATATGGAGTTTTTCACGGATCCAGCGTTTAAGGAGGAGAAGGAACGACGTATTGAGACGCTTTCTCCCTATCAGTTAAACGCGGAATTACTCGTAGGTCAGGATGTTCTAGTTATGCACTGTCTACCGGCCCATCGTGGCTATGAAATCTCCGGTGAAATTGTTGAGGACCCACGATCGATTATGTTTGACCAGTCGGAGAACCGACTTCACAGTATGAAAGGGCTGATACTGAAACTACTGGGAGCATTATGAGTTATTTTACTCACCTCGAATGCAGCCGTTGCACCGAAACTTACGATCCCGACGTTCCACAGAACCTGTGCACCAACTGCGGAAAGCCGTTATTTGCGCGTTATGCGCTGGATAGAATTGCTCAAAGTTGGGATAAATGTTCCCTATCGGATCGTGAGCCATCAATGTGGCGATATGCTGAACTCCTCCCCGTAATGGATACGCAGCATATTGTTTCCCTCAACGAGTCAATGACGCCGTTGTTGCCAGCACAACGGCTGGCCGCTTTCTTAGGGCTCGAAGCGTTGTGGGTGAAAGATGAGTCTCGCCTGCCGACCGGTAGCTTTAAGGCACGTGGGTTAGCAATGGCCGTTTCTAAAGCGAAAGAACTCGGATTGACTAAGCTCGCAATTCCGTCTGCTGGTAATGCGGCGACTGCGCTCTCCAGTTATGCAGCCCAAGCAGGAATGGAAGCGTACATATTTATGCCTAAAGATGTTCCCCCTTTTAATCGTACCACCTGTCAGCTCACAGGGGCGAATGTTACCCTTATTGATGGATTAATTACGGATGCAGGAAAAATTGTTGCGGAGCGCAAGGAGGCCGAGGGGTGGTTTGACGTATCAACACTCAAAGAACCCTACCGTGTTGAAGGCAAAAAAACGATGGGGCTGGAGATTGCGGAACAATTCAATTGGGAACTGCCGGATGTCATCATCTACCCAACAGGTGGAGGCACCGGAATTGTTGGGATGTGGAAAGCGTTTCAGGAGCTAGAGACCATCGGCTGGATTGGTGGGAAGCGTCCGCGCATGGTATCCGTACAGGCAGCGGGTTGTGCACCGATTGTCAGAGCGTGGCAATCGGGGGCAACTGAAGCTGAACCGTGGGTAAACGCACATACGAGCGCTGCAGGATTGCGGGTGCCACAAGCTGTTGGCGATTTCTTAATTCTAGAGGCTATCTACCAGAGCGGTGGTGCTGCAATTGCCATCACAGACGATGAAATCCGGGAGGCAATGACCACCCTTGGGGCTCACGAAGGGATTTTGGCTTGCCTAGAGGGTGCGGCAACGGTTGCTGGACTTCGCAAGTTAGTCGCCGCTGGAGAAATTCAGCCAGAAGATAGGGTGGTATTATTCAATACGGGTGGATACCAGGCGTGAATTTTCCTGTTGACTTTTTAAGAAGCTAAACTTTTGGATAAGTTTATGGTATAATCCTACCAAGAGTAAAGAAAACAGGCAACTTAGATTCATTTGTAGCTTGGTTTGCCCACCATCTGAAGATGGCGCTGCTGTCAGCAAAGGGCTTTATCTACCTTCATGTGATACCTACCGACTTTCTATTTCAATTCCGTAAAAACTATGAACGCAACAACACCAATCCTTGACATTGCCAACTTAAGTAAGCGTTTTGGCGGCGTGACTGCGGTGTCAAATGTCGATATATCAGTGCAACAAGGACAGATTGCCAGTCTTATTGGACCCAACGGTGCGGGCAAAACGACACTTTTTAACTGTGTCACAGGGCTAGAACCTCCAACTGACGGAAGCGTCAAGTTTCAAGATCAAAATATTGTCGGTCTGCGCCCGGATCAGATTGCGGAGACTGGCATGGCGCGGACCTTTCAAAACATCCGCCTATTCTCTCAGCTAACAGTTTTGGACAATATAAAAATCGGCATGCACTGCCGCTCAAAAAGTCGCCTTTGGAACTCAATCAGTCGTAACCAAAAACAGCGTCAAGAAGAATCCCACATCACATCGTATGCGTTTCAGCAACTCAGCTTCGTTGGACTAGAAGGGGTGAGAGATCAGCTTGCTGGAAATCTGTCTTATGGTGATCAGCGTCGAGTTGAAATTGCCCGGGCATTGGCGATGGGGCCAACACTACTTCTTTTAGATGAACCTGCGGCCGGCATGAATCCACAGGAAACACAACGGTTGATAGAACTCATCCATGCAATCCGTGAGCGAGGCATTACAATTTTGCTAATTGAACACGACATGAAAATGGTTATGCAGATTTCAGACTGGGTCACTGTAATTGCCCAGGGAGAGAAAATTAGTGCGGGTGAACCTGAAGCTGTCCAGAACGATGATCGTGTAATCAAAGCTTACCTTGGAGAGTCCTACGATGCTCAAGCTTGATGGAATTCATACCTACTATGGTAATATTCGCGCCATCAGGGGTGTCTCACTTCATGTTGAAGATGGGGAAATGGTTTGTCTGATTGGAGCGAATGGAGCAGGAAAATCAACGACGTTGATGACAATATCGGGCATCCATAGCCCGGTGCAAGGCACAATTACCTTCGAAGGAGAAGACTTAACCACTACGTCGGCAGAAAAGCGGGTTGAATTGGGTATTTCGCAAGTGCCCGAGGGGAGATTAATCTTTCCTGAAATGACAGTGTTAGACAATCTTGAACTTGGTGCCTTCCTGCGCAAGGATACCCCCATCATTAGAGAGGATCTTGATCGGGTATTTGATCTTTTTCCCGTTTTGCGTGAACGAAGAACGCAGCAAGGCGGAACGCTAAGTGGCGGCGAACAGCAAATGCTAGCTATCGGTCGTGCACTAATGTCGCATCCTCGTCTCCTCCTGTTAGATGAACCCTCGCTTGGACTTGCCCCAATTCTGGTGGAACAGATTTTTGATATTATCCAACAGATCAACAAACAAGGAACCACTATCCTTCTTGTCGAGCAGAATGCTTACCTCGCTCTACAGACTACCCATCGCGGGTATGTTATGGAAACTGGCGAGATAGCTATTGAAGGTACATCGGTTGAACTTCTCAACGATGTACGAGTCCGGCAAGCATATCTGGGAGAGTAGAAGTCGGTAGGAATAATCCATTTTAGCAAACGACCCTCCAATTTAGTTTTTCACGTCATTTAACAGGATTTCTATCCGCAAGCCGCGCCCACCCCCGTCCGGGATTATATGCTCCCGCTCCTTGAAACCGCTCTCGTATTCTACGGAATTCTTCGGGACTCCTCACCTCTTGCTCTGGGTTTTCCGGATTACGCAGGACAAAGTCGGCTTCTGGAGGGTAACATGCCATCGTAACAGGTTCTCGTTCCGGTGTATAGGATTCAGGATCTTCGTCTGCGTTGTTTGGGGCTTCAGCACTTTGATAGCGCAGGCCTACACTCCAACGCACCAGCTCGCTGTGATTTTCAAACGAAGCGTGCGGTGTTAGGTTGGTCATGAACAGCACATCCCCTGCCTTCATTTCCATCGGAATTGCCCCTGTGTTTGGAAACTCATCTGTCGGTACTTCAAGGTATCCACCATGTCCCCCAGTATAATGTTGAAACACCCCTTCTCGATGCACCTTCGGCATGACATAAAGACAACCGTTATGCTGAGTCGCATCAACCAGAGGAATCCAGCAGGTAACAAGCAGGTGTTGATCACAGTGGGGGAGGAAATAGCCGGAATCTTGATGCCACGGTACCTCACCACGTTCCCATTCCGGCAGCTTTGGACGGATGCGGTATGCCGACGCACCGATAATGGTGGGACCGATAAGACTTTCGACGCAGGACAGTAAGGGAGGATGGGTGAGCATGCCGAACATTGATGCACCATTAAAGCCACCACCGCCCGGTCCCATGACAACTCTGGTAATCTCTATTGCAGCATCGAGGTTGGATTTTCTGATATGTCCCAGACGATTGCCGAATGGCTCGTTTGCATAAATGTCCTCCAACGCACCCTCCGATTGTAACCGTTTTGCTTCCGAATCGACAATTTCGCTGAGTGCCTGCTGAATCGGTTTTAGCGCTTCCGCTGAAAAGACAGCAGGTTTTACTACATACCCTTGCTCATTAAATTGTTGCAGCTCGGTGCCAGTGAGTCCCATCAGTATCTCCTCCAAAATTGGTTTAGTCCACTTAGTGGTCTTTTGTAACAATTAAAGACAAGTGTACCAAAGTCAAAGCAAAAAAGGCAAGCGGGAAAATATAGGGTTGGAAAAGACATCGGCTGTCATGGTTATGCGGGACGTTACGGTTTCCAGCGGTCAACCATCGGATGCGTGTCGATATTTGTCGCAGCAATTTTCCGAACTTTGACATCAATCGCACCACGGACAAACCGCATGATAGACAGTGGCGCATGACGGAAAATATCGTCTATCACGAGATGAACCACGCTTCCTGTATCGTGCTACCCATATACCCACTTGATTCTTAAGTCTCGGAACAGAGGACAAGTGCCCCTGTGTAGGCTGTACAAGTCCGAGAGAAACCTTCCGTTTCATCAGAATCCCGATTTATTAGGACGCAACCGGGGGATGTCCCCGCCTACGGTGTAGAGGGTAGGCCTCTGTCTACCCACCAAAATGGTCAAGAAAACAGAAAACTAAACACCCCTATTTCCCATCTGTTTTCTTGACTGTTTTTGCTAAATGTGTTATATTTTCGCAGTTGATGGGGAGGCTAACAGGGACAGCACATAGAGCTCACAAGTTGATTGACTTTATAAGGGACGTTTTTATAATGATCTTTACTGTCCCTTACCTATGACCACTATCCGCAGACAATGGCAAACGATTCTGATAAACCTTAAAGGCAATTCTTTATGGCCCCTACAGTTTATAGCGAGGTAGTATATGGGATGTGTCTATATCTTGAAAAATGAAGCAATGCCGGATTTAATAAAAATCGGCTATACAGCAAAAGCTGCCGAAGAACGAGCAGATGAACTTTATACAACGGGGGTCCCAATGCCCTTTGAAGTAGCACACCAGTACCCTTGTGAAGATCCACAGAAACTTGAACGCGAAATCCATAGGAAACTTACATCTCACCGTATTAACCAGTATCGAGAGTTTTTTAAGTATCCGGCGGATGATGCGTTCCAACTGCTCCAAGAACTTCACCAAATTAGCAGCTCCGTCTGGTGGCGAAAATGGACATCACATTTTTTAACGCGCTTCAGAAGAAAGATCGATACGAGAGCAGATATAGTTGAGAGCGAAATGCCAACGCCTCAATAGGAGAAAGCTCAATGAATGATGGACATGGAAATGGAGTGAACCCGAGCTTGAACGGTAGACCTTACCATAGCGCTGACAACGGATTTGCTTGTGCAGCAGCAGGCAGAGGGGTCACAGAAGCATTGCAAGAACACCTCAATGTAATTATCCGTAATGAGGAATTAGAAATAGAAAGAAGTCATTCACAGATTCAAGCAGACATAAAGGCCTTGGTTGAGGATAAGGAACGACTTGAAGAACGGAAACTCGATTTGCAAGACAACATTAAGACCTTGGCCGAAGAACACTCTGCGAAAGAGGTGAAGCTTTCTGAATTAACAACAGAATTGGAAGCACCCGTAACACCTGATTCGGCTCCACCAGACCCGCGTGTTGAGGCGTTGAAAAGTGAAATTGATGAGAATACTTCAGCATTAGAAGAAAAGCAGGTCGCCCGCGTTAAGATCGAAACCGATCTAGAGGCACCAACAGAGGTCGAATTAAAACCGCCGTCTGTTGACAAAGCTCCAGTTTCACGATTTTCCGCTCTTGATAAGGGCTTCGCAGGTTTAACCGCCTTCGTTCTTGTGGGGCTAGTTTTCTACCTCTTCATCTTTTATGCTTCAGTAGGAGATAGAACTTTCACAGAAGGCATCGGAACTAACCTCGAAAAGCAACATATTATTATTCCTCATGCTTTATCCAAGGCGTGGGAATCATCACCCAAAAATTGGTTCGTCCTCACGTTCCCTTTTATTTTTCTAACGCTTGCAATTATCTTCTACTTTTTTGACGAACACTCAGAAAACAAGTGGTCTAAGTTCTGGGTACTTGGACCTACTCTGCTAATCGATAGTGTAATTGCAGTCAAGATCTCACAACAGATGCATGAGTTTAAGGAAGGAATGGAAACAAAATATGTATGGAGCGAAAATTGGATAGAAATCTTATCCGTTCTCCTTTTAGGTTTCGGAGTTTCACTACTTCTAGGTTATGGTTTGTCTTGGGTTATGAGGGTGTGGAATAGAGGAAAACAACCCCAAGGCGAACCAGAACAATTAGAAAGGCTAAAAAGAGTAGAACAGAACAACCGCTGGGTTGAACTAGCCGCTTTAACCCAAGAAATACAACACTTGCAGAACAGAATTGACGGTCTAAAGCAAGAGAGAGAAACTTGCGAAAGAGGTATTGAGGAGGCTTCCAAGCAGCAGCTAGACGCACACTCTGAAGCCCACAAGCACCCAATTCAGGTAGAAATTGCCCGCCTGAATGCCGAAAAAGAAAACCTGCAAAACCAGATTGCTGAATGCAATGAGCAGGTTGAAAGTATTCAAAAGGAAATAAATCAGTGTGAAGCTGAAATCGAGGCTCTGTTAAAGCGTCAACGCGAAAGGGTCATTGATGTAAAGAAGTTGGAAGCACAGGCAAACGAGTTCGTGAGTGGCTGGTGTCGATATGTAGCCCAGAGTAAAACCCAGTTACCTGCTGATATCACGACCCAAATTAAAGATATTCAGCACCTAGCACATGAGACACTTGAAACATACAAAGTATCTCTCGCAACAGTCTAAGGAATTTTTATATGAGAAAAATGAAAATTTTTGTAGTTGTGTGCGCAGTATTTTTTTCCCTCTTAAACGCAAACAAATTGGACGGACAAGAATCAGCTTCGCTTAATGTCTTAAATATCATTGTAATCCTTGACACATCAGACCGAACGACGCATCCCAACCAAATAAGAAGGGACATCGAAATTGTGAGAGGTATTGTTACCGAGTTTGAAAAGGTTGTTAGGGGTCATATTAACAATTCTGTCAATCTTGAGTATAAAGATTCTCTCGCTGTTGTTGTCCCAGAACAGCCGTCAGTGCCTCCAATTCCATGGGCGATTATGGAGAAACTCACAATTGAGGATCCAGGAGAACATAGGAGCCTTGAAGGTAGTTCCGGTATCTTTACTGATTTGGAAAAACAGATACAGGTATTACTTGATGAAATGCCTAAACTATACAAATTTGTCGAGCAACACGAGCAACCTGGGTCTGACATTTGGAGTTGGTTCAAATATGAAGCCGAGGATTATTTCTCAAGCGATCATCAGAACCTTATTATCTGCCTTTCCGATGGCTACCTTTATTTTGACCGAAACATTGAAGGGAGACGTCTCCCAGGCACATACATGCAGGTCCGCAAATTACGCGATGATCCGAACTGGCAACAGAGAATACACGACAGTGAAGGCTTATCCTCAATCGGAAAAGATTTTAGCCCTTTCAATGTGAAATTCCTCATGGGTGAAATCACACTTCAAGATGATAGCTCCGGTATTCCTTATCAACAAGACTTTGATATTATCAAAGAATATTGGGGAACATGGTTAAATTCAATGGGAATTCAGCATATCGACTTCAGGAGACGTCTTTCGCTACAAAGGATTAAATCTTTTATTTCCGGGGAGGACGGACCATGAATAAACTCTACTCCAGCGACCCTCCCGAAATTCTACGCGACTCGTAACACCGGCGATCCAAATGATAGGCGATGGCATATCGCTGAAAACACCATCTACCATGAACTGAACCACGCTTCCTGTATCGTGTTGCCTACGCACCCGCTTGATTCTTAAGTCTCGGAACAGAGGACAAGTGCTCCTGTGTAGGCGTGTGCGAAATTCCGACTACCGATTGGAGCAAATTCGGCATTTCCGAAGAAACCGATAATCGGTAGATCTGGAAATTTTTCCTTGATAATCTGAATATCGTGATTTGGTTCACCGTATAACCCAGTACCCCTGCCCAAGCAGTTGAAGTAAAGCCCAAAAGCTGGCGGATGTGCCTGCGTTTTCTCATGCAACCGATTCACGATAGCCCGAATATCTTCGGCGGCGGCAAAAGGATTGCGCAGATGAAATTGCACAATCTGTCCTGTTTCGATCCGCTCCGCAACGCCAACGGCAGCACTTTGCGGATCAATACCTGTGATATTGCGAATCAGGTAATCACCCGGTCTTGGTAACCTATTCGAGGTATCCATTGCGATGCCTATGAAAATCATCCTGCCTGAACGCTGTATATCTTCCTCGGTCAGCAATGCAATCGATTCTTGCAGCACCTCAACGGCTTCTCTGCCATCCAATTCAAAAATGAGATTGTCTTCTGCGCGGGTAATTTCAATGGGACTTCCAATAGGTTGGCAGCCTTGTGCAACACCGATTTCGGCATGAAAATTCCCGGTTAATAACGCCCCTGCTACGCTCGATTCTGTTATTTCTGTTCCACACCATTGATGCATTTGCCCGCTTATTGGATCTCCCGAAGCAGCTCCACCTACGATGGGAAGTACTTCTCCACTTCCTCCAATCTGCTGGACAAGTTCGGCAGGTTGGGCACACCGTACATCAGGCAATACGACCAAGAGTGAATTGTCACGCACTTCCGATTGTATGTGACTGCGAATAGTAGTACCAATAGGCAATCTGTCATCTTCGGAAACGCAGAAGGAGAGAACAGATAACTGGTCTGAACGGAGTACAAGAACAGCAACAACGGAGGTCCCTTCAAACTCACCGTCCGACGTGAGGACACCCATCCCACTACAACCGATTAGGTGATCGCACCCCGATATTCTTTGTACTGCTTCACAGAGCTGTGTATACTCGTTTCGGTAGTCTACGGTTGCGAAAACAACCGCGAGATCTGCTTTTGCCAATTTTGCTTTGCCCATAGCCACTGTGGCTGCGTGTTCAGCGGCTTCGGGTCCTGAAGTACTCAGGCTATGTCCAACACCAGCGCGTATCATTAATCCTAACCTAGCCTTTCTGTCACTCAGAAGTTAGTATTTTTCGATAATATTTTCGCTGCCCTGCATTGTAACAGAGAAAGCTATAGTCACCCCGTGATGACGAATTCTAGGCGACGGTACGCCTCGCGCAGAGCAATTTCGACCTGTTCTGGGGTACTGCATCTGGCAAAGATAAAGCCAAGATACCGTGCACCCTCCGGCAAAGGCAACACCTCTCGTCCGATCGGTATGCTTATGGTAATCTCCTTGACGCCGGCAACCTGATTTGCATCTGTTTTCCCTTTTATTTGTCGCAAAATTCCGGCACGTGGGATAGGGATCATCATCACACCAGCTGGCTGCTGTTCACGTTGCAACGATTCAACGTCCATCCCGATAGCATGTCGAATGATGAGTTCTTCAAGCGAAATGCCTGTGCCAAAGCGCAAGGTCCGTGCACAGAGCCCGCCGATCGACCGGGCAGCAATTTCGATTATCCATGCACCATGATTGTTGATTCGTAGCTCTGCGTGGACAGGTCCCTCTCGCAATCCGATCGCCTCTGCTGCCTGAGATGTGCATGAGATAATATCTTCTTGAATCTCAACCGGCAACCGGGAGGGAGTGATGTAGAGTGTTTCCTCAAAGAAGGGGCCATCTAACGGATCAGGTTTATCAAAGATAGCGAGCACCTTAAGCTGTCCGCGAATTAGGATTCCTTCAAGCGCTACTTCTACTCCCGGTATAAAATCTTCAACAAGAATCTGTTGCGTTCTAGGGTCGTTGCGTGCTCTCACGTCAGGCAAGTCTAAAATGCTAACAATTGTCCGAAATGCTTGCCTAAATTCCTTGAAGTCGTTCGCCCGGATGACGCCCCGGCTCGCTGACAAAGAAAGCGGCTTGAGGACACATGGAAAGTTTATGCGACTCGCGACCCTCGCTGGATTGGTGTTGATCGAAACTGGCTCGAAGCGGGGTGAAGGGATGCCTGCGGCTGCCAGCACTTTCCGCATCTGATATTTGTTTCGGGTGATGCGAGCAGATTCCACAGAATTATACGGCAGGGAAAGTGCCTGCGCTGCCATCGATACCAAAACTGTCGTATCGTCATCGACCCCAACAATTGCGTCAATCGGATGGGTTTGTGCAAACGCCACAATCGTTTTCGTTGCCTCTTCGGGTCTGCTAAAGTCGATGACAAAGGATTTTCGAGGTGAAAGCTCGGACAAGGTCTGAAGCTGATCTGACCCAACCACGACCGTTACGCCTAGTTGCGATGCAGCTGAGAGAAATGCTTCCGCGCGATATGTCTTGGTAGGCAAAAGTAGGAGGAGGCGTTTTTTATTTTTTTTCATAAAATGTCTTCCAGCTAGGCAGATAATTCCTCAGAGTATGTTTGACAAATTATACAGGACATATGAAGCTAAAGCAATCGGAAAAAAGCAGATAGAATGCAATTGCAATTACCTACGTTCTGTGTTAAACTATAGCAGTTTTAGGTAGATTTAAGTAATTATTGAAACACCACCAATACCGCGTTATCCATCAATGCTGATAAGTTAATCATAGTTTAGGTGTTGAAAATCCCTAATCCCCAATTTTAAGGAGCCAAAAATGATATACCGAAACTTTTTAGGTATCTTTGCCCTTATCACGCTCATCAGCATTCTGGTAGGCTGTGCGCCAAAGCCACAGATTGAAATTTACATGGAACCTGTTATGGGAAGAGAAGGTGCCGAAGTTGATGCACAAGCAGGTTTTGTCTCTGTGGAACAGCACGATGTCCAAATTACACTTGAACCACTCGATGAAGTAAAGTTGTTTGAATTAACAGAAGATCCACGGACCAATCCGTACATCGGGATTGACCGTTGGGGTAATGTCGAGTCGCTGTATACCGTTTTTGGTATCCACGTCGAAAACAGGTCCAATTCGCGCGTCATTGTTGATCCAACAGCAATTTTGGTTGATCTAAACGGCGAACAGTATGCCGCTCTCCCCTACGATTACTTCAAAGAGCTATACGAGAACATAAGACCAAGAACGGTTGCATTCTACGCCCCCGTACATCGATACCGTTATCCACGTGCTTACTATCGCAGTCCCTACCGTTATTATCATCACCCGTATACTTATCGTCTAGGTTACCGTCGTCCTTACACACGGTATAGGGTATACGATTATTACCCAGATCCAGCTGCTGCACATCATGAACGGCTAGTTGCACGTGAAACTGTATTCGATGGCGGTCAACTATTTGCTGGTGCACAACGTGAGGGGCTCCTGGTCTTTGATAGACTTGACATTGATACAACAGATGTGAAGGTTATCTTACCGGAAGTCCAGATTATCAATAAAAAGAAAAGACGGTCGAAATCTGATTTTGTGTTCGATTTTCGACAAGTTGTCAATGTAAAAGAATGAAACCTTTGACAAGATTAGGCAGAATCACTTAGATTGTCAGCAATGAACAGGTTGTCGTGATGTCGTTGCTGACAATTTTCTGTCTAAGGTGAATCAATCAGGGAGGTAAATTATGAAGAAAAGCAGAGCCTTTTCAACTGTATTGTCTGTTATTTGTGCCGTAGCGTTTTTCACGATTTTAAGTTTTACACTCACCAGCTGTGAAACTAGAAATGAGATTAAGATTGCTGTTGCGGGGCCCTTTACTGGTCCTGTTGCTGCTTTCGGGGAGATGATTAAACGTGGTGCCCAGCTCAAGGCAAAAGAGATTAATGCTGCAGGTGGCGTCAACGGCAAAACACTAACGCTTGTTTTTGAGGACGATACCGGCAAAGATAAAGAAGCCAGTTTAGTTGCAGAACGAATCGCTAGCAATCGGCAGATCCTTGCAGTCGTTGGACACTTTAATAGCTCTTGCACGTTAGCTGGTAAGCCCATCTATAAACGCGCTGGTATTGTCGAGCTCTCGCCCGGCTCAACCAACGTCCGCGTTTGTGTGGGAAGTGACTGGACATTCAGAAATTTGTACCGTGACGATTTTCAGGGCGCGTTTGTGGCGAGATATATCAAGAATGTACTGGGAGATATTCAAAAGATTGCCATCTTTTTTGATAACGATGACTACGGACGCGGTCTTAAAGATGGTTTCACGTCCGTTGCTGAAGACCTGGGGCTGGAAATCATTGCAGCCGAGGCGTACGATCGCGACAACACTGACTTTAAGGCGCAGTTGACAAGCATTAAGGCGAAGAACCCCGACTTAATTTTTCTTTCAGGTTTGTATAGCCAGGCGGGTTTAATCGTATCACAAGCCCGTGAGGCAGGCATCACCGCCCAACTTTTTGGTGCGGACGGTGTTGACTCTCCTGATTTCCTTACAATCGCAGGTGATGCGGCCGAAGGCACCTATGTCTCGACACCGTTTGTGTTTGAACTTGGCGGTCCCGAAGCCCAAAGGATGGCGGTGGCATTCGAGGAAATGCATGAGGTTGCTCCCGATACTTGGGCAGCACTGACCTATGATGCGGTCGGTATGATTATTGAAGCAATCGAAAAAGGTGGTGAAAATCGCACAGCTATTCGCGACCATTTAGCGTCAATTAACAGTCCTGAAAAAGGGTACAACGGCATCACAGGTTTGACCTATTTTGATGAAAATGGAGATTGCACCAAACCGGCTTATGTTAAAATTGTCAAAGATGGTCAGTTTGTTCCTGCTGAAGGACAGATGCTTAGTACGGAGTAATGTGCACGATATTGTCTCACGCGGCTGCTGTGAAACCTTGCACCGCGTCTTATTGATTCGCTCGTTGACATATTATATTTCACACCTAATGTCGTAGGAGCTCTTGATTTTTTATGGCCCAATTTCTGGAACAGATTATTAATGGACTCGTGCTTGGCGGCATTTACGCCCTAATAGCCGTGGGTTATACGATGGTTTACGGCATCATCCAACTCATCAACTTTGCACACGGCGAGATTTTTATGTTTGGGGCGTATTTTGCTTTCTTATGCGTCACCACGTTTGGACTGTCATTTTGGGTCGCATTACCGCTTAGCATGGGCATGTGCGCTTTGATGGGAATGCTGATTGACTTCGTCGCCTACCGCCCACTCCGTGACGCCCCACGCCTATCCGCGCTGATTACTGCTATTGGCATGTCTCTGGTGCTACAGAATCTTGCTCGCTTGATCTGGGGGGCAAGATGGCGCAAATTTCCCGCCGACGCAACACCTACACTTTTGACAGGAAATGCTATTCCCTTACCCGGCGGGGCACAAGTTTCATTCCTTGATGTTTTTATCATCTTGCTTGCTGTGGGCTTGATGATTGGCTTAAACCGGTTAATTCACTTAACGAAAATTGGAAAAGCGATGCGGGCTTGCGCTCAAAATAGGATTGCAGCAAGCCTGATGGGCATTGATACCAATCGCGTAATCACAGTAACCTTTGCGATTGGATCTGCGCTGGGAGCTGTTGCGGGTGTCATGGTCGGGCTGCGTGAGGTCACAGAACCGGCGATGGGGTACTACAAAGGGGTCGCAGCCTTTGCCGCCGCTGTGCTTGGAGGGATTGGTAACATTACCGGCGCAATGCTCGGCGGCGTGGTACTCGGCGTTGCGGAAGCCCTCGGTGCTGGCTATATCTCCTCTGAGTACCGCCTAGCGATCGCATATATCATTATGATTCTCGTTATTATCTTTCGCCCATCTGGGCTGCTAGGCAAATCAACAGCGACCCGGGCTTAATCCAAAAAACCAACATGCCGAAAAAGCTATTTACTCCAAAAACTATTATTTTTGTCGTGGCAGTGTGTCTTTTTCCGCTGCTAGCCTACGGTTCAGACCGCATTGTCGATCTGTTATATGAACGCGGCCTCCTCCTACCGCTACCAAGCGCACGCTACATCCTCCGAGTCGTCGTGATGGCTTGCCTTTATATGCTGCTAGCTCTAGGGCTCAACATTGTGCCGGGATTCACAGGCCTCCTGGACCTGGGATATGTTGGATTTTACCTCGTCGGCGGGTATACGGCGGGCTTGTTGATGGCAAGGCTCGGTTGGAGTTACTGGATTGTGCTGCCGCTTGCCGCAATTCACGGCGCACTCTGGGGCCTACTACGCGGTGCCCCTACCCTGCGTTTGACAGGAGATTATTTTGCCATCGTGACCTTTGGGTTCTCGGAACTCCTATTCAGAATCGTGAAAAATGAGGAGTGGCTGATCGGCGGTCCCAATGGATTTGTCAATGACATTCCAGCTCCTAACCTTTTTGGACTTGAACTCTACAAATACTGGCAACAGTATTACCATATCCTGATCTTGTTAGGTCTTACAGTTATCGTTGTGCATCGTCTGCAGAATTCGCGCGTTGGGCGAGCATGGGCAGCGATCCGAGAGGACGAACGCGCAGCAGAGAGTATGGGGATTAACCTCCGTGAATACAAATCGCTTGCCTTTGCTGTGAGCGCGGCAATCGGAGCCGTTGGAGGCGCATTCTTCGCTCAATTTCAGGTTAATATCAGCGCAGGTGCGTTTGAATTCTGGGAATCTATTTTCATCTTATGTATGGTCGTGCTCGGTGGAATGGGAACCATCAAGGGATCAGTTATCGGTGCCGGTATCCTAGGGGTTTTAGGAGAACTCTTACGTCCATTCGGTGGAGCGCGCTATCTGATTTTCGGAATTATCCTAATCCTCATGATGCGTTTTCGTCCAGCAGGCTTACTATCAGCGAGAGAGCAAGACTAACTCCAAACTCAGCTCGCTGCGTTGGTAAAGGAATTAACCTGATAGCAGCGGTAACTGCACCGGCTGCCCAGTCTCATAACATTGCAGAGCGGCGAAAGCAATCTCATGCGTTTTAATCGCATCTTCCAGGTTGCAGTGTGATTCTCTGTCGCTTAAAATACAATCAACGAAGTGATCCATCTGCCCTTGGAACGGATGGTGCGTAACATCAGCACTGTCCGGCAGGATCGCAGGTATTTCGACCCATCCATTTTGTCCGGGATACTTATGTGACCAAATCCGGTTGTCCTTAATAGATCCACGGTTGCCAAAAATCTCAATGGGAAAGGTGTAGGGCATGATGCAGCCGTAATTGACGGAAACTTTGCCCAACACCCCATTAGAGAATTTGACAAGGCAAATTTCAAAATCATCATATTCCAGCGGAGGTGCTTCCTGCCATCGCGAGGTGAAGTAGTCATACTCCTCTGAAAGCCCTTTGCGGTAACCACCGGAATAAGCGAACACTTCAATCGGATTAGCAGCTTCATACTCACCTTTGGCGGCAAACCAGCGAAGCGAATCAGCAGCATGGCAGCCGCCCGTGATCATGGCGCTTACCCCTGTTGATATCTTCCGCGCATCTTCGTAGCCAGTCCACCAACTTGCGATATCGTGCTGATAGTCTGTTTCCACAAAGTAAGGGTCACCAATTGCGTTGTCAGCAATCATCGCCTTAAGGGTCTCAAAGAGAGGATTCCACCGCAAGACGAAGCTGACTATCGTCTTCACGCCTGCAAGTCGGACCGCATCGCGCATTGCTTTGATTTCCGCAAGATCATTAGCAATCGGTTTTTCGATAACAACATGCTTACCCCTCTCTGCTGCTGCAATGGTATTCTCTGCGTGTAAGTATTGGGGTGTACAAACGGAAACGATGTCCACACCGTCATGCTTGAGGGCTTGTTCATAATTATCATAAAGCCCAGTACCCTCTAATCCCGCTTCTGCTGCACGGGCTTTGCAGCTTGTCAATTTTCGGCTGGAGATTGCAACCACTTCCGTGTGCGGATTCGTCTCGAACGCTTTAATATGTTGTGTTGAGACCCAGCCCGCTCCGTGCACTAGCACTCCTAACTTGCTTTCTGCCATTTTAACTTCCTCCTTCCGTATCATAGCTCGACAAAATCATAAGACAATCGGTCACTTAAGTCAACTCTTTTTTTGAGTCATCATAGGCAGCTTCGTACCCAGAAACAGCTTGGATAATACTTTCTCATTGACACGGATTCGAGAGTTCGTATAATCACACCAAATTCCAGATTCACTTTCAAGCGAATAAACACGAGGTGCACTAGTTCTCTCTTGAGGGAACTCCACAGGCACGTCTATCTATATTCTAGAGGAGGACCGGATGGCTTATCCAATCGAGCAGCCGATAATACAAGAAACAGACCATAGCTTTGATACCAATGTTTATACCCGCCTAGGCGTCAAGCCACTTATCAACGCTAACCTTCCATTTACGTTTCTGAGTGCAACAGTAGTATGGCCGGAGGTACGTCAAGCGATTGATGAAGCGGCACACTATATGGTAGATGTGGTCGAACTCCAACGAAGCGTTGGTAGGCGTCTTGCACAGATTTCGGGCGCAGAGTCTGGCATGATTTCGTCCGGCGCCGCTGGATCGATGGCACTAGCGACCGCAGCGTGCATCGCAGGCACTGATCCAGAGAATATATGGCAACTACCTGACACCACTGATCTCAAAGATCAGGTCATTATGTGGGGCGGACGTAGTATCTTTGATAGCGCCCTGCGACTAGTAGGTGGCAAGCCGGTAGTGGTTAATTCACTAGACGCGCTGCGTTGTTCCATAAATGACAGGACGGCTATGCTTTGCACCGGCTATTCTGCGGATCCAGTGCCGATTGATCCCCCGCCTTTAGCAGAGATGGTGTCGATCTGTAAGGCTGCGGGTGTTCCTGTATTTGTTGATGCAGCCGGTGGCATCCCACCTATCGACAATATTCGAAGGTATGCGCGTATGGGGGTAGATCTGTATGGATTTAGTGGGGGAAAGGGATTGCGGGGCCCTCAAGCGAGTGGCCTATTGCTCGGACGGAGTGACTTGATTGAGGCGGCGCTCGCGAATGCAGCGCCCGTTGAGGGAGCGATATGCCGCGCAATGAAGGTTGGCAAGGAGGAGATTATCGGTTGCATGGCTGCGCTTGAAAAATGGCTGACCATTGACCTTGATGCACTGTATTACAAACAGACGGCAATGCTGCAGAAAATCGCAGCGGTTGTGGAGTCGGTCCCCGGTGTTGAAACAAAGATTGAACTTCGCACCGGTAGTAACCGGTTTATGCAGATGATTGTGCGGTGGGATGAAGAAGCATTTGGATTGACTGTAGACGAGTGCGGAAAAAAGTTGCGAGAGAGCGATCCACCCATATCAGTGCTGTGCGGCTATAACCCTTACGTGACGCGCGTTCAGGAATTCAGCTCTCCTATCTCCCGCGATGGAGAACCAGTCAAACGTCAGGGCAGCCCATTAACAATTTTCTCTCTTAGCCTTCAGCCGGGCGAGGAACAGGTTGTAGGAGAATCTCTTCGTGATGTTCTGAGACAGCACTCAAGGCGGATTCTCCGCGCTGACAAGAGATAGAAGGTCTCTTCATATCCCACTAGTCCACAATTTCGGGTAGCACTTCGGCGGATTTGCAAATTACAGCTTGATTGGGATAACAGAACGGTATGTAGGAGCTACTTTCAGCGCCGTCGAATCGTGAGGTTCAAGGGGAAAAACAATAGAACAACACAAAATGCTAGTATCCATTGCCATTCTTTGAAAAGTGGGGCAAAACCAAATATGCGTTGCGTTGTTGGCAGATAGACGATTGATAAATGCAGCGCGGCACATGCCAGAACGGTAAAACATAAGGGCAGGTTTGCCTTAATTCGTTGGAAAACCGACTCCCAGAAAAGACGATGGCACTGGAAGTTTGAAATCAATAGTCCTAGAATCAGCGTCGTGCATGCTGCTGTTTGCGCCGTGGTATGCGAGTCCTGCTGCGTTGCCGCCAAACTCACAAATGTAAGAATGAAGCTAAAAATAGTCATCGATGCGATGACAAGACTGCGCAGCAGCACATCATAGAAATCGGCTCGTGAGAGGAAGGGCGGAATCTGTTGAGGTTTGCTATACCTGAAATCTCCGCGGATGGCATCACAGCCTAGACTCATAAGGGGTATCAGATTTACGAGCAGATGAACCCAGCAGAGCTGGAGCAAGCTCAATGGCATGGGCAAGTCACGGAGCAGCGGGAAGAAGCTGATATAGGGCAACACGCTTCCAATAATAAGGGTGATAAGCTGTGCAAGGCAGCAAGAAAGCAACCAGCGCATCGAGCTTCTCAAGTTCATATAAGACTCCCGGACCTGACGTATGAGTTCTGCGATGACGTTAAAACCCGGCTTAAACACTAGGCACGCCGCACGATGCTGAACGATATGTGATGATCGATCTACAGCGGCAAAACTGACATCAGCCATTCGCATTGCTCTTAAATCGAGAGGTGATTTCCCCCAGAATCCGACGGCATGTCCAAGGCGTTTTAGATGTTGCACGAGATTCTGTTTCTGCGTGGTGGAAGGATTGGAATACACAAGCAAGCGATTTACAACGGACTCATAGTGTTCATCACTGAACTCATCCAAATCTTCTTGTGTAACAACACTATATTTATCCTGGACAATAGCAAAATCTTTGGCAATATCTAGAGCGGCATTTCGGTCTCTATCCGTTATGGTGATAATTTTAATCCCTGCGTCGAGGCAAGATTGGATGACCTCCTTTGAATTGGGATACTCTAGCTCGGCAAAGGTGACGAAGCCCAAGAAAGTCATGTTGTGTTGCGTTTCATCTAGCGAAGGGGGAGTGTTCAGGTTTCGGTAAGCGATGGCAACGGCACGAGTTCTACTATTTGATAGGTATTCAATTGCTCGGAGTGTCAGCTGTTTCTGATCAAAATTCATGTAATTGGCAGCCCCATCAATTTGAATACGATGACACGCTTGCAGGATTGATTCTGCATCTCCAAACATCAACTTTAAGAATTTGCCATCTTGAAGGGCGAAAATAAGGGTTTTGTACGGGTGTTCGGCGGTCGGAGCCTGTTCGTCAATTTTAGTGAAAGCTGCATTGTAACGTTCTAAATCGAATCCAATTCTTTCCGCTATGTGATTTAGCGTACCACCTATGCTCGCTTCTGCTACGGTCGAAATTTCATCTAGGCTACTCCTATCATTATCATCAGCACAGCGACTTGCGAGTAAGATTAGTAACGGAAATTCCGCAGGTACGTCTGAATCTGGTAATGCAGTTGCAATTGTATCGGCGTTCACTTCATCTGCTGTATCCTCATAGTGAGTTTCTAACCATGCTTCCCACTGTTCCCGATCAACGAGGGTATCGCCCACAAAAATGTGTGAAGCAGCCATCTCTCCCTTCATAAAATTACCAGCTTCGTCAACACAGGTCGCCGTGAGTTTGCTCAACCTCTCTAGATTGACAAGATTTCGAATTGCCACGCCTTTGTTGATGAGTCTATAGGCATGTTGAGCAAGTATTGCCCGACTTGTTGAGACAATCCCTTCGGGAATTGACGCGACGAGAAAAGCAAATCCGAGAAACAGAAGTTCGCTCCAGTGGTTACTTTTATCTTCAAACAGCCATGCTGCAAGAACCGCAGCTGCGCCCAACACAACCCCAGCCATCCGGAAATAATCGTAAAAAAAGCCCATTTGTACTTCGGCCTCGGCATCTAGATCAACAATTGGAGGGGTACGCTGCTCGGATTTGTTTATCTCTCGCCGATCGCCCGTTGCAACAACAATTGCCCGTGCTTCCCCCTCAAGGACGTACGTTCCAGCAAAAATCATATTACTTTGCTTTTCCGGTGGCAGATTCGGAGTAGAGATATCCTCATCAGTCTTCTGTGTGTATGTCGCCGTACCAAATACCGGTGCTTCATCAACAAGTAGCGCATCCGCTTCAACAATACGGGCATCAGCAGCAATATAGTCTCCTTCCTTCAGGAACAACAGATCGCCGGGGACAATCGCCGTCGGGGGCAATTGAATAACACGTTCATCTCGAACAACGGATACAGTGACCTCTAGGTGTGCGCTAATAGATTGAAGCTGGTAGTGGGTCCTTCCAGCCTGAATAAATCGCCAGAGAACGTGAAAACAGAGGATAGACGAAAACACAAAAATCTCGTGAATCGCCCGTTGAAAATAGAAAAGGAAGCAAATAATAATAAGCAGGAAAACAACCGTAAAGTTAGTGCACTGTTTCAATAGAATAATGAAAAGTGAGTTTTCCTGAGATTGCAGAGCTACATTGTTCCCATATTTGTTATGTTGGGTAGTCGCTTCCTCACTACTTAAGCCACGTTCGAGGTCTGTCTTGAATTCATGCAGGAGATGTGGAATTTTTTCAGCATACCAATTTAACATAACTCAAAATTCTCATCTGAAAACTTGGAAGGTATAGGAATTCGCTGAAAATTCAGCTGAATCAAAGCCCTTTGCTCCAGGGGTGAAACCTATTTTAACATGTAATAGCACGTCTGAAAACAGAAAAAGCCTCGCCTAATGACGAGGCTTTCAAT
>JAJEAL010000046.1 GCA_022822785.1 Candidatus Poribacteria bacterium
TATGTTGGGGCGTGGGTAATACGAGTCCTGTCATCCCGAACCCTTCGGCTAGCTCAAGACAGGCTGTCGGTGACGTTTTCTCTGTCGCACACGAATTGAGAATGCGTGTCAACAGTCTCAGTATCCTAGCCGCACTATAAATCGAGGAGAGGTACGTATGGCAGAAATCAACGAAGCACAGATTGAGGCGATTGTCGCACAAGTCATCAGAAACCTTCAGAACGATGGGCAGAGTGTATCGACAACAATACCTCAACCCGCAGCGACTAGTGTGTCCGATAACGGAATCTTTCCCACCGTGGACCAAGCGATTGCTGCCGCAAAAGCCGCACAGACCGAATTCGTAAAACTCGGCTTTGCCAAACGTCGAGGAATTATTGAAGCGGTTAGGCAAACTGCGCTTGAGCATTCAAGGTCGCTTGCCGAACTCGCCGTCGAAGACACAAAGATGGGGGTCGTCGAGAGTAAGGTCATGAAGAACGACGGTGCCGCAAACCTGTCGCCCGGCGTAGAAGACTTGAAATCGGAGACAACGACCGGGGATACCGGGATGCTGCTTGTCGAGTACCGCCCTTACGGTGTAATTAACTCGATTACACCGACCACAAATCCGACATCGACCGTCATCAATCACGCAATCATTATGCTCTCCGCGGGAAATTCGGTGGTATTCAGTCCGCACCCTAACGCACAGCGATGTACACACGAGACCATGAAGCACATCAACGCAGCAGTTGTTCAAGCGGGCGGACCGCCCAATATGCTTACCGCTGTCTCAGAAGCAACACTGCGTCGAGCGAAAGAGATTATGGACCACCCGGATATCGCAATGGTCGTCGCCACCGGCGGCGGCAGCGTTGTTAGAGCCGCGCTTACTAGCGGCAAGAAGGCAATCGCAGCGGGGCCCGGCAACCCGCCTGCCGTCATCGATGAGACCGCAGACCTTGTGAAAGCGGCAAAGGATGTCATACTTGGAAACAGCTTCGATAACAACCTGCTCTGTATCGGTGAAAAAGCACTCTTTGTCGTTGATCCTGTCGCTGATGATGTTATCCGCGAACTCCAAAACAACGGCGGTTACTTGACTAATCCGCGCGAACGGGGGGCTGTCGAAAATGTTGTCATCCAAAATGGCGATCCCAACATCGATTATATCGGCAAAGATGCGAGCGTGATTCTCGACGCAGCGGGAATCCGTGCGAAAACTGAAACGGTATCCGTCGTTGTTGAAGTCTCCGCAGACCACACCTTTGTTATCGACGAATACCTGATGCCCGTGCTCCCGGTGGTTCGGGTGCGCGATTTTGATGAGGCGGTCAAAGGGGCATTAGCGGCAGATGGAGAACGGGGACATACCGCAATGCTTCACACCAAGAACAGTGCACGGATTACGCAATTTATACAAGCGATGAACTGCAATGTCGTTGTTGTGAATGCGCCCTCCTACGCGTGCGCCGGAATTGACGGGGAGGGATTCCTCGCGATGACGATTGCAGGGCCCACCGGTGAAGGGTTTACCCGTCCACACACGTTCACCCGTCAGCAGCGCTTGACCGTTGCAGGGGGATTGTCCGCTCACACATTGTAAGGCACATGGGATGATGCAGATTTTCACAGTTCTCCTCCTGATTATGTTGCTAATCTGTCGGTGGGGATATGCCGAAACAATCCCCGTTCCCCCCGGCACCGATGACGGCGGCCCCGCATCCGTCGAAACAATTGAGGATTTCGTTGCCAGACCCCTCGAAGAGATAGAAGAGCTATTCCGTCAAAAACAGTATCAGATCGTCATCGAAGAATGCGAACGCCTAATCGGCTTTGACCCATGGCGTTGGGAATCACACTGGGCACGCATGAAGTTAAGCGAATGCTATACCGCGCTTGGCCAGCCTGAGAAGGCACAAGCGATTCTCGCTGAAGCTGAGATGCTCCACTCCGAAGGACGAGAGGATTTCCTGATGTGGCAGTTTCACGCCGCCATTGAGAACGGGCAGCTCGATAGTGCTGAGAAACTGATAGGGACAATCGAAACAAAGTTCATCGGGGAACCTTTCGTACTTGAGACGATGGTAGGGCTCATAGCCGCCTACCTAGAGCGAGATCGGCTCGAAGATGCCCGCCGACGTGTCGATCTGATGCGCCAGAACTACCCCTTTCAAGAGCAGACCTTAGGGGTATCGCTCCGTTTGGGCGAAGGGTACCGTGAACGTGAGAAGCATCAAGAGGCAATCGAGCTGTTTCAGACAATACAGCGGGACCATCCAGACCGTGTTGAAATCTACGTCCAACTCGCTGGCACCCATCAGGAAATCGGGCAGATTGACCGCGCAATCCAGGCGTGTAAGAAGGCAATTGAAACCTATCCCGCGCATTGGACTATCGTCCATGTCTGGTTACTGCTAGGCGATATACACCAAGAAAGGGGTGAGGTACAAGCTGCCATCGAAGCGTTTCTGACCGCCAGTGAGTTTCGTGGAACGGATCAGGCCCGGCTGGCACTCCGGCGCGTCGCAGCACTGTACCGACAGTCGGGCGAATTGGAACAAGCAGTTGAGATATTGACGGCACTCTCCGCCGAAGGCTTTCCCGACAGATTCGATGTAGAGGTATTAATGCACCTTGCGGAAACCTATATCCACAGCTCCGACTACGAGCGCGCAGAATCAATCCTCAAAGAACTCATAGAATCCTATCCCCAAACCCGGCACGCCCAAGAAGCCGTGATGCAACTCTTGGGGCTCTATTGGGAGACCAATCAACGCGAAAAAGCGGTTGAGTTATTCGGTTCTCTTCTCGCTCACCCAAATCCCCACCTCCGCTTGCAAGCCACCCATCATTTCACCGAAGACTCACACGAAGAAGGTCTCCTCCCCGAACTGGAAATGAGAGGCAAATTCCCTGAGTTTGCAAGAATATTACGTCAGCTGACAGAACGAGCAAGTAGTCCCGCTGCCGCAGTGGGGCCGTTACGCGGTTTAGCTGTCATCGCTCAATGGCAGGATAATTGGGAGGCAGCAATCAGAATTAATACACAGCTCATCGAAGGTTATGATGACCTGCTAATCGCACTCCAGGCGCATGAACGGCTCGCTGAATGCTATAGTGCCAAAGGAGAGTTCGATAAGGCACTCGATCAGGTAAACCAAATCCAACTGCTTGCCCCCGGTGGTCAGAAAGCCTTGTGGGCGAAGCTGCATCTCGCGGGCCATCAGTTGGAGCATGAACACAACCGTAGCAGCGCGTTGAAACTCCTGCAGGAGATCGCAGCGCAGCATCCCAACTCGGAACAAGGCCATGAAGCGATGGAAATCCTAGAGCACTTCAAGAGGCGTGAAAAAGAGATGGATCACTAGCGATAACAAAAGAGACTCATATTATGGTGAATTCTAAAAATAAATAGACACTTTTGCTCCTCGGTTTCGATCCCGATTTACCGGGGCCGGTAGATGCGGTTTCCAACCGTATCGCATCCAATCTAACCCGGTAGGTGCGGTTTCCAACCGCATTCAATCTAACCCGGTAGGTGCGGTTTCCAACCGCATTCAATCTAACCCGGTAGGTGCGGTTTCCAACCGCATTCAATCCAACCCGGTAGGTGCGGTTTCCAACCGCACCGGTTTGGAGTGTCCAATATAAATATGTAGACATTAACAGTAGTAGGCACACTCCGTGTGCCGTAACTCCGCGAGCAAGGTTCGTGACTCGGTTCGCTCATCATGTCTAAGTAATTCTAAAATCTACCATAATTCTAAGATACAATCTAAAAGAAAATGCAAAGCACCCAGATAAACCGAGTTTTTTCTTCAAAACTCGGTTTCTGTTGTACAATTTCCTAACATGGACGACAGAAAATGGATTCAAACTCTTATATGAAATTAAGGAGAATACAAATGGAAAAACTCGCCATCCACGGTGGACCAAAAGTAAGAACCGATCCCTTCCCAGAACGCGCCCCATTCGGGGGACGTGAAGAGGAACTCCTACTTCAGGCGGTACGCAGTCAAACCCTCTTTGCCAAAAGCGGAAGGTTCGTCAAAGAACTAGAGACGGAATTCGCCGCGTTTTACGGGTCACAACAGGCGCAGGCGTCAACCAGCGGAACCGCCGCCATCCACACAGCGGTCGGCGTCGTCAATCCCAACCCCGGCGACGAAATCATCACCGCCCCGATCACCGACCCCGGCAGCGTTATGCCAATCCTCATACAGAACGCCGTGCCTGTCTTTGCCGATGTAGATCCCAAGACCTTGAACATGACCCCGGAATCCATCGAGGCGAACATCACCGACCGCACCCGCGCCATCATTCTCGTGCATCTCTTCGGTCACCCCTGTAACATCGACGAAGTCTTGGAAATCGCCGAAAAGCACAACCTCATCCTCATCGAGGACTGCTGCCAGACCCACGCGACGAAATATAAGGGACGTTACGCCGGGACATTTGGGCACATGGGATGCTTCAGCTTCCAGCAGTCGAAGCACATGACCACCGGGGACGGCGGGATGATTTTGACCAACGACCATGACACCTACATCCGTCTAAAGCTCTTTTCGGACAAAGGGTGGGACTATCAATACATGGGCGACCGTGACCACGCCTTCCTCGCTCCCAATTACCGCATGACGGAGATGCAAGGCGCTGTCGGTTTGGCGCAACTCGAAAAACTGCGGGAGGTCGTCGAGCGGCGCATCGCGCTTGGGAAATTACTCACCGAACTGATCGCCGATGCACCCGGTGTGGAGACCGTCCCGCTGCCGTCTGACCGTGAGGTCTCGTGGTGGAACTATATCTTCCACGTCACCGGGCATGACCCCGACGAATTTTGTAAGGCTGTCTCCGCCGAAGGCGTGTCAATGGCCGCCCACTACATCAAAGACCCAATCTATATGCGCGGCGACTTCCTGACAAAAGGACACACCTACGGCGATAGCCAATTCCCGTTCAACAGTCCCTATGTCAGCCGTGAGTACCATTACGGCCCCGAACTCGTCCCCGGCGCGGTCCAAGGCTTAGGAACCGTCGCTGTCCGCGGCATCCACGAACACATGAACGACGACGACATTCGAGACACCGCTAAAGCAATCAACAAAGTGGCGCATGCTCTAACTGAGTCCGCATAATTCGTAGGGAACGGAGATCTCCATTCCATTTACTTTTAGAACAAACTCTCGCTCCAGAGGAGCGACATGTCTATAGAGTCGCGATACGTCTCACTCCCGCGCTCCAGATGAGGTTTCAGAAAATAATCGGGTAATTCTATATTTTCCCCTAGCCCCGGTAGGTGCGGTTTTATGAAGATTAATTTATTAATTGGGTAATAATCCGACATAGTGTAGCAACTGCTGTGAACCGCCTTTGAACTGTTCCATGAAGTCAGTGACCTTCTGTTGAAGTGCTGCCCAGTCATCGCTGAGTCGATGCAGATGTATGACCGCCTGACGCACCCACCGCCACAGTTTCTCAATCGGGTTGGTCCAAGACGCATAAGTCGGTAGCTGCAATATCTCAATAGGGAGTTTGGCAAGTTTTCCTATTTTGTTCGACGGTTTGTCGGTCCAATTGGGAGGGGTCGGTTTATCAAATGTGATTGTCTGTGGCAGCAGTGCCGCCATAAGATTCGCGTGAAAGTGTATCGCCCGATTATCCTGAATCAGATAGATGCGTTCAGCGTTTGGGTAGCGTTGGCAAATCTGGGTGTAAAATGTATGAAGTGTCCCAACTGTGCAGCTTTGGACTTGGTGATACACAACATCTCCGGTGTGTGGGTTAAGTGCTCCGATGCCATAACAGGTCTGCTGTGGCTGATAACTCTTGTGTGCCAAAGGATATTTGGTTCCTGTCTTGGCCCACTCTTTTGCGACTGTCGGTTGTAGATTGAAACCAAACTCGTCTTGGTAAACCACGACGCAAGTTTCTGGGTGCTGACGGGCTTGTGCTAACACGTACTCAATGCGCGAAAGTTTTTCAGCATAATCTGTATCAGGACTCCGTACATATTGTCTGGCACGCTTATAACTGAGACCCAAGCGTGAAAAGATTTGATGAATGCCCGACAGCGATATATCTTCAAGCCATGGTACAACCTGACCGATGGTACGGAGCGTCCAGCGTGTTTGATGCCGATTGATGAGTCCCGGATCTTGACCGATTGCTTGTAACAGTTCTGATTTGGCAACTTCCGGTGTCTTGGGGGAAAAAGCAGGTTTTCGACCCCGACCGGGTTTATGGAACAGTCCACAGATACCATGTTTGTTATAGCGACCCAACCACGCATAGACAGTGTCAGGTTTGCGCTTTTTCAATAGCCCCCTACGGGCAACTTCATGCGGAGAAACGCCTTGATGAATCTTCAACAGTGCTGTCGAACGCTCGCGCAGATAAGCCGGTTCGCCTTTATCTCGAAGGGCAATGAGGGCTTGTATTTCAGATTCACTTAACTCAAGTTTATGGGGGTTTGCCATCAGAGAATACCTCCTGTGGCACTACAATAACACAAATTACAATATTACCCGATTATTTTTTTAAACTTCATTTAAGCAAGTTTAAGTATAAATTTTTAGTTTTTACAGAAGGGTCTGGTGAAGCTGCTCTGATTCATGAATCCCCATCAAAGATTGGAATCGTGAAAAAGGTAATCTATCAAGCCACCCGATGACAGTTTCACAGAGTTGAGA
>JAJEAL010000074.1 GCA_022822785.1 Candidatus Poribacteria bacterium
TCAACTCTGTGAAACTGTCATCGGGTGGCTTGATAGATTACCTTTTTCACGATTCCAATCTTTGATGGGGATTCATGAATCAGAGCAGCTTCACCAGACCCTTCTGTAAAAACTAAAAATTTATACTTAAACTTGCTTAGACTTGTCCAGCACCGAGAAGGACAAACGAAAGACCAAACGCGACCAAGGGGTTCCTCCGCTCGACGCGAGTGGTTTGTTGTGTCGGCTGTTGTATCGGCAACTCCTTGGTGAATTTCAAAATATCAGCAATCTTGAAAATCATCTCGCTACCCCCTTGGATGCGTATCCGCACGGATTCATTAGGAATATGCTCAACAATAATGCCACGAATAATAGATCCGTCTTTAAGGTAAATAACATCTTCCATCATCTGTGTTGAAACCATAGTTATAGGCGGCACATACGCGCTCGGTGCCCTCGCTGCTTTAGTCGCGCGGGCATCGAGCGGTGCCTTCACTGCTTCGCTATCATCAATTTTGTTCTGTAGAGATAAACTGTCAGAATCACATGAAATATCGATATCCAACGCCAACTCTGGATTCCGATCATGCAAGATGCAAAGCGGAGAGGGGTCTTGAATCGGATTACCCTTTAGGTCTAGCGTTTCTAAGGCAGTCAAGCCTGACAGTGCAGATATATCGGATATTACGTTATCTGTAAGGTCTATATCTGTCAGATTGGTTAAACCTGCCAAAGGTAATATATCCGAGATGGCACTGTGTCTGAGAATCAACCGTTTCAGATTGGTTAAGCCTGATAGGGGTGATATATCCGAGAAGGTATTTTGCTCAAGATTCAGTCCTACCAAATTGGTTAAGTCTGATAGGGGTGATATATCCGAAAAGGTATTTTGCTCAAGATTCAGTCCTACCAAGTTGGTTAAGTCTGATAGGGGTGATATGTCTGAGATGTTGTTCTTAGCGAGACCTAGCATTGCGAGGTCAGTTAATCCTGCCGCCGGTAAGAGGTCCGTGATGTTGTTACCCCCAAGATTCAGATGTGTCAGATTAGTTGCACTTTCAAGCCCGGTCAAATCGCTGATGTTAGCGTTTCTGGCGTCAAGGCGCGTCAAAGTTCCCATATCATCTACGGTAATAGGTACACCTGAGGCTTTACCCAGAGCCACTTCAACCGCAGCACGGAGGTTGGGGTCGGGGATGTTTACTGTTTGTGCCATTGTTGTCAACGGAAAGATAAGACATACTAATAAAAATAAAGTGAACCGAAAAAGTTGTTTCGTCATAGATTTATCTCCTTTGTCGTTGGAAATGGGTGCAGTGATAGTATAGTGCCTAATCTATTGCCGGTATGACAGCAATAGCATCAACATTGACTGTTCCGTGTCCGTACCAGAATATAATGCCTTGATTATACACGTGACGTTCTCCTTTTTGTCCAAGCGACACTTCGTCTGCCCTACCGAACTCTCTTTGAACGTTATTTAGAACACTTCCGATGCCGTTATCTCCCGCAGTTTTCCCTTTGTTAGGGTGTATCGCAAGTATAAAGTGAACTTGATTTTGTTCGTTAAGCCATACGCCAAACACGCCAATTTTGGGGACATCATAATGGAGTTTATGACCTTCGATAAAGTTTCCTTTCATCTCAAAAGGTGCTTTATGGACATCTGCCACCTGCGCCAATGTATCGCCTATTTTCACGCCAAACGCACTATGTCCGGGCGTGATTAAAAGGAATTCATCTAAGTCTTTTTCGTCTACGGCAGCAGGGTTGTTCCGTTCAACTGTTACGCCGAATCTCTGTAGACTATCCTCAACAGGGGGCAGTGGATTACGAGCAGGAGGCGTGGTAATTTGTTCTTCATGGCCTTTTGTTTCGCTGCAGCCCATTAAATTAAAAATAAACAATACACAAACTAATATCGCTACAAGAACTCTCATAATACCTGTTCTGTGATTTCGGAGCGTTCAACACCCTATATTACCAAAGGTATTACAACGCAAGTTGTTAGCGTTATTTAATACGGAAATTCGCTTTAGAAAAAAATAAAGCGTTGTATATACCATTCTAAATAATCATACTAAAGTACAAGGATTGACGGATCTCGCGGTTCATTATGCACATCCCCCTTCAGTTTTCGTTTCAATTCCATACTGGTTCGATTAAAACCTTGTATTATCATTCGTATATGGCAACTCGAAGTTCGCCGTTTTTATCGGTGGTTAGGGCAACATTCCCTAACACTAACAGCCCACTATTGCCGAGATCATAACGTGAGTTGTCGCGGCTTTCGGTAGACGCATCATAATAATCACGAGTAATTATGTATCCGCTACCATCTGCCTTTTTCTCAACTTGATAGTGGTTGTTCTGTAACCATCTCCTTGACTCTGCCGGAGACAGAAAGTCTTTCAACTTCTCCGCCTCCAACACCCTAGCTTTTTCCTCCTTATCCTTTTTCGCCGCGTCCAGTAGTTCTTGCAGCTTCGCCTGTGCTGCAGCCTTATCCACCGGTGATGAAGTCGTCTCTGCGTTCGGTTCTACCGTTCGCCTAGGCTTTGGCTTATAGATAAATAGCATAACTACTACAACCAAACAAATCACAGCAACCCACATTACAGTTTTCATTATGTATCTCCTTTTTGAAACTTGTCACGCCTTCAACGCCTATAGATTGTGCCTACGATACTGGTGATCCTGTCGTTAGCATCTAAATGGAGGGTGGCACCGTTTGGAGAACTGTAGGTATATTGCCCCCTTGTCGAGGAGCCCCCAGGTTCAAAGGTTATGATAAAGTTAAGCGAAAACCATTAAAAATGTGTAAAATTTCTGCATAGTTTGTCAGTCCCTTTTTAATGAAATGCGTTGATATTTCGTTGGGGAATTCGCCTCAGAAACAGATAAGGCGTTAAATATACTATTCTGTGGTCTTAAAGTATAAGCGATCCTTGTCAAAAACCCAGTAGGGGCGCGGGTTTTAGCCATCGTGTCTAAGGTTTGTAGATCTGACGTGTGATTTTTTACTAACAAGGACATTGAACCATTTTCCATTTGGGATGGACGGATGTAAATCCCGATTTTTCGGGACAACCCCGACGCTCTAGCCAATGTTTATCGGTGTTTGAGGAACAATGGTCTAGTTATCATCGCTTTCTTTTTCCAAAAAAAATAATAGTAAAAAAGCCTTGACAACTTTTATTATAATTCTTTAGAATAGTATTTCAGTAGAAATTTAGAATTACGGACTCAGAATGGAGGAATGATCATGAATGCATCAGCTTGGAACCATGTCATTATCAGCGACGAAACGGAGGAGTTAGTGAATGCTAGTATCGCGCCGAGTACCGTTGAGACGTATCGGCTCGCAATGGAACAGTTGGAAAAATGGTTGGATGGGCGCATACTGAGCGATAACTTACTTGCAACTTATATCACGACGTTGTATCAAGACGGAAAGTCGCCGGCGACAATCAGTAAAATTGTCGCTGCGGTCAAATGGACGGTAAAAAATCAAGATGTAGGAATCCCATTTGAGATCACAGAAAAGGCACTCGCTGGCATTCGGCGTAAAGGGAAGGGCAGAGGACGGGGCCAGGTGGATGGCATAACATGGGAGGAGGTAGAGCAGATTTGCGCCCTTGCCGAAGCGGAGGGAACTATCGCTGGACTGAGAGATTCAGCAATGATTCGATTGATGAGCGATTGCCTGTTACGAATCAGTGAAGCAGTCGCGATAGATGTAGCGGATGTCAATAGTGGATTGAGGATTCGTCAGTCAAAGACCCACCCGGGTACGACGGGTATCCCCGATGTGACACTGTATATCGGTGAGCCCACACAGGCGGCGATAAAGCGGTATTGTGAGGCAGCAAATATCACAGAAGGTCCACTCTTTCGGTGGGTTCGTCGTGGTGATCACATCGCCGATGGCAGGCTAACGATTGATGGCGTGAGAAAAATTATCAAGCGCAGGGCACGTGCGGCGGGTATCGAAGGCAAAATTTCCGGACACTCCCTGCGTATCGGCTCTGCGATATCGCTCGCCCAAGCGGGTGCGTCCGTTGTGAATATGCAGGTCGCGGGGCGGTGGAAATCGCCTCAGATGCCGGCGCATTACGCGCGTGCAGAATTAATAGAGCAAAGTGCGATTGCGCGGTTCAAATATGGGAAGTGAAACGTGGTTCGTGAAACGTAATGCGTAAAACGTGAAAGCGGAATGCAATGTATAGGGTTCGCCTATGAAGGTAATTTATTCCATCATCTTTCTTTGGACATTGGTTTGGCAAGTCGAATTCAGCGATGCGGTTCGTGAAGGCACTGCCAACGCTAAGGTCATGATTCAACGGTATGAACGGGAGGGAAATTTCGCCAAAGCAGCCTTGTGGCACGAAGCAGCTGCGGACTGTCTGAAAATCATCTCGATCCCGATGACGGAACTCCAAATTCGGTACTACCTCCGTCACGGAAAGAATGTGCTGGCAGAGCGGAGTCGTGGGGAATTAGCGCATATAACGGAACGACGAGAATATCATCGGAAGGCTGCGAGGGCACATTGGGAAAGGTCAAAAACGGAAAGGACTTCGCCTGAACTGGAGGCGGAACGCGAGAAAATTACGCAGTTTATCTCGGCGTGGGCGCAGATCTATCCAAATCGATTCCACCATTACGGTATCTACCCCAGTTTCTTCAAAGTGGAACAGGAGATTTTCAAAAAGAAGGGGGATTATGCCGCTGTCTTAAATCTTGAAGCCGACGCAGCGGAGATGTGTGCGGATCAGTACAACGAGATAACAGTTGCCTATTTTCAGGGGATCGTTCTGGATTGTGATGCAATCGGAGGGAGTGTAGGAGGAGAGGCAATTTCCCGTCATGCGGCAAATCGCCTCTCAAAGGTAAGAGCGGACTGTGTCATACGATATGAAAAGATTCGAGACGCATATCGTCAACGGGCAGCCCTGTTGCGTGAAATTGCTGAAGGAAAACCAAAAACGCCTCCCATCGAAGCAGAAACTGTATTAAGGGATTTATCCCATCAATCTATCAGCCCTGCTCCCAAATTAACGTCCACACAAGCGTTGAAGATAGCCAACAGCGACGGTCGTCTAAAAGAACACTTAAAGGCGCACAGGAATGTCCACGGATACGCCTCGTTTCAAGGCTTCGCATGGTTCGTCAGTTACTCCAATCACGGTTGGGGCAATCTGGTGGTCGCGCTCGTCAATGACAAAACCGGCACAGTCCTCGATATACTTATAGTAGATCTTAGAATTAATGAGACATTCCAAACCGAATCGCATTGCCCCCAGGTCCGGTAGGTGCGGTTGGAAACAGCGCCTACCAAATTTCGTTTCCCTACTCGAAACTGAGTTTGTCGTCAACGTCTTGAAGATCTGCCCACGTCTTAATATCCGTACGGGTCGGATCTATCTCTTGGCGACGCTGTTCAAAATAAGCTCTTGACGACTCGTCCTCAGGACCCCAATTCGCCATCCGTTCATTGAATTCAGCGATTTCGTCGGCGCCCTTGCCGCTCTGCTCACGCACCCAGTCACCGATTTCAACGTCGTTGGGGTTGTTGACCGCAGCCTCTTGGAAATCGGCTTCAGAGACACCGAGAAACTCCAAGATGCGTCTATCTTGTCCAGAATCCTCGCCGTACTTATATTCTCCGATTTTTCCGGACTGTGCTGCGCGCGCTTTATCTGCCATCCGTGCGACCCCATGGCAGCCTGCGACATCCTTATCATGGGGACTACGCGGCGGCCCGCCCGTCAAGTCAACCTGCCAGAACTCGCCCCAATCGTCCAACTCCACCGATTGAAGTACAGTTGTGATGTCCGTCCTACCGGGGGCATACTTGGCAAGCCGATCTCTCAAGCGTTGGCGATACTCCTCATTTGGCGGCTCAAGGCTCAGTTCCCGCTCATTAAATTCATCAATGTCCGTCTGCGTAACACTCGAATTTTCAAGCACCCACGCTTGCAACGCTTCATCGTCATGGTCATCAGCGGCTTTGGCAAAGTCAGCGGCGGAGATTCCCAGCAGTCCAAGCACTTTAGCATCTAGACCCGAATCGTCTCCGTAGAGGTACTCACCCATTGTTCCATTGTTATGTGCTCTGGCTTTGTCGGTCATTCGCGCTGCACCAACAATGCCGGCGAGGCTAAGGTTTGATGGACGCCGTGGTGGCTGTCGTGTTAGATCCATAATTTGTAGCTCCTTTCAGTTTATAGCTATTTTGCGAGAATTGGCACGAAATATCCTACCGCCTCCCATGAAGCAGAAAAATCGTGCTCGCTCATGTTAGGAAATCGTGCAACAGAAACCGAGTTTTCAAGAAAAAACTCGGTTTCTCCTCGCGTTTTACACCTGCCTTTTACATGAACCACTCCATTTTACTACATCCACAAAATTTCGGCAACCTTAAGAAATTTCACAGTAAGGTGCGGGGAAACGTCCGCACCCACCGCCGTTGATGGTGCGGTAAGTCATTGACATTAATATGCAGGTCAATCGTGACGTGAAACGCTGTTTCGGTGCTCCGAAAACGACAGCAGGTGTCAACGGTGGTTTCGCCGTCGCTGCGCACGATGCGGCGCTGATGTTTACCCACCGCTGCAACATCAGCGGGGTCACGATTATGCGCCCACACCTCAAGTTGTGCGTCGGTTTCCACTTTTGTCCCCGAATTCACGAGACTTGTCCCATGTGTATGGGTTCGTAACCCGGTCCGGTCGCCAAGAATGTCGTGGATAACCTCCCACGGACGTTTATCAGGCGAGAGCCGATAGATGTCAATTTCCCTGTGCAAGGGTTCAAACTGCGTTTCATCCGCCGGTAATTCCCCTTTCCCCGCTCCTCTCACCGGAATAGTGGGCAGCTTCAACAACGACGAGTGCTCGGCGTCGTGATAAACGCGGTTGATCCCCGGATACGGCGTCGGCCAGAGATTTGGGAAATCTGCGCTACATATAGAAAGACGAATGCGGTGTCCTGGTTCAAACCGCCAAGCGGTACAGTCAAGATTAATTTCGATTTCGTAAATCTCGTTAGGATTCAGCGGAGTCGGATCGGTGAGGGATTCGCGTCGCGTCGCGTTTAACGCACCACTACAGACCAATGCACTCGTGCCATCGGGCGCAACATCGCACAACCTCGCAACGAACACCATCACGGGTGCCGTGGAGCTGACATTCAGTAGGACCTGCGGCCCCCCGAGGATCTCCAACGGCTCATCCAGCTGCTCCGTCGTGTAGTTCAGCGAATAAATTTCATCAGGGCGTTGATCCGTTGGCAATCCGAAAGGGACACCACCACTCCACAACCCGCCTGTGATTCCGACAGTCGGACGGTAACTGTAACTATCGAAAGGCACCCCTCGATCCGACGGCTGCGGACAGAGTTGACCGTCGTCCCCAAACCAATAGGTCAGTGATTCACTCGACGCCACGGGGAACGATTTTTCTACACGCCAATATCCGCGTGTTTCGGTTCGGTCCGCACTTGGTTCATCGTAGGTCTGCATATAGACACAAACCGGAGGTTCATCCATCACTCCGTTGTTCTCGCCCTTGAGCCAATAGTCGCACCAGCGGACGATTTCGTGGAGATAGTCAATGCGCGGTCCGGGGATCGCACCGTCGGGCCGCGTGTGATTCCAAGGTCCGATGAGGACTTTTTTGGGGACAGCGAGATTGCTAAAAGTTCGCAATGGTGGGTTTGGATAGCCGTCCCGCCAACCGCCAATCATGAAGACTGAACACCCGATCTGGTCGTATCGTCCGCGCAAACTACCGGGACGCCAATACTCACCATCGGTCTGATTCTCCAGCCATTTCAGCAGATAAGGGGTATTGTGTTCGAGGTGTTCTTCCCAGATCCGCGCCCAATCCTCGCCGCTGTATTCGGGATACGGTGGCATCGCGTTCATACCAATCATCGAACAGCCATACGCCCCAATATCGTAGTAGCAGCGCAGGGCACCGCCGCGATAGTGGCAATCATCGGTATAGCGGTCGTCGGTGAAGTACACGGGGATAATGGTCGTGAGGTGCGGTGGACGGTGTGCGGCGACCTGTACAGAAGTGAATCCGCCATACGATGCCCCAAACATCGCAATCTTCCCGCTGCACCACGGCTGCGCCGCAAGCCATTCGATCGCTTCAACGCCATCTTGCTGTTCACGCGGTGTGTATTCATCCGTGTTGATCCCCTCGCTGCTGCCTGTGCCGCGACAGTCCAACCGTGCCCCGATGAACCCATGCTGTGCAAAATAGTTGTGATAACCTGAATACGGAGCAACGTCGTCTTTGCGATATGGGATGTATTCGAGAATCAGCGGACGCGGCGTCTGTTCCCAATCATCGCTGTCAGGCACGTGCATATCCATCGCCAGCCGCACACCATCTGAAGTCGGAATCATCACGTTTTTAATGAAGCGAACCCCATCTTTCGGTCCCATCGCTTGGCTTCCACCTCCAATTTGCTTTGGTCATTTCTCTGAACTGGAAAAGTATGGTAGGCGCTGTTTCCAACTGCGCCTATGCGGTGCGGTTAGAAACCGCACCTACCGGGCATGGGGGCAATGCGGTTCGGTTTGGAGTGTCTCATTAATTCTAAAATCTACTATAATATAGCTATTTCTCTGGAACTGGAAAAGTGTTAATCCGTCCGATTCTGACCGCCTCGGATCAGACAATCTTCCCTGCCCGCACAGTGAGAATCGGCTCCCAGCACCCCCCAGACCGCTCCAGGCCTTTGACATCCTGCAGCGGAAGCGCATCCTCATTGAACCACAACACAGCCAGGTCTGCACAGGCGCCGGGCGCCAATGTCCCAACCTCTCCGGACAATCCAAGAAATTCCGCGGGATGCACCGTTATCCGCGCTAACGCGTCCGCTTCGGTCATGCCCGCAGCAAGCAACTTGGATAGGGTACGGGGCAGATCATGTTGCGGGGTGCTATCCACATGCCGAATATATTGGTCTGTCGAGATGGTGTCTGGAAGGAACCCGTTCGCGATTGCCACCTCCGCTACATCAAAGTGGAATGAGTTCATGCCGTGCCCGATATCGAACAGTATCCCCTTCTCACGAGCCTCCCACACTTCAGCCTTGATACGTCCATCCTCCACAAGACAATCCAGATCGTTGTGAAAACAGTAAGTGATTACATCTCCGGGACGTAACAGTTCCAGCTGTTCTGCCAGGGTAAAATCCGCCTCCCGGCGCGTACCGAAAAGCAGTGGACGGTCTGTTTGATTGCCAGCTGCCAAGGCACGGTTCAGAATCTCGCGGGGATCATTATCACCGGCACAGGATTTGGCTATGTTAGCAGCAATACCCCAGATTGCCTCGCCCCCATCTTTGATCGCTGCCACACAGGCATCCACATCCACATCGTCCAAATTCTCGAAACAGCCACTCGTCGGGATTGATTCCCCCGTAACGGAGAGATTGATAGCCATCCGGACGCGTGTCTGCGCCCCTTCGATGATCGATTCGCGGTATCGGGCCCAATTACCGGCACCCGCATCCCCTTGAGAAAGCACAGTTGTAACTCCACGGGGGAGGAAGTGAACATCGGGATCGACACCATACTTTGAGCCTTCACGTGCGGGGTGGGCGTGCATATCCACCAATCCCGGCAGCAGCATGGCATCAGGGAAATCTAAGACCTCCCGCGCAGACCCATCAACCTGATCACCGACAGCGACGATTCTATCGCCACGAACCGCGACCGTCCCCGGACCATCAAATCCAGTTGCAGGACATACAACCCGCCCAGCGCTGACAAGGAGATCGTAGACCTGGGTATTAGTATTAGACATAACTATTCCTCCTGTCATTCACTGCGATTCTTTAATAGCGCGTCCGACCGCCTCTATCAACCCGTCTACATGGCTAGTCTCAGTTGGCAGCGAGATGGCGTTCATAGACAACCCATGGCTCAAGAAATAACCTTCTGCCAACAACGCGAGGAACACACGATGCGCCATTTCCTTGTCGGTTCGGGCAAGACTTCGGTAGTTGACGAGGTCTTCGCTGGTAAAGTGAATGCTAAACACGGAACCGGTATTCACCGCTTTCGCTGCGATATTTTCACCGGCAAATAACTCGTTCAATCCAGCAGTCAACCGGTCCCCTAATCCGTTCAGGTGGGCGAAAGCGTCAGGGGTGAGCTGTTTCAAGGTCGCTAGACCGGCGGCCATTGTAATGGGATGTGCACTGAACGTACCGCTCTGAAAGAAACCGGTGCTGCCGCGCGTGCCGTCCAGCAGATCCATAATATCCGCCCGTCCACCAAATGCACCGACAGGGAAACCGCCGCCGACAACCTTGCCATAGGCGGTCAAGTCGGGCGTAACGCCGTAGTATTCCTGCAATCCACCTGTCCCTACCCGGAAGCCAACAATTTCGTCCAAAATAAACAGTAGGTCGTTCTTCCGTGCTATCTCCCCGACAAACTGCACGAACTCCTTACGCTGTGGCACGATACCCGCTTTGGTATCAAAGATAATGCACGCCAACCCATCACGGTGCTGTGTGACCAGGCGTTCAACCGAAGCTTCATCGTTATAGGGAAGGACAATCACCTCCTCTGCCGCATGTGGAGACATCCCGCCTGCTGAAGGAACAGGATTGGGAGCCGTTTCTGAACCCACTTTGTCCAAGGACGGAGCAGAACTGATTTCGACGACATCGTGACTGCCGTGGTAACCGCCTTCAAACTTAGCGATCTTAGCCCGTCCACTCACGCCACGCGCCAGTCGTATGGCATGTAGTGTTGCCTCGGTGCCGGAGTTGCAGAATCGGAGCCGGTCCAGGGATGCCACTCGGCGGCACATCTCCTCGCACAATTCTGCCTCGATGCCGACCGGCGCGCCCAACGCAATACCCTTTACCATCTGTTGCTGGATAGCATCTATGACCGCCGGGTGATTGTGACCCAACACCTGTGCTGTGTGGTGGTTGGCGAAATCCACATATCGCTGCCCTTCGACATCATATAGATAGCACCCTTCCCCACGCGCCATTGTGAGGGGATACGGTTGATGAAAGTAGGCACCCTTCGCTCCACCGGGCATCGTCTTTCGTGCCCGCTCAAAGAGTTCCTGCGACCGCGGGGTGCGCGTTCGATAGTCTTCCTCTAGTGTAGCCGTGACATCTTTGGTTGTTCCGTTTGCCATGGCGATCTCCTTGTATCATTGTCATGCAACAGAAACCGAGTTTTCAAGAAAAAACTCGGTTTCTGTTCGCATTTTGCATTTTCTTTTTACATGAGACACCCAAAAAATCTCTGTGATCTCTTCGGATAGACTCTGAAACTTATAGTGAATCATAAAAATACATAGACACTTTCGTTCCCCGTGTTTGGTAGGCGCTGTTTCCAACTGCGCCGATTGGCAGTATCTAATTAATTCTAAAATCTACCATAATTCTCAAAAAGTCGATTCCAGTCATGATGTGATTGTGCGACACGCTCAGGATCTAGTGATCTACCTACGCTGGAACTGACGTTGTCGGACTTCATGCCAGTCTTCTGGTAGCGGATGGAACGCCCCTTCACCGCAGGACCCCGGTTCAATTTTGGTGGCATGACCCAACCCCGTAACTTGGAATCGTGCCCCGTCAAGTTCCGGCAGGACATACCGGCTGAACCAAGAAGCGAGTTGTTGACGCATCTCTTTTATCAGTGCACTTTTCGATTTATCGTCCACGAGGTTCTTCCGCTCATCTAGGTCGTTCACCAAATCATAGAGTTCATGGGGACCATAAGGATAGCGGTGCACATACTTCCACTCCTGCGTTCGAATCATCCGAACGGGCCCATATTCGTCATAAATGACAACCTCATCCTGTGCATCGTCCGTTTCACCGAGCAACGCCGGTCGGAAACTCCGTCCGGGACGCAATGGATCCGCTGGCATCTCTAAGCCAAGATAGTCAAGCAAGGTCGGCATGAAATCGTACTGACTCGCCATCGCTTCCGTAACCCGTCCTTGTGGCATACCGCCGGGATGACTCATAATAAAGGGTACTTTGACGGAGTTCTCGTACATATTCAGCGGGAAGGTGCCGTTCCCCTTGTGCCAAAAACCGTGATGACCGCAGGAATAGCCGTTATCACTGCTGAAAACGACCAGAGTATCTTCCCGCAAGCCAAGTCCCTCAAGTTTATCCAGAATGCGACCGACGTTCAGATCCATCGCCGTAATCGCCGCAAAGTAGCCCTTCAACGATTCCCGGTTTCCCAGATGTATGCGAGCACCGGGAGTCGCCCATGGGTGCGCCGCCTCCTGCGGACACGTTTTGAATGGACAATCGTCGTAAGAATCCACAATATCCTGCGGGTGTCCATCGAAGGGAGTGTGAGGGGCATTGTAGTGGACACTGAGATAAAAGGGTTGGTCTTTGCTCCCCTCAATAAACCGTAAGGCGTCGTCGGTGATGACATCAGTAACGTAGCCGGGCTGCACCTCCGCAACTCCGTCTCGAATCATCTCTGCGTCGTTATATTTACTACCGCCGAGCGGCATCGCAAACCAATGGCTGAAGCCGTGCTGCGGGGTCATGCTATCGCCGAGATGCCATTTCCCACTGAGTCCGACGGTGTAGCCGTTTTCTCCTAGTACATCGGTGTAGCACGTCAAGCCTTCAAGATACCTCGCGGAATTCGGTGGCATATTCCCATCTCGAATCCAGTCGTGCACGCCATGTGCTGATGGAATTCGTCCGGTCATTAGGCTAGCGCGTGCCGGGGAACAGACAGGAGAGGTACAGAAAAAGTTCTCGAAACGAACACCCGTCTCCGCAAGTCGATCTATGTTTGGTGTACGAACCTCATCGTTTCCGCAGCATCCAGCCGCCCAAGGTCCCTGATCATCGGTCAAGATAAAGATTACATTAGGTTGACGCCTATTGGAATCAGACATTAGCTTTACTCCTTTTTCTTCGTTACAACGGTGCAAGTGAAACGTGAGAGATGAGTTTTCAATTTATAGCGAATTCTAAAAATAAATAGACACTTTCGTTCCCCATGTTTGGTAGGCGCTGTTTTCAACTGCGCCGTTTCGGTGCGGTTAGAAACCGCACCTACCGGGGGCATAGCCTAGATTTTTCAGATTCCGGTAGTCGAGGTTTGCTGAACTCTCCGATTTTCAGTGTCCAAGTAATTCTAAAATCTACCATAATATTTGTTTACATGGGACCGATTCGTCGAGGTCCCCGATCCATCGCTTGCATCGAAGCATCATAACTTCGTTTCATCAAGTCCATCTTGAGGCTTTGTGCGCTCGGCGTATCCCATAGATTTTCAAACTCTCCCGGATCCGTTTCGAGGTCGTAGAGTTCTCCGTGCACGTGACCGTGGTACATCACTAGTTTATGCCGTCTATCCCGGTACATCGTGGCAAAGGTACCGTCCGGCTGATCTAAGGCATCATAAAACTCGCAACGAACGAAATCCCGGTGGTGATCGGGAGAAGCCTCTCCTCTGAGAATTGGCAATAATGACATACCCTGCATACGGTCAGGGATTCCCAACCCAGCCAGCTCCAACAAGGTCGGTGCCTTATCGAGTAGTCCCACCAACGCATCGCTTCTCAAGCCACCCTCAAAGGCTCCGGGCAAAGAGAAGATTAACGGCACACGAACCAATCCCTCGTAGAACCGACACCCCTTCTGAATCAATCCATGATCGCCGAGCATCTCCCCATGGTCACTGGTGAAGATAATCACCGTCCGTTCGCGCTGTCCAGTCTCCTCCAGCGTCTCTAAGATTCGTCCCAACACATCGTCAATTAGCTTGATCATGGCGTAATAGGCCGCCTGCAAGGTTTTGGCATCGCGTCCACCCCCTGACCCCATATCAGTTACCCCCGGCGACCGTGGTAAAATTGGACTGCGGATATCTAGCTCCTCCGGAGAGCGTCCTTTCGACTGGAAATCAACGGCTTCCAGCTTCCGCTGCTGTTCCAGATCGCTCTCCCGAAAAAGGGGCCCAGGCATCTCCGCCGGATCAAACATATCCCGGTAAGTCTTGGGCGGGTTGAAGGGTGGGTGAGGGTCGTAGATATTCACACTCGCCAGCCACGGTGTGTCCCGTTCTTGTCGGATAAATTCAATAGTTTTTTCCGCACACCACGTGGTTTGATGGAGTTCGGCAGGCACACCGTCAATGCTTTTGGTCAGTTCCCCCAGAATATGCCCTTTGGATCGCACCCAGTCCGCGTAGTCGTGTCCGGTCTCCCAATCATCACGGGGGGCATGACTATACTGCCAGTACCGATAGCCGTCATTAACGCGCGGTTCGATACGACGATAGGCACTAGCGAGGTGTAGCTTGCCAATCAAAGCGCAGTCGTAGTCAGCATCTGCAAGAAGCCGTGTTACAAGGGGTGGACTGTCCGGGAAGTATTCATTGCCATTTCCGTTGACGTGCACCGCACTCGGATACATTCCGGTGAGAAAACTTCCCCGGCTCGGTGTGCAAATTGGGCTTTGGCAGTAGGCGTGCGTAAAAGTAACCCCCTCTTCGACCAACCGATCGACGTTTGGAGTCGAGACATACGGGTTGCCTAACGCGCCAATTGTGTCGTAACGCTGCTGGTCCGTACAGATCCAGAGGATGTTCGGACGCGAATTTTGTTCGCTGCTTGTAGCCATGTTGAACCTCTTCAAGAATGAGAACGTTGTTTGATAGATAGTTTTATGGTATAATTTTCCTAGAATAGTTTGACGAATCTGCCCTTGTTGCCTATATTAGCGCGATTGAATGAGTCTCCACTTATTTGGACGAAAGACCAAAGGGGGTGATTTCCAATGAGGAAGTTCACTGACGCTGAAAAACGGCAACTGGAAAATAAGATAAAAGATGAGCGAGAACGGCAATATCAAGCAGTTAGGAAAATTGTCCGAAAGAACAATAATGAGGAACTATGGTGGATGATAGAATTACTGATACATTTGAATAATATCCTCAATAGACATTTGAGTTTGATATTGTTGGATTCGCTTTATATTCGCAAAATCATGTTCAATCGGATTGTAATCTGGGGAATAA
>JAJEAL010000048.1 GCA_022822785.1 Candidatus Poribacteria bacterium
CCCTCGGTTTCGATCCCGATTTATCGGGTCCGGTAGGTGCGGTTTCATGAAGTTTCAGAAAATAATCGGGTAACTCTATATTTCCCCAAGACCCGGTAGGCGCGGTTTGCAACCGCGCTGGTGTCAATAGCAAATTACCCAATTAATAAATTAATCTTCATCCAACCGCACCGGTTTGGAGTGTCTAAGTAATTCTAAAATCTACCAATATTTCACTAGCCACGTCACTTATCTTATGCGCTTTGCGCGAGTTCATCTAGGTAACGCCGGGCGCGGTTAATCTCAACCGTCACCGCTGTAGTCGTATCCAGGATCGGGATACCTCGCGGAACGGGGTGCATGAAGATCTCCGTCCAGCCGGTGTAGTTAATATTTTTTAATGCAGCCAAAATCGGCGCGAAATCTAGAGTACCTCGTCCCGGCAGCTGCATCAATTCCTGTGCTTTGGGGAGTTTCTCGTGGCAGCCCATGCCGTGTTGCCATGCGTAGAATAGGGCTAACCCCGATCCCAAATCCTCAATCAGCTGTGCCACCAATTCAGCGTCGTCTGGGAGGTGGTACGGTGCCAAGGCGATGCCGAGGTGCGGGGAATCGGTGAACTCAATCAACCATTTCATCGAGTCCGGACTTTCGATCAGCGCGCTGCTGTGGTTCTCGATGCTGATGGTGATGCCGTGCTTCTCGGCAGCGGCGATGTGAGGTTTCAACGCTTCGGCAAAGTCGACGACCGCAACACGAAGCTCCTCGCCTGTTAAATCCTTGGGCCCTTTGCTGCCCGTCACGATGAGGGAAGCCCCAAATTCTTGGCAGAAGGCCATCTCTTCCGCTAACCCGAAAGGACCCAGATCGAAACGGGTCGATATTCCCAGCCCCACCCCGTGAAACTCAAGTAACGCTGCAAAAGCGTCATTCCCCATGGACTCAACCTGTTCCCGCTGGTCCCCGTGCACGCGTGGCCAGATATCGATTCGCTCGCTCCCTGTCTTCGCCACTTCGGGGACAATTTCAGCCAAGGCGGTTGTGCCGTACATACATGAAGCGAGGATATAGTTTAGTTCAAACGGTTTCTCATTCATAGCGTGTCCACCTCCACCACTTCTTTGCTCTCACCGGACCGGTATGCTGCCAAGACGATAGCCAAGACATGACGACCTTCCGCAGCAGTGACCGGCACCGCTCCATCGTTTTCTATCGCGTCCACGAAACGTCGTACCGCGACCGGCAAACCAAGCTCGTCCGGTCCTTCACTGTCCACTGATGGCTTCGTCCACTCCCCGGTCGCCTTGCGCCATACCGATACCGGCGCATCGCCCCCGCCAAACCGGATCTGTCCCTCCGTACCCAGAATCTCATTTACACCGGTTGCTCCCGCCAACGCCGACCAGCCGACCTGTAGCGAGGTTGTCGCGCCGTTGGCGTGTTCAATCAGGACCAGTGCCGTGTCTTCCACCTCAATATCCTGCACATAGCGACCAATCCGGGCGTAGACGCGGACCGCCGGTGAACTGACGTAGTTCAGGGCGGTGTAGACTTGGTGATAGCCGTTGTCGATCAGCGGTCCGCCGCCGCCGGCTTTCGCTTCGGTGCGCCACCCCCGAGAGATACCCCGGCCCACCACATGGGATCCGCCGAGGCCCTCGGTGCGTACCAGAAATACAGAGCCGATTGCGCCAGCCTGTATCTGTTTCATCGCCGCGCGATGCCCTGCGGAAAAGAGTTGATTGTGTCCGACCGTCATCTTCCGTCCGGTACGCGCTGACGTTGCGATCATCCTATCCACCTCTTCCAAACAGGTGGCAATGGGCTTTTCGAGGAACACATGGGCACCACTCTCCATCGCAGCGATAGCCTGCGGCTCGTGCAGGTGATGGGGGGTGCAGATATGGACCAAGTCCAGCTCCTCGTTGGTAAGCATCTGCTCCCAATCAGCATAGAGGGATTCAGACGTAACGCCAAGTTTCCCACCCATTAGCTCAAGACGCTCTTCGGCAAGATCTGCTAGTGCTACAACCGTCACACGTCCTGCCAAACTTGCCAACACGGGTCCATGCCGCCGCTCAGTAATACCGCCACAACCGATAATTCCTGCTCTTAACATAAATCGTCCTCCTGAATCCCATTATAATCAAAGGGGTCGTCGCTGTCAATTGTCTTTATCGGTTAATAAAATTAGTTCATTGGTATAGTAGTTCACTAATTCGCTGTTGATTGGGCGCTTGGACGTTATACACATGTCGTCCCGCTAAAGCTTAGGATTGTAGAGCTTCAATCTTTCCATATACATGTCGCCCCCTGTAAAAAAAAGAATTTATGAATCCCTCAATTTTTACCCCCAAACTAACTCTTGAAATTCTACTTCATGAAAGTTATAATGCTATCCAACTCGGAAATCCTGCAAACAGTGGGTTCAAGGAATGGCTCTATAAATTCCCCTTGCTGCCTGCGACTATGCGACTGAGTGAGAATGTCCAATCATAGTGAGGCCCAACCCAATTTTGTAACTTAACCGAATATCGCCGAACAATACAGGAGAAGATGAATGAAATATGTGGAACTTGGCACAACCGGAGAACAGGTTTCCCTTGTCGCTTTGGGGTGTATGAGCCTTACCCCCAGCGCGAAGGAGCGCAGTATCGCAACCGTCCATCGTGCATATGAACTGGGCATCAACCTATATGATACCGCAGACATCTACGGGGAGGGTGAATCCGAAAAGCTGCTCGGCGAAGCTATCCGTGCCGGCAACATCCCGCGGGACAAGGTGATTATCGCCTCTAAGTGCGCCGCTTTACGCTATGAGAATGTGTATACATGGAATCTGTCCGCCGACTATATCAAGGAGTGCTGTGAAGGGTCGCTGAAGCGGTTGGGTATGGAGTATATTGACCTGTACCAACCCCATCGCATCGACTATCTCGCGCACCCGGAGGAAACCGCCCGTGCACTCGAAGATCTAAAGGCGCAAGGGAAGATTCGGCATGTCGGTGTGAGTAACTATTCACCAGATGAGATTCGCGCTATCTCCGCTTATACCCGCGTGGAGGCGTTGCAGACGCTGTTTCACCTTCTCATCCAAGAACCGTTGGAGATCGGTCTAGCCGCTGTCTGTCTAGAGAAAAAGATGAATATGCTTTGCTATAGCCCACTCGCCGGTGGACTGCTCACCGGGAATAAACCGCTGCCACACACCTTCGATCAGGGGTTCGGCGATTGGCAGGAGCAGCGAGAGCAAGGTGTCGTGGCGCAGGTGAAGATAGTCGCTGAGCGGTACGGCGTAACGGCGGGACAAATTGCGTTGGCGTGGCTGATGACGCTCCCCGGTGGAGTAATCCCGCTTGTGGGCACGGGCAATCCCGACCACATTGCGGAAGGCGCAAAAGCTGCTGACATTGACTTAGCTCGCGATGATTGGTACGAACTCACAATCATCGGACGTGGGCGTCGGATGCGGTGGCGCGGAAGACCTTATGTTTATCTGAAGGATCGATAGTGTTGGTTCATAAGTCCCCTGACAAGGGTTTCCCCCCTGATAAGGGGGAGTTGGGGGTTAAAAAAAATATCGGGCCGCGTACTAAATTTGCCTAAGTCGTGTAGCTCATTGGTACATTGGATTGGTAAACCCTTGAAAGGAGATATTCTGTGATTGATTTTTCACGCTCGACATTTACTTGGCACAACCATCCGTGGACACCGGATCCGTACTATCGGTATGCCGGCGGTTTCGTGGGAGAGCCGGGTCAAGTGTATCATGTCCGATTCGGTCTCGAAGCCAGCTGTGAAGTACGAGACGAAGCGAGTGGGCATGTTACAAAGATGTTTCTCGGCGCACCGTGTCGGAGCGAGTACACGATTGCGTCCCGAAACATGTTCCAGATTCCCAGCGGTGAGTGGCGCATGGCTTTCAGTGATGAATCGCAGTTAAGCATCGCGAGAAGACCCAGCAACGAATCCGAGGAAGCCTCAACGAGAAAACTTAGCGAGATTTATCAAAGTTATAGGGTTGATGTGCGTTCTCATGCTAACTTTTCTGAGCTAACCGATATCGGTGAAATCTGTGAGGCAACCCTGAACGGTGACCTACTAAACGCCAGGTCAACCTATCGCGATGCCGAGCGTGGACTCGCAATCTCGGTCGAATATCCTGTGAATGTCATGAACCTCAATGTGGAGGATAAGCAGTTCCAAGTCTGTACAGGTCCCATTATGCTGCCAGACCTCCGCACTTGGGACGGTAACGACGTTAAACGGGTGTTTCAGGCGCAGGTTGCTATCTCTGGGTTTGACTGGGTCGAGTTTATCTTGCTACGGGAGATCGACGCATCGGAGGCGGATCGGGAATGGTTAGATAAACCGCGCGGCCGTGATCGACTGGAGTTGCGCGATCCAAACAATCCACCGCCGAACTACCCACCCGCTCGACCACGCCCAACAGTTTATAACGAGGTCTGGGAGTTTGAAGCGAGTAATGTTGTGCTGCGGGCAGAAAATTGATTAGTTCGTTGTTCGTAGGGAACGCAGATCTGCGTTCCTTACACAATTGACATGTACCAACTCCAGAGAATAAGAAACCGAGTTTTTGACAAAAACTCGGTTTCTCCGCACGAATTCTTAACATAAGAGGCATTTCATGCACGCAGAAATTGTTATGATTGGAACCGAGCTACTGCTCGGGGAGATTGTTGATACAAACGCCAACAGATTGGCGCTTGCGCTCAGGGATATTGGGCTAGACCTATACTACAAAACGACTGTCGGCGATAATCTCGACCGGATGACCGAGGTCCTCAACTTGGCACTCGATCGGTCGGATGTCATCATCACCTCCGGCGGTATCGGGCCCACAGTGGACGATGTCACACGCCAAGCCGTTGCCAACGCAACCGGGCGTAGACTAGTCTACAGTACGGAATTGGAGGCAGAGATAGCAGCACGTTTCAACCGGTTCGGTCGATCGATGGCTGACAACAACAAACGCCAAGCTTACATCCCCGAAGGGGCGACGCCACTAACAAATCCGGTGGGGACGGCACCGTGCTATTTGAGCGAAGACGTGAATGGACGAGGCTGCATCATTTCGCTGCCGGGCGTTCCGAGGGAGCTGGATCACATGATGGAGAACACCGTCATCCCACTGCTAATTGAACGTATGGGCGGGATAAAGGTGACGCGGGTCCGTGTGCTGCGCACATGTGCGGTGGGTGAGAGTAACATTGATCGGGGGATCGGTGATCTGATGACGACGGGAAATCCGACCGTTGGACTGGCAGCGCATATCGGTCAGACTGATGTGCGGATCACCGCAAAGGCGGATACGGAGGAAGAAGCCGATACGCTCGTCGCCGGGATGGAGGAAAAACTCCGCGAGCGGTTAGGAATCGCCGTTTACGGTATAGGCAAAGTAACAGTGGCGGAGGTCGTTGGCGATCTGATGCAAGAAAAATCGCTCAAGTTGGGCGTCGTTGACACGCTCACCGGCGGTCAACTTGCACGAGATCTGGTTGAGTCCGGTTATGCTGACTTGGTTACGACCGATTTGGCTCCCGATAACCTAACGGACGCGTCGAAAAATTCTGACACGGCTATCGCGAATCCTACGGATGTTAAAGAGGCGCGTACCCTCGCTGTTTCCCTTGCTGAGCGTGTGACACCCGCCGATGGCATAGGACTTGCCATGATTGGACCCTATGAAGATGCTTCCACTTTTGTTGCCCTGAACGGACCGGGGGAAACCCGTCTCTTTGAACGTGGTCGCAATTATCAGGACACCGATCACATGCGTCGATGGTTGGTGGTCCAATCCTTGGATTGGGTGCGCCGCACGCTGCTCGGACAGATGAAGTCGCCGGTGGATTGGAATTGACATAGAGGAGGTAGAGATAATGGAAGAAGAACTTGGACGCTTAATCAGGGTGCCGCTCAGGGAGTTTTGGGAAGAGGAAGCGGGTGATTTTACCCCTTGGTTGGCGCGCGACGAAAGCATAAGTCTACTAGGTGAGGTCATTGGGGTTGAGCTTGAGGTCGAGGCACAGGAGAGAAATGTTGGTCCGTTCCAAGCCGATATTCTATGTAAGGATATATCGACTGACAATTGGGTGCTGATTGAAAATCAGCTTGAGCCGACGGACCACACCCATCTTGGTCAATTGTTAACCTATGCCGCTGGGTTGAACGCCGTAACAGTTGTCTGGATTGCTGAACGTTTCACAGATGAGCACCGCGCTGCACTCGATTGGCTCAACGAGATTACTGCGGAGAGTTTTAGCTTCTTCGGTTTGGAGATTGAATTGTGGCGAATTGACGATTCACGGAAGGCACCGAAGTTTAACGTGGTATCACACCCCAACGACTGGACAAGAACCGTTTCGAGAATATCACGAGCCGAATTGACCCCCGCAAAGCAGTTGTATCTTGAATACTGGACAGAACCACGAAATCTTCTAGAGCAACACGATGGCGTAATTAATCCTGTAACAGCTGGAGCACAACATTGGTTGTATTTTTATCCTTTTCCTAATTTGAGTTCGGATTTCTGGCTCAGCGCATCTGCCAGCGTGAGAGGCAACTGGATTCGTGTTACCCTCGTGCTGTCAGGTGAGGATGGAAAAGCTCACTTTTATCTCTTGAAAAGGGACGAGGAAGACATCGAAGAAGAGATTGGTTCCGAACTGGAGTGGAGCGAAAATCCTACACGAAAGGAGAAGCACATAAGACTCTTTCTGTATGATGCCGATCCCGAAGACCGCTCAGACTGGGATAGACAGCACGAATGGTTATGTAATAAGCTCGAAATCTTTCACAAGGTTTTCTCGCCACGAGTTGAGGCGCTTGTTGATGCCAGCGATTATATCCCCGAAGAAGACGAAACCACCGAGTAAACCGAAAAAGCCTTGACCGTAAATGGAAAATGGAATTGATACCGCCACAGCCACAGCCTCCGAAGACCAGCAGCGAGTCACCCGATCGGCGAGCATCGTGAGTATCGCCGTGATGGCGTCGCGGCTGCTGGGTTTGGTGCGCGAGAAGGTAATTGCCTACTACTTTGCCGCCGGTGTTGGCGGCGATGCGTTCTATGCGGCGTTCCGGATCCCAAATCTGATGCGAGATCTGTTCGGCGAAGGTGCGTTGAGCAAAGCGTTTGTCACAACGTTTACGGCGACTGAGTTGGAGGACGGCGAGAAAGCGGCGTGGTGTCTGGCGAGTCGAGTTTTTAACGCAACCTTCCTTCTGCTTACGCTGATAGCGGTTTTCGGGATTTTCGCTGCCCCTGCCATCGTCGATCTGATATTCACCGGCAAAGGGTTTCAGGATGTACCGCTCGATCCGTCGGAACACTTCGGCTTTGAGTCCAAGCGTGATTTGACCGTCTATCTGACGCGGATCATGTTTCCGTACCTGATACTGGTGTCGCTGGCTGCAGTGACGATGGGGCTACTCAACAGCAAGGGCAAGTTTGGGTTGCCCGCCTCGGCGTCCTCTTTTTTCAACATCGGGTCGCTCATCGTTGGAGTGACGGGTTACTATGTCGCACCCGACCTCGGTCTACACCGGACAACGGGGATGGCGGTTGGCGTGCTGGTCGGGGGAGCGTTGCAATTCCTGATTCAGGCACCTTCGATGCGGCGCGTTGGATTCCATTATCAGCCGCTTCTCAGTTTTCGTGATGAACGGGTGCGGCAAGTGATGCGGCTTATCGGTCCCGCGATCCTTGGGGTTGCTGCGTTGCAGATCAACGTATTGGTCAACTCGATCTTTGCATCGGAGGGTGAGGGCTGGCTGACGTGGATTAACCGTGCTTTTCGATTAATGCACCTGCCGATCGGTGTCTTTGGTGTTGCGATCTCGACCGTTGCCTTGCCGAACCTTGCGAAATTGGTAGCGGAAGGCGACATGGCGGGGTTTCGGCGCGCTTTTTCGTATGCGCTGCGGCTGACCTTTCTGCTGACGGTGCCCGCCTCGATTGGACTGATGGTACTCGCTGAACCGATCTGTCGGCTAATTTTTGAGGGTGGGCAGGCGACCCCCTTAGACACGCAACAGACGGCGGTCGCGCTATTTTATTACGCCTTTGGTCTATGCGGTTTTTCGGCGGTCAAGATTGCGACAGATGGATTTTATACCTTCAACGACACACGCACTCCTGCTATAATTAGTTTGTGCACCGTTGGACTCAATATCCTGCTGAATTACCTCTTTATCTACCGGATCGGATTCGACCACCGATCCCTTGCGCTGTCCACCGCCTGCACAATTACGCTGAATTTCATCGCGCTGCTGCTGCTTTTACGACGGACGGTTGGCGGCTTAGGGTTAAGCGGTATCTGGTTGCTGCTGATTAAACTCCTACTTGCCTCTGCTGTTATGGGGTATGCCTGTCTGTGGAGCTACGCACAAATCGAGGGTTGGCTCGGCGTCGAAAGCATTATCGCTCGACTCATCGGTGTATTTGTTCCGATTGGGTTGGGAATCGCTGTCGTGATGGGGAGCGCCAAGTTGATGAACGTCCGGGAGTTGGATCAGCTGTTGGGGATAATTTCTCGACGGCTGTAATGGTGCATTAGTTCATTGATTCATTTGTTCATTGGTGTGATTAATGAATTTTGAACTAATGAACTGATGCCCTCGATTTGCTCAACAGTTACGGCATATTGCTTTGAATCCCGATTCATCGGGGTGGCGTATGCCTACTACTTTTTTGGGTTAGTAACTTTCACGTCGTATTACTGTTGTGGAGGGCAAACGGACGGATTTACCGTGCGACGCGTCAAGGTAACCGAGCCGCAATAGCGTGATAATCTCGTGGGAGTCGGGGATGTTAAAGCCGTCCTGAATCCGGTCTCGGTCGTCCTGACGTTCCAACGGTGCACTGACAAACTGTGTACCGATGCCCAGTCCCGTTGCGGTCAGGAGCAAATTCTGGATGGCAGCACCCATGCCCAGCCACATCCACCGCTCTCCGCCGTCGCCGGGCGGTCGTCTGGTGTTGTCCATTAGGATGAGGATGAGCAGCGGCGAGGTGCGGACAAGCTCGGAAATCTCTTTGGCGGGCAGCTTGCCGGCGCCGAGATGGCCTAGAATGCTGAGATGTTTCGCATGTTTCAGCAGCGGCTTGAGTTTAGTTGGATCTTTACGGAACATCGGCGGAAGGTCAACGTGATCGGTCAGCAGCACACCGTCGCCGCGTTCTTCCCATTCCGCTTCTGTCAGGCGCATCCAGCGACTATTGTCGTCTAAGAAGGTACTGTCTTTGAATTGGCCGACAACGCACTCTGCGGTCAGTTCGGCGAGGGCATTTTTTCCCGCGGGTTCCCGGATAATCAGAAACTCCCACGGCTGTGTGTTGAACGGGGAGGGTGCCCACTGGGCTGCTTCTATTAATCGATCTAGATGTTCTTGAGAAATCGTGTCCGCCCGAAATTCGCCACGATGGGTCCGGCGTTGGGTGATGGCATCGAAAAGTTCCATAGGGATCTCCTGATATATTTGAGGAAAAAAATGACACAACAAACAGAAGTTTTAATCGTCGGCGGCGGGATATGGGGACTGAGCGCCGCTTATCATCTATCAAAGTTCGGGCAAAAGGACGTGCTCGTTCTAGAACGCAACGACGACATCGCTGCGGAGACGACACCCCAAGCGGCGGGACTCGTCGGTCAGATTCGACCGTCGGTTACCATGTTACAAGCGATCCGATACGCGCTTGACCTGTTCTCTCAGTTTCCGAGGGAAACCGGACATGACCCCGGCCTACGCCGAACCGGCAGCTTGATGGTGGCACTCACCCCTGAGCGGATGGACGCCTACGCCCGTCAAATTGAACGGTCTCACCGAAACGGCATTGAGGCAGATTTTGTCTCCCACGCGGAGATGGCTCGTCTTGCGCCTGCGTTAGATGTTACCCAGATTGAGGGCGGCTATTTTGTCCCCAACGATGGATATCTCGATCCCCACCAATGCGCCCTCGCTTATGCGGCGGCAGCGAAAGATTTGGGGGTTCAGATCCAACTGAATACACCCGTAACCGGCTTCCGGCAGCGCAATGGGGAAATCCTTGGAGTAGAAACGGAAAACGGCTTTATCGGGGCAAATCACCTTGTCATCACCGCAGGACCGTGGGGCGCAGGACTTGCCAAGAAAGTTGGTGCAACTGTGGCTGCCCAGCCGATTCGCCATCAACGCGCTCGTACAGTGCCCACCCCCGGCATCCCCGATTACCATCCAGCCGTGCGTGTTACCGATGTTAGTTGTTATCTGAGACCTGACAAAGGGGGTTACCTCTACGGGTTCTTTGAACCGACGCCGGTCAGCATTGACTTAGAAGCGATGCCCCCTAACTTCAGGACAGGAGATATCGAACCACCTGTGGCGGTTATGGCGGAGGCGCAGAGACGGCTTGCCCCAACGTTTCCGATTCTGAAAGATCTTGAAATCGCCGAGTATCGACGCGGTATAACTACATTCGCGCCTGACGGGGCGTACCTGATCGGTCCTGTACCGGGAATTGATCGGCTCTACTTAGCCACCGGTTGTGCCGCGCTAGGGATCGCCGGTTCCGCGGCGGTCGGTCGATGGCTCGCGAACTGGATAATCGACGGAGATTCCGGCGAAGATTTAACGATGTTTTCGCCCGAACGGTTCGGGTCGCAAGCCGCTGATCAGGGATGGCTGCGTCGAGAGAGCGAACAGTTTTACGCGAACTACTACGGCATCCGCACTGATGAATGAAACGTAAAACGTGACGCGTAAGTTAGTTTGGACGCGCACAATACAGTGACGAAAAGGTCAACGATGACGAAACAGCAGAGCTATACAGACGAAACAACTTCCACCCCTGAACCCATTGGACGTCAGCGAGCGATACGGGTTGATGTACCGACGAATCTAGACAACATCCGGGTCATCCTGTTCGAGCCGCGTGAGCCGGGCAACATCGGGTCCGCGGCACGTGCGTTAAAGGGGATGGGACTCTCCCAGCTCTACCTGGTCAGTCCTGTCCCGTTTCTTGAGGAGAAACCGACATGGTATATGGCGCACGGTGCAACCGACGTTATTGAGAACTGCTGCGTCGTAGATACCTTAGAAGAAGCACTCGAAGATATTCAGTTTCTGGTCGGCACGACCCATCGGCGACGTGACCCAAGGCTGCCACCTTCTGTCTCGGCGAGGGAAGCGGCACAGGAGATCGCTTCCATTTCGCAGAATCAGCGGGTTGGACTGATGTTTGGGCGCGAGGATTTTGGGCTATCCACCTCCCAAATTAGTCGCTGCCAACTGATAGCGAGCGTTCCGATGGCGGCGAAGAACCCTTCCCTAAATCTAGCGCAGGCGGTACAGGTCTTTGCCTACGAAGTCTTCCTCGCCAGCACAGGCGACCTCCCGCCGACGGAATTGGAGCACGCCGATGTCAATGAGATTGAGGCGTTTTATGGTCGGATTACAGCGTTGTTGCAACGGATCGGCGTTACCCCCTACAATTACGATTGGGAGACCTATCTGAAATCGTTGCGGCGTGTGTTTTCGCGGACACGGTTGGAAGAGCGTGACATCGCCACGTTAGACATGATCTTCTCGACAACACTTCGTTACATCACCCGACTCAACCGCCAACTTGAAGACCGATCAGACACACTTCCCGCCGAACCCTCAAACGAGGACGACCTCAGCACTTAACCTTAATCTCATCATTCTCAACGACGACTTCGTAAGATCTGACGCGAAGCCGCTCGTCCGTCAGACAGCTCCCATCTGTGACATTGTAGGCGTAACTGTGAACCGGGCAGATGACCGCGCCGTTCCTGACCCGCCCCCTACCGAGCGGACCTAGCGCATGGGCACACGCATTGTCTAGCGCGTAGAAATTCTCATCGTCAACGTTGAAAACCGCAATTCGTTTCCCTCTGACGGTGAACGCTTTACCCCGTCCCTGCCGAATATCAGATGTTTTTGCAACTGCTACAAAAGACAACATAAAACTCTCCTTTCGTATCAAATGTTGATATCGCGTTCATTCACTTTCGACGTTGATCCAAGAGCATCCGATAGATATCTTCAAATAGCCGCACATCGGTTAGGGTATCCTCGCTAGATGATCTGAACGGTGTGTCATTCCGAATGTTTTCGATAAAATGTTCTGCCTCGCGTCGGTACGCCCATGTCCAGTTCGGTTTCGGGATTGGGCGTGAAATCTCCTGTGTTTCGCCAGCCCGGTAGACCTCGACCTCTGCGGGGGTGTTTTTCAGCAGAAGCGGCGGTGCCCATGTATGCACCCAGCCATCCTCAAAGTAGATCTGCGTATGCTCATCCCATCGATAGTGCGAAACTCTCCCCGTTTCGAGGATTACGCGCACACCTACCATGTCGAAGATGATGACGCCGCTGTAACCGTTGTCGTCGAGATCCACGTGCTTGACCTGCACCTGATCGCCGGCGTCCAAGAACCAGCGCAGCAAGTTGAGGTTGTGGGTGTATTGCTGCAGGTAGCTCAAGTAAGGGCGCACCCATTCCGCCGGCAGCCAGTCAGGCGTTTGTGCGGGTGCTTCCGGCTTTGGTGCATCACTCGTCACCATCGGTGTGTCGAGGTTACAGATCCACTCCCCGCAGAAACCGTGATTCCGGACGTAGGTCAACCCTCCCAACTCGCCGGTCGCTCGAAACTCGTCCACCTTAGCCCTGACCAGTTCGTTGCCGGCGTCGTACCGTTTCATATAGCCGACCATAAGTTTTGTGCCGGCAGCTTTCCCGGCGGCAACAATTGACTCCGCTTGCTGGATGGAGACCGCCATCGGTTTCTCCATGAAAACCTGCTTTCCCGCGCTGAGCAGGTCTTTCGCAATCTCTCCTTGCAGGGCAAAGTCGGCGGACACCGCCACCGCTTCGATGTCGGTGTCCGCTGCCAGTTCGGTGTGGTCGGCGTAGAGACGGGGGATTCCCCATCGCTGCTGCACCTGTTGGCCAAGTTCCGGACGCACTTCCGCCAAACTGATTAGCTCACAGTTGGGGAGGCTGGTGAAGTTCGGGATATGTACCTTCTGCGCCATGAAGCCGCAGCCGACATAACCCAGTTTGATAGGTTCCATTGTATCTGTTTTCTCCCAAAGTAAAGTCTCCGCGAATCTTCACGAATGATTTATTATAGAGAGGTTACGGCATACGGCGTATGCCTACTGCTTTTGAAACGAGACCAACGGTTAGGAAATTTGCGGCTAATCCCCACACACCGGCGTGGATCCCCATCGGTTTCGTTGCGACCCCCAGTCCAGCGAGGTTGGCGAACATTATCCCCAACGCGATACAGGTGCCGACAAGCAGTCCCGACAGAACGGCATCGGTGCGGAGCGATTTCAGGTGGACGCCGAGGAAGATGGCGGGCGCCACTTGGCACAACAGTTCGAGTTTTATCTCAGTCAACCGCCAGAGCGTTTGTGGGAGTTGGATCGCCAGAAAAATCAGTATCGCCATCAATCCCCACGAGAAAACTTTTCCTGTAACCGTCAGATGATGCTGGGATACATCGGGACGGATGCGTTTATATAGGTCCTGCGTAAAGACGGAGGAGACGGCAAGCAGCGCGGAATCAACGGTGGACATAATTGCAGCCACGGCAGCGCACAGAAAGAGGATTAGCAAAATTCGGACGCTAGGGAGTCGTTCCGCCATGTCATTTAACAGGAACAGTGCGACCTGTTCACTGCCGAGTCGATCAAGCCCCGGAAACTGTGCCGCGCCGACGAGACCGACGACGAACATGAAGAAGGTGGTGAATATCGGCATGAAGACCATAATCTGGAAGGAACGCCGCAGCGTCTGTTCGTCTTTCGCCGCATAAATGCGTTGTGCGGCGTGTGGATAGATCGACGGTCCGAAAAAGACGATTGTCAATGTGCTCAACCATGTGAGTTTGAGCTTCAGCGGCGGTGGCTGCCAGAAGGTGGGTTGGGTTGCCATCAATTTCTCGGCGGTGGCGGGTAGTCCACCGTATTGGTAGCTGATTACGCCAAAGATGAAGATACACCCCGCCAACAGGAGTACCCCTTGGATGGCGTCGGTCCATGCGACGCTTCGCAAGCCGCCGAGTGTTTCGTAGATCAGCATGATTATTGACAAGACAATCACGCCTTGGACAAATGTTACGTACCCGCCCGTTGATGCCTCAACGATGTAGCCAATCGCTTTCAGGTTGCTGAGGATATAATTGCCGAGCGCGATAATGAAGATAACGGTTGAAAGTGCCGTTAGTGTCGTAGATCCGAACCGTTGCTGGATGTAGTCGCCGATGGTGATATAGCCGTGTTGGCGGGAGAGACGATGGAATTTCGGTGCATACACTAGATACGCGGCGAGGATTGACATCGAAAAGGTGACACTCACTAAAAAGAAATACCCGGTTCGATATACGTTGCCCACGAAACCGATAAATGTGAGGCCACTATATTGTGTAGCATAGAGAGTGAGGAACAGAACAAACAGACCGAGTCCCCTGTTGCCGAGGTAGAAGTCTGCCATCGAATTCTCTCGTCGTGCAAATCGACCGGCAAGCCCGACGAGGATGAGGGACGCTAAGTAGATCCCCATAAAGATGACGCCACCGGGACCGAGTAGCGCTGTTGTGTTCATATTGGGCGTTTCCAGAGCTTAGAGTTGTGGGGAACAACGATTGTTGTTCCCTACGATGCTTAGGTTTTTATGATTCAGAGTCATCGTCATCTTTGGCGGACACAGACCAGTAGCGGCGGAGACAGAACGCAACGATAACGGCGTACAGGATTGTCATACAGAAGCTGTAGAACGCCCAAGGCGGGAACCCGTGAATCTGTGTCGCCTGGGATTCTATGAAAAACCAAGGGACGGTCGATACAAGGAAGAATGTCAGTACGAAGTATAGTTTTGCTCGTGTCATTTTTTTATCCGCTGCGAATTTAGGCCCTGTTGACATTTTGCAGTAGTTGTAGGGAACAACGATCCTCCGTTCCGAGAGCCCCGGAGTTGTCCCCTACGACCCCCCCTACCGGGACACAGAATCGAGTTATTTTTAACCAGCCGCAATATTGATCAAATTGTTCCAGATCTGCCGGATTTATGACGACTCGCGCCTCTTTGCGATCAATCGTCTCGACATAATTTAATAGGTGACCGAAAACCGTCTATCGTGGAAGTGGGTAAAGTGACTTCGGTATGTTGCCGGTAACTTCACGAGCCCATGTTCCTTTTCCTGTGCACAAAATAATGACAACCACTGTTTCTCGTTTCAATCTATCGTGTAAACTGTTGCACCACAAGCATCAAATCAAGAATGTTCGTTTGCCCATCCCCATTCATATCGGCCTCTGACGTGCCAAAGCGATTCGACACAAACACCAAATCAAGGACATTTATAACGCCATCCTGATTGAGATCAGCAGATCGCTCTAAGAGAACTGTGTATCCCTCTGAGGTTTGCTGATAAATTACTGTCTCACCATCCTCGGTTACATACTGAAACAGCGTATCATCCTCCCAGTCAGATTCAAAGTCAGGACGCAAACCGAGTTCCTGCCATTGGCGAGCGACAGCAAGGACCTGCTGAGTGAGAGGGTAATAAAATTCTCTTTTTAAATCTGAAGCCCAAAGCGTTGGCAATACGCCCCAGCTTTCGTAAGAATCAAGGAACGCTTGGTAGCCCGAAGGATCGTCCCACGAGTGCGAAAGTCCAAGATAACCATAGGGACGGGTATAAGGAGCAAAAAGAAACGCGCTGATAGGATGTGGTGTTGATTCCTGTGGGAGCTTCCAGCGTTGAGCAAAACTTTCACGGAAGAATGTGACCTCGTGGAGATGCTCACCACTGAACACCACGCCGGGCATCGCTTCTGCCAACTGCTTGTGCATCAACACATTGCCTTGTGCAGAGTTTAAACCTTCAATCAAACCATTGGCGTCGTTTATAACATAGTGACTGCCGTCGAGATGGAGGGCATCAATGGGGTATTCTTCCCAAACTTGCTTTAGTTGTGAAACAAGGACATCTCTGAACTTAGAACTCGCGTTATTGATCCAAGCATGACGGTACGTATTATCCGGTTCTTTCCACTTCCAGCCCTTAAGCTCTCCAGTCCACGTATCTCTGAACTGATACTGCCGTAATTCTGGGTAGAGTGGGTGATCAACCGATACCCCTAGAAGGTTGGCATGAAGCATAACACGATATCCTAAATCACGAACCGTTTTAATAAAATCACCGAAAACTTCTTTCGCAGTATAATCAGGCAAATTCTGATCGTATCCATCTTTACGCCAAGTCACTGCATAGACCAATGTTTTGCTCGAATCTATCTGTTCGGCGAGTCGAGATAGCCAGTCAAGGTCTTCGCCCCAAACCCCTGCCATTATCACCAAACCAATGTCTTCAACCCACTGCGGCATATCTGATAATCGCCACGGTTCAAAGGCTTCTTCTATCCAGTGCCGATAGATAGATGCAGGGACACGGTAATCGCCGGCGTATGTGTTAAATCGCCATACCGTAGATTGCATAGTGGTGTGCATATCCCAGGGTGCTTGGTTGAAAGTTTGAAACTCCGCTACGATCTCCTCGTTATTCTTTTCGCATTTGAACGTTTTGGACTGAAATGTCTTATCCGTTCCACGAACAAAGAATCCGCCCTGTTTGCCCTGGAAGATCGCAAGTTGTGCCTCCCAAAGTCCAGGGTAAATATATCGTTTCACTTCAAAAGGAGACGAGGCGGTGATAACCTGTCCCCCGTGTGCAGGGAGGATTAGATCCACACTGTTGATGTCGATATTGTCACAACCCCACTGGAATTGGTAAACGCCGCCGGTATCGAATTCCCCACTCCCTTCAATCAGCAGATCACCGGTCATTGGCTCAACTTCAATGTTAAGAATGATTTTGTTGATGTTATTTATCCACGGCTGGCTAAACACAAGTGTTGCGCTATCCTGCCCTGTTTTTATTGCCTCTACCTCGCTGTGCCGCGCCCGGATAGGACTATTGCCTATTCTATAAAGATTAGTGCCCGCGTGTATCCTGTCGGACTTAGGGATGGTGTAGGTTTCGCCGGTGCGTTTGTTGTGGATATAGCTTATCACACCGTGCTGGAACTGCACGCTGTAGACATCCGTTTCCACATAGACCTTTTCACCGTCTATCGTAATCTCAGCAGACGCTGCCCCTAAACAAACGCTAAAAACCAATATTACTAAACTATGGTGGATGATAGAATTACTGATACATTTGAATAATATCCTCAATAGACATTTGAGTTTGATATTGTTGGATTCGCTTTATATTCGCAAAATCATGTTCAATCGGATTGTAATCTGGGGAATAAGGGGGTAAAAACATCAGACTCGCTCCCGAAGCCTCTATTAACTGTCGGGTCTTTAGCGTTTTGTGAAGTCGTGCATTATCAAGGATTACTACGTGTTTTGAAGTCAAGCGTGGACATAGCTGCTTGGCTAACCAATCATTGAAATCGTCGGCTTTGCAACTCCCTTCAAATAACCGTGCCGCAGTGAAGGTATCTTCAAGACGTGCGGCAATAAGTGTGGTAGTTCGAGTGCGTTGGCTGGATATAAGGTCAAACACGGGTGTGCCTAAAGGCGCATAGCCATACCGTCTATAACCGTCGTCCCTAAAGCCACTCTCATCGGCATAAACTACAGATTTACCAGCGACTTTGACTTGTTCGAGTTGTTGACGATAGGCGTGTCGTTTTTCATCACACCGCTCCTTATAACCGAGCGTTTTTTTTTCGCGTGTACCCCAAACGTTTGAGGCTATACCCTATACAGAAGGTTGACACCCCGAAATGAACAGCGCGTTCTTTGAGGGTCTGGTCTGGAAAATCAGCAATATGTTGTCTAAGCGCATCATAATCAATAGACCGGGGGCCTCGGGGTCCGGGTCTTTGATAAGCGAATGGATCTGGGGCGTTTAACCACTTATAGATAGTGGTCCGTCCGACGTTAAACCGTTGAGCGGCTTCTGTTTTGCTGCCGCCGGCTTGTATGAAATCAAGGACACGTTTGCGTAAATCGGGTGAATATCTCATAATACTTATATCGTAACACATGTCTAAATAATGTTCACTTATTTATATTATCTACCATATAATATAATTCAGAGGGCTCGACACAGTCTTTGCCATGTTGCATCGAATATTATAAACCACAAGGAACGCATTCTCAAGAGGTTTCTGGCTTCGATGGAAACCCTCTATGAGAAGCGCGAAAGAAATCGCATTGAACTCCCAAGCCCAATATTCGACACCCCAATCCCAACAACCGCAGATCCGTTGGAACGCGATCTGGTTAGGTCTAGGGCTCATTTTTCTCAATAACTACTGGCTGTTTGCGATGTTACGTTGGGAACAGGGGCTCCCAACCACCATGTCGCTCTTCTTCAATGTGATTTTCATCTTCGCGTTTGTGGTGGTGCTTAACTTCTGGCTCGCTCGTTTTGCTCCTCACCTAGCATTGACCCAAGGCGAGTTGCTGACCCTTTACGCGATGCTTTCTGTTGCCTCCGCAATCGGTGGGCACGATCTGTTCCAAGTCGTTGTCACCAATATCGCGGTCGTTGGCTGGCTGTCAAACGAAGAGAACGAATGGGCGGCACTGTTTCACCACTACCTTCCTGATTGGCTAGCATTGACCGACAAAAAAAGCATCACCCCCTATTTCATTGGGGAATCCAGCCTTTACCTCCCTGAAAATCTTGGATTATGGTGGCAACCCGTGCTTGCGTGGTCCGGATTTATTATCGTTCTCCTTTTCACCGCTTTCTTCATCAATGCCATCCTGCGAAAACAGTGGATTGAAGCAGAACGACTCAGTTATCCGATTATAGAACTTCCGCAGCAGATGACCACAACAACCTTCTTTCGGGATCGATTGATGTGGGTAGGATTCATTCTCGCTGGCGGTATGGATCTCATCAACGGACTGCACTTCCTGTTTCCCATTATTCCCGGGCTGGGCGGCGAATTTTTTGATCTGCGCCCTTTCTTTACCACGAAACCGTGGAACGCCATTGGTTGGACACCAATTGTTATCTTCCCTTTCGCCATTGGGATGGGATATTTTATCCCACTCGATCTCTCCTTTACGTTCTGGTTTTTCTACGTGTTCTGGAAATTTGAGATGATTATGGGGAGCGTCTTCGGTCTTCAGCATATCCCCGGTTTTCCCTTCATCTTCGATCAATCATTCGGTGTCTGTGTTGGTGTATTGATTATCACACTATGGGGAGCGCGGCGTCACTTGCGAACCGTGCTTGTAAGCGCATGGGGAGGTCCCTCAACCCATAGTCTTTCTAATACTCAAAATGGACAATCTGGACAGGGCGATCTATCAGAGAACGGAGGCGAAGCCAACGAACCAATCTCCTATCGCACTGCCGTACTTGGACTGATTATTGGCTTCATGTTGTTGGTCGGCTTTTGGGCGGTAGCAGGACTACCCCTTTGGGTTGCACTTCTCGTTCTGGTCATCCATTTCACAACAGTAACCGTTATCACCCGTATCCGTGCGGAGTTAGGCCCGCCCATCCACGATCTGCGTGCAATGGGACCGGATGTACTACTGCCAAAGATGTTCGGTATGCGGCGGTTAGGGGCAAGAAGCCTCACCCTATTTTCGCTTGTGTACTGCTTCAATCGCGCTTATCGGGGCAATGCCATGCCGCACCAGCTGGAAGCACTGAAACTCGCAGAGCGTACGGGGGTGTCATCACGTCGTGTCGGATACGCTATACTACTCGCAGTCGTTCTCAGTCCATTGACCTCGTTCTGGTTTTCGCTGCACATCGGCTACAAGTCTGGGGCGTGGGAGGTGTGGTACGGTTCGATCTTTCGCCGTACCCAAAGCTGGCTTACCAACCCGGCACCCGTCGATGTTCTGTCAATCTTGGCGATGTGCTTCGGGGCGGTCTTCACGTTTCTGCTCACCGCTGTGCGCACACGTTTCATTTGGTGGCCCCTATATCCGGTCGGATACGGCATTTCCGGCACATGGGCTGTCAATTTTTTCTGGTTTTCGGTGTTCATCAGTTGGGTGATTAAGTGGTGTATTCTGCGCTTTGGCGGCTTAAAGACATTTCGTAGCCTGGCTCCCTTCTTTCTTGGATTGATACTAGGTGAATTTCTCGTCGGTGGCATATGGGCACTAATTGGTGTATTGTTAGAGAAGCCGATGTATCGGTTCATATGGTAAATGGGCTGCCCTGCATCTACTTCCGTTGGATTCGGAAGCCCAGATCAAGCGGGGCAGAAACTTCTATCATCCATGACAAAACGATTGCAATTCCGAAAAGCATACAGTATAATATCAATGTTTTAGGTCAGAGCAGCTGAGAATATTGAGTACAGACCTTCAGCGTCATCATCTTCACTTTTTGGGAGGAATCATCATGCCAATTGGCCCATGGGAACTGATTGTTATCCTTATTATTGCACTTCTGGTTTTCGGTCCGAAGCGTTTACCGGATATGGGCCGTTCACTTGGAAAGGCAATTCGGGAATTTAGGAACGCTGGCAAAGAAATTCAGAACGACATTGTCGAATCAATAGATAAAGATGACCGAGATTCGACCAAATCCGCGAATAAGACGGTTTAGTTATTAGCATGGCCTCTGATGCGTCGATGTCCTTTTTGGACCATCTTGAAGAACTTCGTCGCCGGATTATTATCTCCCTGATTGCGATTGTGATATGTATTCTTATCAGTCTGTGGTTCAGGGACCAAGCGGTCGAAATTATAAGGCGCCCCGCTGACATACCACTCAACGCGCAATTGGCGAATTGGATAGATCGGAGTGTTGGTTCAGATGGTTCATTCATGGCGTTTTTGTCAATCGTCCTGAGAGCAAGGGCGGTGAGCACGGTTCAACTGAATAAACCCGGTCCTAGCGAAGCCATCATGGCTTTTCTCAAAATTGCCGTCACTTTTGGGGTATTGCTCGCATCGCCTATTGTGCTCTATCAGGTGTGGGCGTTTGTTTTCCCTGCACTAACACAGCAGGAGAGGAAGTTCGCCCTCCCACTATTTCTAACTATCGTCTTCTTCTTCCTTGTTGGGGCAGTTTTTGCGTACTTTATTGTCCTACCTGTTGTCGTTCAATTTGCTGCGGGTCTCTTCGCTAATGTGGGCGTTGGGAACCTATGGAGTATTGATAGGTATGTAGGTTTTGCAACCGGCATGATCCTAGCTTTCGGTGTTGCGTTTGAACTCCCAATTGTTATGGCATTTCTGTCACGTATCGGCATCATTAACGCCCACGGCTTCCGGGAACGACAGCGATATGCTGTCATGTTTATCTTTGTTGCAGCCGCACTGTTGACACCGGCGGATCTATTATCTATGTTATTGATGGCGATTCCACTTATCTTGTTATATCAGTTGGGAATCTTCCTCGCCTTTCTTGCAGAACAGGAGCCTGAAAGTTATGCCTAATATGGATCTACAGGAGCAGTTACGACTGTTGTATGAACTTCAGCAGATTGACGCCGAAATATTGACCCTCAATAATAAACTCAAGTCAGTACCGCTCAAGATCAAGAGGGCAGAGGAGCAGCTGCAGGTCCATCAACAAAAGCTACAGGCGAAACAGTCACAACTCGCTGATACCGAAAAAGTGCAACGGTCCAAAACCGCGGAACTTGAAATGGAGGGTGAGCAGCGTATCAAATATGAAACGCAGTTGCGGGAGGTGAAGAGTAACAAAGAATATCAAGCGCTGGACAAAGAGATTAGTTTTATCCAAGAGAAAGAAGTGGAAATCGAAGATGAAATTCTATCCGCAATGCTGCAAATAGATCAACTCAATGAAGAGCTTACTCAACAACAAACGGAACTTGATGCCGAGAAGGAAAAACATAACGTACAAATCGCCGGATACGAGCAGGAAACAAAAGACCTCAAAGCAGAAATTGTGACGTGGAGTGGAAAACGAAAGGGTTTTTCCCATCAAATCGATTCGGGGTTGATGGAGCAATATCAAGCCCAATTCAAACGTTACCGCAAGGGACTAGTTGCACTTGTTGTTGAAAATGCGTGCGGCAATTGCCATCTTACGATTCCGCCCCAAACGTTACAGGAAGCTCGTAGGTATGGGCAATTCATCCGTTGCGGAAGTTGTAGACTCATTCTTTACATTCCGCCTCCCTCTCCTGACGATGCTTCCGTCGAAGTCCCCACTTCCGGTTCACAATCCTAAATTTCCACCGCTGCAGAGATCTCACACATCCCTACCCACCAGCGAACAGAACTCCATATCAGTACCACACGACTTGATTTTCTTGATCAACTATCTGTATCTATGGAATCGTTATATTTATAGTTACCAGTAGTATTTTTTTTGGCAAATGCAATTTTCATGAAACCTATTCAAAAATCTGACGTATGGGCACGGCATAACGATCTAGTACAGGTACAGCTTGGAGAAGACCAATGACTGTGATAGAAAAATCGCTAATCCTCGCGGCGATGCTACTTTTGACGGCACCCGTGTCTGTATCGACTACGGAGAAATCAACAAGCGCATCTAAGTCCGCCGAATCCCCAACGAACGTAAAAGCTCCATTCCGTTTAACCGCTGTTGTGCTTGATGCCGGGCACGGCGGCAGAGACCCCGGCAATGTCGGTCCAGGACGTAAAAAGGAAAAAGACATCAACTTGGCAATTACGCACAAACTGGCAGCACTGATTCGAAAAAAAACAGCGTATGAGGTTCATCTTACCCGATCAACAGATCGCTGGATTTCATTAACGGAACGTGCCCGTATTGCCAACGAGCTTCCACCACGTCAGACGTTATTTATTAGCATCCACTGTAACTCACATCCGGATTCCCGTGTTCACGGTCTAGAGAGTTATATCTTTAACTTACAAGCGACTGATAAATTTGCGGCAGACTTAGCGAAATGGGAGAACGACGAAGAAGTCGTCAGTCCTGTCGACTTTATCATCAACAATCTCCATAAAAGAGGGGTCGACAAATATAGCTGGGAAGCCGCTCGTATCGTGCAATCTGTGCTTGTGTCCCAACTTGGAACGCGAAATCGAAATCGGATCGCCCCGGACAGAATGGTTAGGCAAGCACCTTTTCGCGTCCTCGTCGATACTAGGATGCCAGCCCTTTTGGTCGAATTGGGCTATCTAACAAACAAGGCAGAATACAACAAACTGAGCTCAGCGAGGTACCAAGATAAGGTGGCGAATGCGTTACTGGAGGCGATTCAGCAGTTTGATCAAGCCACACAGGAGGTGGACAAACGCATTGAAGCCCGGTTACCTTAACCTCCGTCTCGACCGTGTGAAGGTTTGTAAGCGTCGCACGTTTTTTAATGTTAGCAGATTGGAAATTGGAGTTAAATGGCAGGCACCATATTTTGGGCAATCCAAGGTCGGTGGGCAAAGGATTTCGTGAAGACAAATTGGGAAGCCGTGTTGAAACATCAGCAGAAAAACGATGGGAAGGATACTACGCTAGTCTTCGATCGGTTTTAGATAATTCGGACCCCCTTCTCGTCATGGTTAATTTCACCAATCAGCGAAGGGGATTCACCGGACGCTTGAAGCGCTGCAATCGCTGCCTCGATTTGGTTCGGTGGCAGCACGAGTACCATGCCAATACCCATGTTAAAAACATGGTACATCTCGGCTTCATCTACACTGCCTCTTTCCTGCAGGAAGGAAAAGATTGGCGGTATTTCCCAACTGCCCCTCTGAATCTTCGCACAGCAATGCGGGGGAAGAATACGGATGATGTTATCTGACAATCCGCCGCCTGTGATGTGGGCAATCCCTTTAATATCGCAATGCTCCCGCAAGGCAAGGACACTTTTGACATAGCTCTTATGTTGCGCGAGCAGCTCTGCAGCAACCGTTTTGCCGAGTTCGGGAACATACTGATTCACTTCGTAGCCACAAACCTCAAACACAATCCGCCGGGCAAGCGAAAAGCCGTTTGTATGTAAACCGAGCGAACCCAAACCAATTAAGCCATCCCCCGGGGCAATCCTGCTTCCCGTGATTAATTGTGACTCCTCAACGACCCCGACAATTGTACCCACGAGGTCATACTCCCCCATCGTGTAGAGTTCCGATAGTTCGGCAATTTCCCCGCCGATTAGCGCGCAACCGATTTCCCGGCAACCCGTCGCCACGCCACTCACAATCTGCTCAATAACTTCAGGTTGCAGCTGACTTATGCCAATGTAATCGAGAAAAAAAAGCGGTTCCGCCCCTTGAACAAGAATATCATTCCCACAATGCGCCACAATATCAAAGCCAACTGTATCGTGTCGTCCCGTCATAAAAGCAACTTTGAGCTTTGTGCCAACGCTGTCGGTGCTCGACACTAAGACCGGCTTTTCGTACTTGCCAAGCGCAAATAACCCTCCAAAATTGCCAACTTCGCTTAAGACTTCCGGGCGGCGGGTCGATTGCAGGAGCGGTTTTAACCGTTTCAGCGCATCTTCTTGTGCGTCGATGGAAACGCCTGCGCTAGCGTATGTTAATCCTTGCTCAGCCATCGGCGTTGTCAGATTCCTTTCGTTTCTCCATCCGTCGATTGAAGGATTCCATCCGTCGGTCATCAATAACCGCCATTATCTTATCCATCTTTAATAGGGAAGTAACTAATATCACAATACATAACCCAACAGTGATTAGCATTGCATTTTCTGCGACGGTCTGTGGGGACGCGGTTGGGCTCAGTTTCTGAACCAACAAAATTGCCGGTTGGTACACGACCATACCGAGAATCGCGCATAAGAGAATGGCGTAAAAGGTGAATCGCCCTTGTGATGTGGATAGCCCTCGTCGCACGTTTTGAAAGGGGTGGGAAGATTGAGGGCGCTCTCTTCTTAATCTATTCTGCATCGGATTTCTCCTTTGAATTATATAATCGAGTAGGCTCCTCCGCGATCATCAATCCTCTTCATTCACAAAGCTAATGGGGAGTTGAGCAGTCGATTGTCCACTAAATTCAACAGGATAGTCTCCATCAAAGCAAGCTGTACAAAAATCTTTGGGTGACTTCATACATTTGAGCATGCCGTTGATACTGAGGTATCCCAAACTATCTGCGCGGATGTATTTACGGGTCTCTTCGATGGTGTGTGAGCTAGCGATTAGCTCTTTGCGGGTAGGGGTATCAATACCGTAAAAACAGGGATATTTATTGGGCGGAGAAGCAACACGGACATGAACCTGGGTCGCCCCACCTTGACGTAACATTTTCACAAACTTTCGGCTTTCAGTGCCCCGCATAATGGAGTCATCTATCACCACAACGCGCTTGCCCTCTAGCACATCACGCATCGGGTTTAATTTTACCTTGACCATCAGTTCGCGCACCTCCTGCGAAGGATTCATGAAAGCGCGCCCCACGTAAGAGTTTCGGTAAAGCCCTACATCGTATGGAATCCCCGATTCCTCCGCATACCCCAGTGCAGAAAGTGTCGCCGAATCTGGCACGGGAATGACAATATCTGCCGCTGCGGGACACTCACGTGCCAGTTGGCGGCCAAGTTCACGTCTTGGCCGGTTAACAAACTCACCAAATACAACACTATCTGGCCGGGAGAGGTAAATATATTCAAAAATACATTGTGATAGATGAGGAAGTGTCTGCCCAAACATAAATGATTCGGGCTCTTTATCCGTCCCAGTAATAATAACCATTTCGCCAGGGCTAATTTCACGGATGGGCTCCGCCTCAATTACATTAAAGGCGCACGTTTCGGAAGCAAGAACATAGGAATCGTCAGCACGTCCTAGCCAGAGCGGCCGAAAGCCGTAAATATCCCGTACGCCGATTAGGATGGATTTCCCCATGAAGACCAGTGAATATGCGCCGCGAATCTCTTTAAGGGCATCCAAGATACGATCTTCCAACAGCGTCTGCCGGGAACGCGCAATGAGATGAGCGATCACCTCTGTATCGGAAGTTGTGCTAAAAATTGAACCACTATCCTCAAGATCGCTGCGGATACGCTGGGCGTTCACGAGGTTTCCATTATGTGCGATTGCGAGGGGTCCCCGCTTGTATTCCCGCACCAGCGGTTGTGCATTCTGCAAGGCGCTTTGCCCAGTTGTGGAATAGCGGTTATGTCCCAAGGCAAGGTCACCCTCCAGCTTTGACAAGACCTCCGAATCAAAGATAGTTGCGACAAGCCCCATACCGTGATGGTATGTGAATGAATCGTTGTCTGCAGCGGCAATTCCTGCGCTTTCCTGACCACGGTGTTGAAGGGCACGTAGCCCCAAGTAGGTGAATTCGACGGCCCGAGGGTGTCCTAAAATGCCGAATACCCCACACTCACATCTTGGTTTGTCATCAAACGCATCGAAGTATTCCATATTTGGGTGATTCTCCAATCCATCGGATGTTCCATCACACACTGGCACGCTATTGCGTGGCATCTAAAAGTTTGGAACGCCTAGATTTGGGTTAGGGTTCAACTGCCGCTGTTTGCCTTCGTTCCATACTCAGTCGGTAGCCAAGGATGGCGCCAATCGGTGCAGAAACAATGTATAAAAGTTCGGGAGGACATTTTATCGCTAGTAAAATACGAAGGGGTAAAGATATGATAAGGGCAAGGACTTGCGCTATGTTGAGCAGTATGTAGAACAGCAAATTCGAGGCAACCAATGTTTCCCAGTGGATATTCAGCAGCGACATCAACGCAACTACTGCAGGTGCTCCCAGAAAGGCGCCCTGGTATGTGCGCTTGCGGTCTATATCAACACCGAAACGCTGTCCAGCAAATATAACGCCTTCAGCCACACCGGCGAGCGCACTCCCATATGTTAGAGCAAACGAGATTAGCAGAAGTAAGCTCACCCAAAAACCGTGTTGTATGCGGTCACCGATTAAGCCTTTCCACAACAGTAGTTCAACAATCAAGAAGCACAGCCATCCGCTCGCTAAACCGATAGCACCACCTAAAACAATTTGACTCGCTGTTAACGCAATGGTTTTCTTTCGAGGCATACGATGCTCCCAAAAATCAGATTGAATACGGAGATTATATCACGGCGTTGCATCCATGTCAACCGGAATGAAGCGTGAGGCGCCCCAACAATTCTTCCCAATCATATTCTACTAAACTATGGTGAACTTTAGAATTACTTGGACACTCTGTACCGGCGCAGTTAGAAACAGCGCCTACCAAACATGGGGATTGAGATTTAACAGATTGAGGATTCGGTTTAATCTTGACAGCGCGCCCACTATTCCCTACAATTGTATAATATCAGTAAATAAGCCTAGGCACACAGCTGCGGGAGTTGCGCTGCTACAATCATAGTTGCAACCACAGACGGATTAAACCATGGTGAGGGGAAATCTATGAGTAATCTACTGTTTCAGTCGGGTGAGAAGGTGCTTTTTATCGGCGATAGTATCACCGATTGTGGACGCCGCGGCGACCACGCACCACTTGGGAGCGGTTACGTAAAAAAAGTAACTGAGTTAATCACCGCAAAGTATCCAGAGCGGCAAATCGAGTATGTCAATAAAGGCATCGGTGGCGACGTCGTTGAAGGGCTCGAAGGACGATGGGATACAGACGTCATCGCTGAGAAGCCGACTTGGCTGTCGGTGAAGATTGGCATCAATAATGCGTCGCGCCAGCTTGGAGCGGGTCTCCCAAACGAAACATATCTACCTGAATGGGAAGCGTGTTATCGGCGTATCCTCACTCGCGCGAGAGATGAATTGGGCGTGGGACTTTTCATGTTTGAGACCTTTTATATTGAAGAAGACGTTCCCGAACCGCGTCCGCTAGATGTCGATGCCTATAATGAGATTATCCATCGACTCGCCGACGAGTTCAACGCCCGATTGATACAAACAAACGAGGCGTTTGACCGAGCGGTCGCTGCGCGTCCGGGAGCGTTGTGGACAACCCAAGATGGTGTCCATCCGAATCCGGAAGGACATACACTAATGGCGCTGGAATTTCTGAAACAGACAGGCTGGTAGAAACTTCTCATTTGTATATCGTTGCTGGAGGCTTAATCATGGGCAGAGCTGCACAAGTCTTGGAACGTATGAAAGGGCCGGTGGTCCCCATTAATGTTTGTTTCAACGTAGACGGCACAATCAATTATGATGCGGTGGGGGCGTATGTCAACTGGCTATGTGAAGAGGAGATACCGGTGCTACTGCTAACCTATGGAAGCAGTGAATTTGCGAGTATTAGCGATGAAGAACTTTGGACATTAACAGCCGCTGTCGCTTCTGCCACCGCCGGACGCTCGCTCTGTATTGCATCCACCAGCTACTGGAAACCGGCGAAGACTCGGGATTTCCTCGAACACGCTAACGCTGTTGGCGTTGACGCTGTCAAGGTACAAATTAATCCTTGGTTGCCTAAAACGCGAGAGGTGTTGGTCCGATACTTTGACCAGATTGAAGACGTATCTGATATACCGTTACTGCTCTGGGGTGTTGCCCCGCCCCCCTTTCCCGTAGAGGTGGTAGCGGAATTGGCACAACGTCCTTATATCGTTGGTATGAAGAATGACGCACACCCCTTCTATGACTACTACGACCTCATTCGCGCCACAAAGGATGACGGGTTTGGCGTGGTCAGCGGCGGACAAATGCGCAACTTCGTGTTCGGGCACCAGATTGGTTCGCCCGCCTACTTGTGCCCCATCGCGCCTTTTCGTCCCGATATCGCCTTAGACTTTCATCAACTGCTAGTTGAAAAGAGCTACGCTCAAGCATGGGAAATGGTTTTTCGTTATGAAGAACCGTGGCTCACATGGGCAATAGATAAAAACTGGCTAGCGGTCATGAAATCAACAGTACAGCTGCAAGGACTGTATCCCAACAATCTGCTTGGACCACCGAATCCGCCGCCGAGTCCGAGCCTGCTAGCTGAAGTACAGGCGAAATTAGAAGCGCTCTTCGGTGCATCGCGTACACGTCCAGCGTAGTTACTTCCCCCAACTCTTGAAACCGCTACGTGATAGTTAGTATGCCTTACCCTCTAGCCTCTAGCGCTCAGGGAAACGGGAGGGGAAGGGTTACCCAGATGGAAGGAATAGAATGAGTAGCTACGCAACCGCACAATACCCTGAGGATATTGCTGTAAATGCTGATGCGTTAAACGAATTGCACCACTTACTCGGCGATCGCCTGGCCACAGGGCAGGAGGTTCGCGAGTGTCATGCGAAGGATGTTTCTCATCACCGCCCTCATCTGCCGCATGCTGTCGCATTCCCCCACAGCAACACAGAAGTTGCCCAGATTGTGAAAATCTGTGCCCGGTATGCTATGCCAATTGTTCCCTTCGGTACAGGGACCGGCGTAGAGGGTGCGGTTGTCGCTATCTACGGAGGGATTTGCGTTGACCTGACCCAAATGGGCGCAATTCTCCGGGTCAGTCAGAAGGACATGGATGCGACAGTGCAAGCGGGGGTTACACGGAAGCAGCTTAACAACCATCTCGCTGAGACCCAGACAGGGCTCTACTTCCCGGTTGATCCGGGAGCTGATGCGTCGTTGGGCGGTATGGCAGCGACACGCGCATCGGGCAACGCTGCAGTACGTTACGGTACCATGCGAGAAAACGTGCTCGGATTGACGGTAGTAACCGCTGATGGAAGTATTATCCGCACCGGAGGCCGCGCACGCAAGTCTTCTGCGGGCTATGATTTGACCCGATTATTTGTAGGTTCAGAGGGAACGTTAGGAATTATCACAGAGGTAACGTTGAAGTTGGCAAAGACACCGGCGGCTGTTTCGGCAGCGGTCTGCGCTTTTTCAGACGTTGTAGCAGCGGCAAGCACAGCCATCCAAGTAATCGGTGCTGGCATCCCTGTGGCTCGATTGGAGTTACTCGATGAAATCCAGATAGGTGCGGTTAATGCCTACTCGGGCTTAGATTATAAAGTTGCTCCAACACTTCTCTTTGAGTTTCACGGCTCAGAATCAGCAGTAACCGAGCAAGCACAAACCGCAGGCAGCATTGTCCGCGAACATGGCGGCGAAGACTTTCACTGGGCAGCCGGGGAGGAAGAACGTAACCGGCTCTGGCAAGCACGATATGATAGCTATTATGCCTCGCTAGCACTTCGCCCCGGATCAGTTGGGTATGTCACGGATGTTTGTGTCCCCATCTCACGTTTGGCGGATTGCATCCTGAAAACCAAACAGGAGCTGCAAGCTTCTAGCTTAATCGCCCCCCTGCTAGGGCACGTAGGGGACGGGAATTTTCATGTGGTGTTCCCTCTCGATCCTGAGCGTCCTGAAGAACTAAAAGAGGCGCAACAGCTCAGTCAGCGTTTCGTTGAATACGCCCTTCAGATGGAGGGCACCTGCACAGGTGAGCACGGTATCGGCTTGGGCAAGATTGAGGCGCTCAAGCAGGAACATGGACAAGGAGTTGCCGTAATGCACATGATTAAAAAATCCCTAGACCCACAAAATATCATGAATCCTGGCAAGGTTATACTGCTCTAACTACGTGATATGAAAACAGCATTCAAAAAAGCGCTAATCGCTTTTTTAATTTTCATTTTAAGCCTCATTGGGATTCTAATCGCTGTTATTAGACGCTGGTCACAGAGCGGTTCTTTGATCGAAAGCATGATGATGGTTGACTTCACAGGACTTCTGCTCGCCGTCTTGGGGTCATCAATCTTAATCCTTATCAGCATTGCCCTGACCTTCTGGCTGGCGTATGCGTGGTCGGTTGAGCAACCTGTATTGGGAGAACGGATTATCAGACTGGCAACGGTCGTGAGCATTCTACTCATCCTTGTCTTCGGCGGTATGGGCATCGGCTTAATCGTTTTGCGGACCCTCTGGACAGTTAACTATTTTTAGATTGGAAACGGTGAACAGATTGTTCTCACGTTTCGTGCTAGGCTTTGACCGGCGAAGGTATCAACAGTTGCAAGCTAGCATCACCACTGGTTAAATACTCCTACGTCCGCAGATTTTCGCTTGCATTCAGAGATCTGGATGTGCTAAAATAAATTGTGAATGTCTCATATTGCATGACAAGACTTCAACAGTTAGGTTGATTTTATCAAAGTCACGGTTAGCAAATGGAATTCACTGTATACTGTAGAAATTGATTTCTACAATATGCACTAACAAATTGAGAAGGGGTGTCAACGATTCAAAGCAGAGGCCGCCGCTATCAACAAAAAGCACCACAGCAGCAGAACAGAGTTAATCGACAGATTCGGGCAAGACAGGTTTTGTTAATCTCCACCGAGAACGAGAAACTTGGGCCCATGCCCGTTTACGAAGCGCTGGACCGAGCACAGGCAGAAGGACTTGATTTGGTAGAAGTTTCTCCAAATTCTAATCCGCCGGTTTGCAAAATTATGGACTACGGTAAGTTCCAGTATGAGAAAAGCAAACGGGCGAAAGAAGCAAAAAAGAAACAAGCCAAAGTTGTCCTGAAAGAGATAAAGTTCAAATCTGTAAGGACCGGAGATCACGACTTTCAATTTAGGCTTCGCCACGCCCACGATTTTTTATCGAACGGTTGGAAGGTTAAAGTGAGTGTTAGATTCAGTGGGCGTGAAATGTTGCACACAGATCTGGGGAGAGAAATGCTGCGACGGTTTGCAGCAGAGGTCGCGGATATCGGCGAGATAGAGTCGCCCCCACGGATGGAGAGTCGCTCCATGTTTATGGTCTTGGCGCCACAATTAGATAAGTAGAGGAGCATCAGTCATATGCCGAAAATTAAGACACATAAAGGTTCAGCCAAGCGTTTCAAATTCACAGGAAATGGGAAGATTCGTAGGCAGAAAGCTTATTCTAACCACCTGTTTGCCTCAAAAACGTCGAAGCGGAAGCGAAATCTCAGAAAAAGTGCGCTTGCAGATAAATCGAACGAGAAGAGGCTGCGTCGCTTGCTTCCCAACTAGGTTGCTGTCAAAATTGCTTTTAAGGAGAGCGTAATGTCAAAAGTAAAAACAGGTAGCGTTCGTCGTCGTCGCCGTCAAAGAGTGATGAAGCACTCAAAGGGTTATCGTGGTGGTCGCAATAACCTAAAACGGTCCGCGATGGAGGCTGTTGAGAAAGGTTGGAATTATGCCTATGCCCACCGCCGGGCGCGCAAAAGGGAATTCAGGCAATTGTGGATTGCCCGCATCAATGCTGCGGCCCGGATGCACGGCTTATCCTACAGCCGGTTTATGCACGGCTTAAAAAAGGCGGGAATTGACCTCAATCGCAAGGTTCTCGCTGACCTTGCTATTCATGATGAGGAAGGATTTGCTCGTATCGCTGCACTTGCGAAAGGTTCATAAAACTGAGTTTGCGTAAAGGCTATGAAAGGACAAAGTAAGCGGGTCGAGTATTCTAATCAGAGAGGCTGCGTCACCGGCTGAAAGCGCATCTTTAGAATGGGTCGCCGAATTTCATCCTGGAGCCGCCGAGTTGAACGCTAATTTAGGCAAGTAGGCTCGTGCCGGGAATTTCACCGTTACTGAAATAGTTAATGAAGTGGGCAGATGTAATATCTGCCAATAAGGGTGGTACCGCGGAAGGTTTTGACGCCTGTCACTTTCGTCCCTTGGACGGAGTGATAGGCGTTTTTTATTGCCATGTTATAGGAGATAGATATGCAGGAAGAGTTGAAACGAATCGAGGCTGAAGGGTTGACAGAACTGAAAGCAGTGGACGATCTGCGCGAATTAGAATCCCTACGGATTAAGTACTTCGGCCGCAGAGGTTCGCTCTCCGCGGTGATGCGAGGAATGGGGAAACTCTCTAAAGCGGAGCGACCGATTGTGGGCAAGCTCGCGAACGAAGTACGCGCCAATCTTACAGAAGCTTTTGATCAGGCAGAAGAAGCTTTGAACCAACGTGCGCGAGAACAACAGCTTGAAGCCGAGTCTGTAGATATTACCCTCCCTGGTCGCCTGCCACAGTTTGGAAAAAAGCATCCGGTGACACAAACTTTTGACCGCATCCAAGAAATTTTCCGGGGCATGGGATTCCAAGTGGCTGAAGGTCCCGAAGTTGAGCATGAATATTACAATTTTGATGCGTTAAACACGCCCGCAGAGCATCCCGCTCGAGATGCACACGATACATTTTATATCACCGATAGCTTACTGTTGCGGACACACACTTCACCGGTTCAAATCCGCTACATGGAACAACAGCCCCCCCCTATACGGATTATCGTCCCGGGGCGCGTATATCGCTGCGATTCCGATGCCTCTCACACACCGATGTTTCATCAGGTCGAAGGTTTACTAGTTGCCGAACAGGTCACTTTTAGTGAATTGAAGGGAGTATTATACGCTTTTGTGCAGCAGATGTTCGGGGAGGGAACCCGGACTCGTTTCCGTCCACATTTCTTCCCGTTCACAGAGCCGAGTGCGGAGGTGGATATCTCCTGTACAACATGTCACGGCGAAGGCTGTCGTCTCTGCTCAGGCACCGGTTGGCTTGAGATTTTGGGCGCAGGATCGGTGCATCCAAATGTTTTTCGTTACGTGAATTACGATCCGGAACAGGTGACGGGCTTTGCGTTTGGCATGGGGGTCGATCGGATTGCGACATTGAAATACGGTATCCCAGACCTCCGGTTGATGTTTGACAATGATATGCGATTCGCCCGACAGTTTTGAAACTAACAGAGGAAAATGAATCATGAACGTAAGTATCAAGTGGTTAAAAGAATATGTTGATTTCGATCTGTCCCCTGAAACTCTAGCGGAACGTTTGCTGATGCTGGGCATGGAAATCGAGTCGATAAAACAGCTTGGAGAAGGTCTAGATCAGGTGATCGTTGGCAAGATCAAAGCCGTAGAAAAACACCCAAAGGCGGACAGACTAGTGCTATGCACGGTTGATGTCGGGTCGGGTACAGACGCCCAAATCGTCTGCGGTGCTCCGAATGCCCGTGAAGGGCTAGTTGCTCCCGTTGCGGTCGTCGGTGCACAATTGCCCAACGGGTTGACAATCAAACGAGCGAAAATCCGAGGCGTGGAATCTCAAGGGATGCTCTGCTCAGAGCAAGAGTTAGCGATTTCAGATGAAGCCTCCGGCTTGATGGCGCTTCCCGACGATTTGCAAATTGGCGCCCCGCTTGTTGAGGCTTTCGGTTTAGACGATGTTGTGTTAGCGCTTGAAATTACGCCCAATCGCCCGGATTGCCTCAGCATGATTGGGGTCGCTAGAGAGATTAGTGTAGCCACGGGCAATCCACTCAGGTTGCCGGAAGTAAATCTCCAATCGGGGACAACAGATATTCATGAGCTCACTAGTGTAACGATTGACGCTGCAGATCTCTGTCCCCGCTACGCAGCGCGAATTATTCGAGGGGTCAAAATCGCGCCTTCGCCCGCTTGGTTACAGCGTCAGCTCGAAGCTGTCGGTGTCGGAACAATTAACAATATCGTCGATATTACCAACTATGTCCTTATGGAATACGGCCATCCCTTGCACGCTTTCGATTACCACCGACTAACTGAGAACCGGATTGTTGTTCGTCGCGCCAAGCCGGACGAGACCCTGAAAACAATCGATGAAGAAAAGCGGGAGTTGACACCCGATATGCTTATCATTGCTGATGCGGAGAATCCGGTCGCGTTGGCGGGTGTGATGGGTGGCTTCGATTCGGAGATTACCGACCGGACGGCTGACGTGCTGCTTGAAAGTGCATATTTCTATCCGCCAAGCATTCGGAAAACGTCAAAGGCGTTGGGGATGCACACCGAAGCGTCACATCGATTTGAACGCGGGGCAGATCCCGAAGGCGTGATTCCAGCCCTTAACCGTGCGACCCAACTCATTGCGGACATCGCCGGCGGAGAAGTCTGTTCAGGAATTATTGATGTTTATCCGGGCAAGCGAGAAGCTATCAATATTCAGCTTCGTCCTGAACGCGTCAACTTTATCCTGGGAACGGACATTGTCCGTGACGACATGCGTGACATCCTAACCCGCCTCGGCTTTAGTGTGTCCGATACGTTTGAAGTTACGGTCCCCACCTTCCGCCCCGATGTGACACAGGAAATCGATTTGGTTGAAGAAATTGCGCGTGTCTACGGATTCGATAACATTCCAACTACGCTACCCAGAGGTGATATCCCTATCCCAAAACCGGACCCGAAGGAGAACCTACGCGAGGGTGTAAAAACATATCTGTTGCAATGTGGTATGATGGAAGCAATGAACTACGCATTCTATCATCCGGCCGCTTTTGACCGTATCCGTCTTGCCCCCGCAGATCCGCTCCGTCAAGCGATTCCAATCATGAATCCGTTAAGCGAAGATCAGTCGATCATGCGAACAACCTTACTTCCTAGCTTGCTTGCAAATGCCCAACGGAATCGGAACCATCAAATCAATGATGTACAATTTTTTGAGTTCAGCAAAGTTTTCCTCCGAACCGAAGGGGATGAATACCCAAATGAACCTGAGCGTGTCGCAGGCATTATTGCCGGTCGCCTCGGCGCAGGTGTATACGGCGATCCACTGCGTCCGGGGGACTTCTTTGATATCAAAGGGATCGTCGAGGGCCTGCTCAACCGATGCGGACTTTCAGATTATACCGTCGCCCACACCGACCATCCAGCTTTCCATCCCGGACGCCGGGCGGAAATCCGAATCGAAGATAGTACACTGTGCGTCTTCGGTGAAGCCCATCCGGAGGTGTTAGAAAACTACGACTTGCCCCATAAGGCGTATCTGTTTGAACTCGATTTTGAAAGATTGGTCGCCGTCGTAGAACCGACGAAACAGTTTGAACCTATCCCAATTTACCCCAGCGTCAATCGGGATCTCGCCATTGTGCTAGACGTCGATACGCCCGCCAGTCGTCCGGCTGAAATTATTAAATCTGCCGGCGGTAAGCTAGTCTCTTCACTGCATATCTTCGATGTGTACACAGGTGAACAGGTCCCCGAAGGGAAGAAGAGCTTAGCATTCGCAATAGAATACCGTTCGGCAGCGGAAACGCTCACGGATGAGATTGTGGATCGGGTTCACGATGGGATTCTAGATCGGTTGGAACAGCAGTTAGGGGCAACCCTGCGAAGTTGAGTGGTGCCGTAGCACTTAGCGGTGCCACCACCTTCTCTTAGGTTTGGTTTCCGGCAGGTGAGGTTGGAGGGATTTTTCGGATCGTAGAGATTTGAGTAGGTTCGATATTTCCTTATTTTTTCTGTCGGTTTCTAAGACGGTTTCGCATATTGCCACAGCACGTCTTCCAATCGCTGAATCTTGTGTCTCTTGATAGGCAAGGCTACAGATTGTTGCAGCGGCACTATTGTAATCTACCGGCTCAATCTCGCTCGGCGGTTTATCGGGCAGCCAGTCGAGAAGCGCAAGTCCAACATTCCACGCCTGAGACTTTGCGTCGCACATCAGCTTGTGATACAGCGGATTCGCCGATGAATCATCGAGCCAATACGCTTGTTCGTAACAGTCAGCGGCTTCCTCATAGGCTTCATTAGTAACATGGAGTTTCGCCAATTCCATATAAAACGCATACAGTCCTGAATCGGTAATGTCGTACACCTCGTGCTGTGTGCTTGTCAACCACTCCCCATCCTCCAGAAATTGGATCGCCGAATTTTTTTCATCTTCCGTAATAATGATGCCGGTGAGGAGGTGCTTGGCCACCGCTGCATTGGGATAAATTTTGGTACGACTCTTCATCAAGGGATACGCTTGCACCGGTTTGTCCATCTGCAGCAGCTTAAGTCCGGTTGCAATTCGGAAAAGCGAGATGATTGAATCGCTGTTTTTTCGCGCTCGCTCATCAAAAACCGTCGCTTGATTGTCTGCAATATAGCGATTGAGTGTCTCCAATTCCGATCGGACTGTTGAATCAGCAGGATTTATTTCGTGCGCCCTCGCAAAAAATCTTTGAGCAGCAAACAGCTCATCCCACCCCCGATAGATTCGTCCAAGCGACAAATTCGCCTGTGCGAGAAGCGGTGTCGCAACGGCAACAGACGCAATAGTATCCCACGCTTGAATTGCTGTTGAAAGCTCCTTCGGTGCCGTCAACGTTTGGGCATAAGCCACAAACCGATCTAGCTCTGATTGGATTTTCGCTCTGTCGAATATGAAAATAGGGGCCATTGGTAATCTCTCAGATCTTAGGCGTCTGCCGATACCCAATCCTGTGTGTTCCTCTCAAATTCCTCCGCGAGCTCATCAGAGATAGTATCTTTGATAACCGCAACTAGGTGAGTCCGGAACGCTCCCCAATCGGTGCCGCGCCCGGTGAAACGGTGTCGGTTATCAATTTCGACAAACATGGTGTCATTCGCTTCATGATGTGATTCAAAATAGCGATTGATTTTCATAGATTCCTCCAACAATTAAACACTACCCGTATCGTTATATTCTGTGGTTGGACTTTAGTCCATGTTCCGAGACAGTGAAAGTCCTAGCTTATTTGAAACAAGGCATACATCCAACGTTTCGCCTTTTCGTGTTCGCGTATCCCCGTTTTCTGGTTCTCCTGTCATCAGCTTTACCCCTATCTCGTTCCAACCGTCCACTCACTAATTTCCCAGCCCGATTCTATTGCAACCTGTCGTAACCCTTTGCTCGGATTGACGACAATTGGGTTGCCAACGCATTCTAGCATTGGTAGATCTGCACGGCTATCGCCATAGGCATAGCTTTCAGCGAGGTCAACATTATGCTGTTCGACAAAAGCTTGGATTGCGCGAACTTTTTCCGTCTCGCTAAGCGGCAGCGTGGTCAACTCTCCTGTAAATTTTCCAGCTGCCTCCTCAAGTTGCACAGTTAACGCGGCATCGGCTTGAAGATAGTCGGCGAGAGGTTGTACGATAAAATCAAGAGATCCGGTCACAAGCACAATTAGATCTCCTCGGTTTTGGTGTTCACGAATACACTCTAACGCGGCGGGGAATAACTTTGAGTGTACATACGTCTCGAACTGCTCGCCGGCAAGCTGTTTGACTGCTTCCGATTTCAGTCCTTGATAGTTGCGATAGAAAACTTGGTTGAATCTTGTACGACTCACTTTATCTAGGAAAAAGTAGTAGACAACCTTCAACGCAAACCAAGCGAGCCAAAAGGGACGAAAAAAGGTAGGAAGCAGGCAGGAACGGAATTGGACGTAATAGTGGACGATGGTTGTGCTCACGATGGTGCCATCAACATCGAAGAAAGCAGCCGTTTTTTTCTTTTCGGGGTGAACATCTCTTAACTCGTTTACCACGTGAACCCCTCCGGTCACACCTTACACCATGCGATTCATGTAATCTGCCCGTCGCGATTTATTGAGGATCTGCGCTCCGCGTAACGGAACGGGACAATGCTTCAATCTCAGATTTGACAGTGTCCGTAAGCTTTCTGTAAGTTTCCTGTTCCAACCCTGAAACGGCCTCCGTCTCTCCTACTTCATGTCCGCTAGGCGGCGCAATAGGTTTACCGAAAATCACCTGAACGCGGCTCTTACGTGGTAGATTTCTGCCTTTAGGCAGCGCGTGATAGGTGCCGTTAATGTAAACAGGAATAATCGGGGATCCAGTTTCATAAGCCAACAAGCCGAGTCCGGGTTTGAACGGTTGCAGCTCCCCGGTGACGGAACGGGTGCCTTCGGGATAGATTAGCAAGCATTCGTTCTGTTTCAGTACCTCCTGCGAAATTCGGAGTCCCTGCAAAAAATTAGCATGTCGATCAAACGGTACGAATTTAAGTAGTTCGCCGGAGAACCATGATTTGAAGCGGGTGCTAAACCAATAGTCTTTTGCGGCGAGAACCCGTAGGCGTTTGGATTCGCTGCCCAAGACAGTCATGACCGCAAGGGTATCAAGATGACTTGAATGATTGGCAGCAATGATATACGGTTGATCTCGCGGTAGGTTCTCCAGTCCGGTGCATTTAATCGAGAAGTAACACCGATAGATAGCCCACACACTGAATCGGAATAGCCCAGCAAGTGCCGCCGATAGCAGCGAGGATTCAGATCGCTGAATATGGGCAAGTACTTCTTTATCAATGGGGTCGGGGGTAGACTCAGATTGCAGTGTTTTAACGGTTTCCGTCACGTCGCCCACCGTCTGAATTTTAGCAATCAGCTCGTCAGGAATCGAGCGTTGTAGTCTCGATTCTAGCAGGAGCAGTAATTCTACGCGCGCCATTGAATCCAGTCCAAGTTCTGTTCCTAAGTTGCTGTTCAAACGAATCTGGTCTGCCGGCAGCCGCGCCAAACGACTGAGCTCAGAAATAATAACCTCCTCAACGCCCGAAGGCGTATCGACTGGCATCGTTGGCTTCAAAGCGTCCTTATGTCCATCGGTCTTCAGCGCGTCCCTTGCGGAATCAGGTTGGGGAACCGCCTCCGCTTGTTGAGAGAGTTCTGCTCCCAAAACCGCCTTAACACGTTGGCGATCTATTCCCACATCTGAGGTCTTGGGCAGTTCAGTCTCCCAAAAGTGAACGGTCTGAATATGCTGATAGGTGGGCAGATTTTGAGCGCGCTCCTGAATGTGTTGGTGGATGGCCTTTTCAACTTCAGTCCTGTCCCGATCATCACCGCGGACTGGGACGATTACAGCGTGAGCCGCTTCAAACATATTATCCGTACTCATGCCAACGACGCAAATCTCTGAAATCAAGGAACTGTGTCGGTAGAGTGTTTCGAGTTCGATCGGGTAGATATTCTTACCGGCGCCGGACACAATTACATCTTTGCTGCGTCCAGTGAGATACAGATAACCGTCCTCATCAAAGTAACCCAAATCGCCCGTATAGAGCAGCCCGTCCCGAATCACCTGTTCTGTCACAGCTTGATTCCGATAGTACTCCTGCATCAAGCTTGGACTGTGTGCGACAATCTCACCGATACCATCCGCGTCGGGGTTGATAATCTGGAGCTTCACCCCCTGAACCGCGGGTCCAACTGAACCCCGCTTGCTTTTGTGGTGGGGGTTCACACTGAGAACAGGTGAGGCTTCTGTCATCCCGTAACCTTGGTAGATTGTTAATCCGAGCTCCGTAAATCGATCATATATTTCGTCCGGCAAGGCGGCCCCCCCGCTAACTAGAACGCGGATATGTCCGCCTAATGCAGCTTGAATCTCTTCAATAACCTCTGGGGTAAGCGGCGCTTCCATCGCCTCAGGAGATTGTACGACATACCGCTTAATCGCATCATAGAGCAGTTGGAACAAACGTGGCACCCCAATGAGAACGGTGGTTTCGGTTTCCCGCATGGTTGCCAAAATCGTGGTCGGTCTCAAACTGTTGGTGTATGTGACGGTTGTACCGGCATAAATCGACATTAAGAAATTGCAACAGAACCCGAGAGCGTGGTATAACGGGAGTACGGAAAGGAATCGATCCGTATCTTCCGGAGGCAATGCCTGTGAAACCGCCACAACGTTTGCAATAAAACCCCTATGCGAAAGCATCGCCCCTCGTGGATCTACAGTTGTCCCCATCGTGAAGATAATAGACGCAATCGTATCTGGATCGATGTGTACCTCCGGGAAATTATCAGGAACCGAAGGGAGTTCCGAGTTCGCGGGAGCGGAGGTCTGTGTTTGTCCGTCGCCAAAAGGCTGGCAAAAACGATTTATGTCCAAAAACACCGGTGATTCGGCCTCCGCATTCGGTTTTATCTGTGCCTTGTGCAGGCGGGCAACGCAGGTTTCCGATGTCAAAATCGCCTTGGCTTCAGTGTAATTCGCAAGCGCGAAGATTTCGTCTTCAGCGGTTTGCGGATCAATTGGAACAACCACGACGCCAATCTGCACAGCGGCTAAATAAGCGACACCCCACTCCGGTTGATTCTCTGCAAAAAGGATTACCCGATCGCCTTTGCGATAACCGTGTTCCCACAGCACAAAAGCAATCTGACGCGAGGCCTCATAGAGTTGACGGTAAGAATAGCGGACCCACTCTTTATCTCGTTGCATCTGTAACGCAATTTTATCCGGAATAGATTCGGCCTGTTGAGCGACCAAATCTATCATTGTCAGCTCCCGCAACGGTTTAGAGGGCTCATCAATAGGTTGCTCATCGCCGGCCTCCACTTCGGTTGAGACAGAATCCGCCGGTAATTCGTCGATTTGCTCGGGTGTGGGTTCGCTGATCCGCTGCCGTCCTGATTCGTCGCCTAGCTTGAGAAAGTGTCGCTTAATGCCTGGAATGTGTATCTCTTGGAGATAATCCCGCCAATCAATCCGCGATATATCAAAGTTGAAAAGTTGTTGATCTGAAGGAGAGAGGGCATGGTAAAGCGCTTCTGTTTTGCCGATTTCAAATTCAAAACTGAGGCGGACATACGGACCGTAAATCTGCACATAATGTAGCAAGGTCTCAATGGCATTCCTTTTCACGGCGATTCGCCGCTCCTTCCGTTTTGCCCATCTCAACGGAATTCGACCAAGCCAACTGCTAGCGATATCGAGCAGGCGCATTTTATAGCGGAAATCACTCTGAAATTTCGCCTCATCTGGAAATTTCCAGACAGGAACAGGTATCGGTTTGCCGTTATCCAGCAATGGCTGTCGCGTAAAGTAGTCGTGCGTGATAGTGACGATATCCCCAAAAGTCAGAGGGTTGCGCGATCCGCTCGCAATGTGATAGACCTCAATGCCCCGCTGGTGATAGGTCTGTACCGTCGCTGCTAACATCGCATTGATAACGAAATCAGCCGGGATAATATCAAGGATACTATTTGGGTCGCCGGGAAAGTCGGGTAAACGTCCCTTGCCAAAGCCAACAATCAGTGGATCTGCCATACGAAGCGCGCCACCGAGCCATCCCGGCTCCGGATCTTCGAGACTACTTTCCATAATCGATTGGCGAATAATCGCGGTCGGTAGGTCACCTCGCATCTTGGTAATCATCTGCTCACCAAGTGCTTTCATATAGGTATACGTATCGTTCCATCCTCGCGCATGGGCACGTTTCAAACCTTCATCAATTAAACGCTGTTCAACCCATTTCTGCCGCTGGACACTAATCTGTCTGTTTAGCCTTTCTTCTGTAACCGCACCTAAATTTCGTAGTGCTTCACGACGGAACTGATTCAGTTTCTCAGGTTGATTCGCTTCATTCCGGACCTGCTCACTCAAACACTGGATATCTTCAATTTCAGCGTCAAGGGTGCATGGGATTGCCTCCCCCTTCTCCGCTTGATACTGTTCGGCATAAGTTTCGTAAGGGGGGTGCAGTTCTTCGGGCACTCTTCCCGGTCGGGCACCACGGACATAAGCTGTCGACACGTGCAGAAAAATCGCGTTGTTACAGCGCTTTGCCAGTTCAACTGCGTACTTTGCCCCAAGTACATTGCTCTGCAAGGACGCATCGATGGGTGGGTCGAATTTTACGAGGCCGCCACTGTTAATGAAAATTTGTACTTCGCGCTGCAACGTTTCATAATCGGCATCGGAAAGCCCGAGTCGCTCGTAAGCCAAATCGCCTTCTACCGCGTAAACTTTTTCGCGAACCCATTCATCAAATCGTTCTCCATGAATCTGTTTAAGGTTCGCAAAAGCACTTGAAGTAAATACATCATTTTCTAGCCGATCCGTCGCGGTACGCGTTTCTCCATTCGTTCCGGTCTGACTGCGGATGAGTAGATAAATCCGCTTCACATCAGGAAGCGCACTGAGTATTTTCGCAACGAGCGCTTGACCTAGAAATCCAGTCGCACCGGAGATTAATATCACTTTACCACAGAAGAATTCACCTATTGTCTGCATGCTGTCCTTCGTTTTGAGCCAAATTCGAGAAATGCTGTAATCAGTGTGTGATTCGTCAAAAACTGTAGCGGTTACCTGCAATTGCTTCAAGCAATATAGGTTAGGTTAAACAGGAACCGTGACACCCTACATCACACCGGCCATTTGTGTTAGTATAAGCAATTAAATGGCATTCTGTCAATAGCAAAACGCGATATGAATAGGGCAATTGCATCCGTTTATTATTGTCTGAATCGCGGATTAAACGGACTCATCGGAGGGCATGGAATGTCACTGGATTGCCGATTGTCTATACATCTATCGCATTGGATGAATGCACCCAAATAGAGGAGATCACCGCTTATTGCTTAACCCTACCTTTTTGTCTGAATCAGGATTTTCAGGATGAAAGGATTTACAGGATAATAAGGCGATGTGTAGCATGCGGTTCCAACCGCCTTCACATGTGATTGCCCTAGTGATACAAAAACGCTTAATTCGGTTCGGATTCATCTGTCTCTAAATATAATTCTCTAATACCTAATAGGAGTTACGCACTTAAGATTGGAGTTACCCGCCTGTCCCCCTGGTCACGATTTATCGGACGACAAGTCGGGGAGACCAGGATTGGGGATAGGGGCCGGCGGCGATAAATCGCCGAACTACAAGGTTTAGGGCATTCAACTGCGTAAGTCCTATTAGAATTGTGTAGACACCTATTCTTTACAAATACTCGTTTATAGTAGGGCAATTCATTGCCCGTTGTGCCAAGAAGTGCCCTGATATTTTTAGATTTCACTATAAAATACATTTCTCTGTGTCTTCGCAGGTTTCACGGTAACACTCATAATCATCAATAAAGGCTTCAGTTTGCCATTTGGCTTGATTTCATCTACTTAATCAACGATGGTGAGCCGAAAGTACCGAAGTGCCTCCTCAATTATGGCTTTGAGACTTTCATCACCAGCCTTCTCCGCGAGTCTCAATGCGGTTTGGAAATCCTGCTTCGCCTCCGAAGTGCGATTTAACGAAGCCTTCGCAGCTCCCCGACTGATGTAAGCATCGGCATAATCAGGTTCAAATTGTATCGCCTTATCGAAATCGCTTATCGCAGCAACGTATTGCCTGAGGTGGTACTTCGCAAGTCCTCGATTGTTGTATGCCTCGGCATAATTTGGTTTGAGTTGTATCGCCTTATCGTAATCGCTTATCGCAGCAACGTATTGTCCCAAGTCTGTCTTCGCAAGTCCTCGATTGCTGTATGCTATGGCATCATCGGGTTCGAGTTGTATTGCCTTGTCGTAATCCTTTATCGCAGCAACGTATTGTCCCAAGTCTGCCTTCGCATTGCCCCGATTGCTGTATGCCTCGGCAAGATCGGGTTTGAGTTGTATTGCCTTATCAAAATCACTTATCGCATCAACATATTGCCTGAGATGGTACTTCACATCGCCCCGATTGTTGTATGCCTCAGCAAAATCGGGGTCAAGTTGTATCGCCTTATCGTAATCGCTTATTGCAGCAAGGCGTTGTCCCAACTCTGCCTTCACATTGCCGCTATTGATATAAAGTTGTATCGCCTTATCGTAATCGCTTATCGCAGCAAGGTGTTGACCAAGGTGGTCCTTAGCAACTCCCCGATTGCTGTATGCTATGGCAAGATCGGGTTCAAGTTGTATCGCTTTATCGAAATCGCTTATCGCAGCAACATATTGTCCCAAATCTACCTTCGCAGCCCCTCGATTGCTGTATGCGTTGGCATAATCTGGTTTAAGTTGTATTGCCTTATCGAAATCACTTATCGCAGCGGAGTATAGACCTAGTTTCGCCTTTACTACACCGCGATTGTAGTAAGCATCGGGATAATCTGGTTTAAGTTGTATTGCCTTATCGAAATCACTTATCGCAGCAACGTATTCCTCCAAGTCTGCCTTCGCAACTCCCCGACTGACGTAAGCATCAGCAAGGTCGGGTTCAAGTTGTATCGCTTTATCGAAATCGCTTATCGCAGCAACGTATTCCTTCAAGTCTAATTTAGCATTACCCCGATTGTAGTATGCGTTGGCATAATCTGGTTTAAGTTGTATTGCCTTATCGTAATCCTTTATCGCAGCAACGTATTCCCCCAAGTCTGCCTTCGCAGCTCCCCGATTGCTGTATACTTCGGCAAGATCGGGTTTAAGTTGTATTGCCTTGTCGTAATCGCTTATCGCAGCAACGTATTGACCAAGGGATGCCTTCGCAGCCCCCCGATTGCCGTATGCCTCGGCATAATCAGATTTGAGTTGTATCGCCTTATCGAAATCCTTTATCGCAGCAAGGTGTTGCCCAAGGGATGCCTTCGCAGCCCCCCGATTGTTGTATGCCTTGACATCATCAGGTTCAAGTTGTATCGCCTTATTGAAGTCGCTTATCGCAGCTAAGTGTTGCCCTAGGTCTGCCTTCGCAGCTCCCCGATTGATATATGCATTGGCATCATCAGGTTTGAGTTGTATTGCCTTATTGTAATCACTTATCGCAGCAACGTATTGCTCCAAGTCGTCTTTCGCAAGTCCTCGATTGATATATGCATTGGCATAATCAGGTTTAAGTTGTATCGCTTTATCGAAGTCGCTTATCGCAGCAACGTATTGTCCAAGTTTTCTCTTCGCAGCTCCCCGATTGCTGTATGCCTTGGCAGCCATGGCATAATCAGGTTTAAGTTGTATCGCTTTATCGAAGTCGCTTATCGCAGCAACGTATTGTCCCTCGATTGTTGTATGCCTTGACATCATCAGGTTCAAGTTGTATCGCCTTATTGAAGTCGCTTATCGCAGCGGAGTATCGCCCCAAGTCTGCCTTCGCCTCTCCCCGATTACTGTATGCCTTGGCATAATCAGGTTTGAGTTGTATCGCTTTATCGAAGTCGCTTATCGCAGCAAGGTGTTGCCCAAGGGATGCCTTCGCAGCCCCCCGATTGTTGTATGCCTTGACATCATCAGGTTCAAGTTGTATCGCCTTATTGAAGTCGCTTATCGCAGCTAAGTGTTGCCCTAGATCTGCTTTCGCAGCTCCCCGATTGATATATGCCTTGGCAGCATCAGGTTTGAGTTGTATCGCTTTATCGAAGTCGCTTATCGCAGCAACGTATTGACCAAGGTAGTACTTTGCAAAGCCCCGATTGATATATACATTGGCATCATTGGGTTTGAGTTGTATCACCTTGTTATAATCACTAATGGCGGCAAAGTATTGTCCAAGGGCTGCCTTTGTATTTCCCTGCATGAAGTATGTCTCCGCAGATGTAGAGCGATTATCTTGAGGTAAAGGGGTCACTGTCCCAGATCGAGCAAGTAGGGTCTTAAGATAGAGAGAAGGAATTGCAAAATTGAGATTCTGTCCACCTTCAACAACCGTGTAGGAGACACCGATGACTTCGCCTTTCTTATTCAGCACGGGTCCACCACTACTTCCCGGTGGGATCGGTGCCGTCATCTGAATCCGTCCTTTCGCCTGTCCACCGTGGCGACTGCTAATGATGCCATCCGAGAAAGCCCCTTCTAAGCCCTTTGGGTTACCGGCAACATAAACCGTCTCACCAATTTTGACAGCATCGCTGTTGCCAAGGGGCAGCGGGTTGATACCGGGGACCGAGACTTTTAGGAGGACAAGATCGTCGTACGTGCTGTGTGCGGTAGAGCCTTCAATTTCATAGGTATTATGCTTGCCGACTAATTTTGCAGTGCCGCTGGCTGCACCGGCAATCACATGGTAATTGGTGGCGATGAGGTTGGATTTGACAAAGAAACCGCTGCCAAAACCGAGGATTTTGCCGTTGCTATCCTGCATCTCTAAATAGACGGTGGCGGCTAACGCTTTTTCAGCGATATCTGGAACAGTCTGTGCGGATGTGATGCTTGTTGCGCAGAAGAGCAACACCATAAAGGTAACCAAAGGCAACCACAATGATTTGTTCTGATGTGTCATTGAAAGAATTCCTTTATAGGACTTACGCTGTTGAATGCTCAAAGCCAACCCCCTTAGCCCCCCGCAAGTTGAGCGTAGCGAAATCCCGATTTTATCGGGGCGGAGGAAAAGGCACATCGCAACGCCAGATGAATCGAACAAAACTCCAGCCAATCGGTAAGTTTATAGTAGGGCGATTTATCGCCCGTGGTCACGCGCAATGAATTGCGCTACTACAAACCGAAGGGCGTAAGTCCTGTTGTCAGCAAATGTAGTTTAACATTGTCAAAATGGTAGGGGCAATCAGAAGCTGACATATCCACCGCAAACAGGAATGCATTGCCCCGTTACATAATCCGAGAGATCTGTGACAAGAAACTCGACAACCTTCGCGCAATCCTCTGGCACCCCCAAACGACGGAGTGGGATCTGCGGCAACAGTCTTTCCCGCGTTTCGGGACTATTCCTGCCGCCGGCAATACCACGGGATGAAAGGATGTAGCCCGGCGCGATACAGTTCACATTAATTCCGTGTGGTCCCAGTTCAGCTGCGAGGAGGCGAGTGTACTGCACAACCCCCGCTTTTGAAACGCTGTACGCCATACCTGCCCCGCTCCAACGGCTCCATAACCCCGCCTGCGAGCTGACGTTGACAATCCGTCCGTAACCCGCTTCTTTCATTGGAGTGCTCACCGCCTGGCAGCAGAAAATCGCGCTGGTGAGGTTTATCTCCATAATGTAATTGTAATACTCCTCCTCAGTGTCAGATGCCATCGACGATTTAGGTCGGCCTAACGCACCACCGGTGTTGTTGACGAGGATATCAATTCGTCCCAGTTTGTCTACAACCTCGCCAACCATCGCAAAAACGGCATCGCGCTGCGTAACATCAACCTCAAAACCCAGCGACCGACGCCCAAAATTCTCGACCTCTGCCATGACTGTCTCCGCCGTCAACGCTTCGTCATACTCTTGCGCTGCGTCGAGATCTATGTCGTTAATCACAACGTCCGCTCCCAATTGAGCGAGGTGAAGCGCGTAAGCCCGACCCAATCCACGCGCCGCGCCGGTAACAAGCGCAACCTGTCCATCTAATTTACCCATTGAAACCTCCTTTATACGTGAAGACGAAGCGTGAACGTCTCACGACTTCAACATCTGAATTATCAATAATCTAAGTCGCCAGACCTGCTTGGCTTGGATAGACATATCCAAGCCATAACCGCTTTTGCTATACACATTGCGCTCCTCTGGAGCGCGAGGACTGGACATATCCGCATTGCTATAGACATATCGCTCCGCTGGAGCGAAAGACCAAACCTATTACCCTAAACCGAAAATCAATGGATTTTCAACGACTAGCAACTTGCGCTATTATTGACACAACTTGGCTATCGAAGGACCGCAACCTTCCCCAACCTACGGACTATCTCCCCATCCCGCTCGGCTTCCAAGACATAGATATAAATCCCACCAGCAACGGGTTCGCCTCCCTGATTTTTGCCCTCCCAGACGAAGGCTTCGTCGAGCGATGCCGATTGCTGACCAACGACATTGTGCAATATATCTGTATAGAGTAAATCCCCGGTGACATCATAAATCTCCAGCATCACATCGGCAGATTTGGTGAGCCGGAATGTAATGGTGGCACTGTGCGAAGTGGGATTTGGATAGACAATAACCCGATCGGCAAAATCGAAGATGTCCTGAGTAAAAAATTCTACCGTTCGGTGGGCTTCGTTGCCAGCGCGATCTGTCGCGGTAATTTCAAGGGTATGCCTGCCCGCCTCCAAATTACTTGGAAGATAGGTCAACTCTCCTGTTTTATCCTCGTAAAAAAATTCTACCGATCGATGGTCAACCCACAATTGGATGGCATCAACGCCCGACCCTGCGTCGGTAATCTCATACAGTATGAGAAAGCGTTCGGGCTGAACTTCGGTGGAATCTTCAGGAAAAACAGCACTTATAATAGGCGGCACCCAATCCATAAGCAGGGCATAGCTTCCGAAGCGATCGACAGTAGCTTCAAACATGCCGAACCGGTTTCTGATGGCATCTAGTGGCAGCCACTGCTGAAACAAGCTGTCCCACTGAAACATCGCAATCCCCTTCTCCTCTCGCTCTCGTCCTAGAGGAAGCGGCAGCGCTAGCTGAAATGAAACCCCTTGCGTCTCCACAGGGGACTCAACGACATAGACGGGGTAAAGTATCGTAAGTTCACGTTCCTCGGCGTTTTGTTGTTGAGCGTGAATGGCATCTCGATCCAGTCCGCCCTGACTTCGCAAGGTAACTTGAGGCACGGCTTCACCCTCACGTAGTAGAACGCTGGGCCCACTATCAATAGAGAGCAGAATTGTCTCCACTGGAGAAGCGTCTCCTCGAATAAATTGTGGAAATTGAATATCTTCGGGAAGCCGGTTCTGATCGGTGAAGTAGCCGCGGACAGATAGCGCTTCCCCGTTGAGCGAACGAACTTGGGTAGAAAAGGTGAAACCGGTTTGTGAAGAAGAAATTGGAAAGTCAACGGTATATTGAAAGATGGGTTGCTGATCATCCGTAACGCTGAAACGGTCGAGGGTAGGTGTATACCCCAACGTTGCGCTAGATGGCAACACTTCAAGGATGGGTGCTGTCGCTAATCGCTTCGTTGCAGTTAATGTGATTCTGAGTGTACGATTTTCCCCTTCAATCCGTTCCGCCGAAATTGATGCTTGGAACGGGCGGGTGTCGATGACAAACGTAAAATCAATGGGCGTCGCCGAGTTGCCAGCAGTATCTTGTACCTCTAATTTGAAGCGATAGACGCCGTCGCCGAGTTCAGTCGGTGGGGTGTAGGTGAATCGACCTGTTCTAGGTTGAAAATCAAATATCCTTCCATCAAGCTTAGCTGCGTCCGAACTCCCATCAAAAGTAAACGTCTCTTCATCAAAGGTGAACCGGATTGTTTGTGGATCGATATCCACGTCATCGATTAAGACACCCGTGATTTTTACGTCCGAGCGGTCAAGGGACGTACCATCGGGAGGCAACACTTCAGTGATCGCTGGCGGGTTAAGATCTATTCCAAGGAGTCGATCTCTCTTCCTATAGCGAATGCGTCGCTGCACGGTTGTCTTGCGCCCTAACCGGTCGATGGCGACCACACGGACGAGATTGGGCACCTCCTCACCCGCAACGCCAACGGCACCGCCCTCCTTCAGCGACAGTGTACGCTCAAAGCTACCATCCACGTTAAGCGGCACGGCGGTGTCGTTAATTGAAAGGTCCGCATCCAAATCATCAATCTGACCGGATACGGTGACGTAAGGCACCTCACGCACAGCAGCATCGGGTGGAGTCGTCAGCGTAATCTCCGGCGCTTGGCTATCACGCACGACGGTTCGGGTTATACTTGTCTCTAGACCAATTGGGTTTGTTGCATGGATCTGGATGAGGTTTGGGCCTTCGCTCAACGGCAACTGTGCGACAAAACGTCCCTCTATATCAAGGGATAAGGGGGTTTCGATCTGCCCGGATTTAAGAATAACCGCGTTCGATTTTTCTGTTACGCCTTGCACCGTTATTTGTGTCTTTAATGTCAACAGACCTTCACGCGGGTCGGAGACCTCTAGGCGTGGATGTTCGTTTTCAATAAAAATATGGATTTGATCCTGTATCTCATCGCCCTGCGTCGAAACGACAACAAGCCGTATAAGGTATTCTCCACGCAGCCGTTGTGCGTCCCACTGCCCAAGAAAGCCGGTCTCCGGCACTGGGGCAGTCGCTCGACCACCAATCTGACGCCAGCCGGTCAAGGCATTCGTCCCCTGAGCTGTAGGAACAGCTGCATACTCCAGACGATATTCCTTGAACATTGTGCCATGAGCCACTCCAAAAAGGTCAACCTTGCCGTTCAATTGATCCCCTGTATGAGGACGAACAATTTTCGCTTGGATAGGCGAGGCGTCAAGCGCAGTGGTGAAGCTAAATAAGCAGAGTACAAGACTAGCGGAAATAGACAGAATTAAAGCATAGAAGGATGAAAGGGTGGAGCAAAAGGTAGGATTCGTTTGACGTTTCACAACTCCATCCCGACTCAGGAATCGGACCTGCACCCTAATCCAATGTCTGGACGGGCAGATTGATCGGGGGTCCATATTTTACGTTTCACGCTCTACAGCTTACGGAAAAGTCCGACGACCTTTCCCAAAATCTGTGCATCATCAACAATAATCGGGGACATCACTGCATTTTCAGGCTGCAGGCGAATCCTGTTCCCATCACGGAAAAATCGTTTCACCGTTGCTTCTTCATCAAGCAGGGCGACAACAATATCTCCGGCGTCCGCGTAATTTTGTGCTCGCACAATTACAACGTCACCTTCAAAAATTCCAGCCTCAATCATGCTCTGCCCATTGATACGCAGCGCGAAACAGGTATCTTCCTTGACAACCTCCCGTGGCACAGGTAACGTGCCCTCAATATTTTCAGAGGCAAGTATGGGTTCGCCCGCAGCAACCCGTCCCACGATTGGCAGCTCGACTGCTGTCTGTGGCAGTTTTTGTGGTACAAATTCCAAAATTTCGATAGCACGCGGCTTCTTGGGGATACGCCGTATGTACCCTTTCTTTTGGATCGCATTGAGATGGTCATGGGCACCCTTTTCGGAGATACCAAAGGCTGTCCCAATTTCACGAACAGTTGGTGGATAACCTGTATCTTGCACATGCTTCCTTACAAATTCAAAAATCCGGTCCTGTTTTTTGGTGAGCGATTTTCGCACAATTGCCTCCTCGCATCTGTATAGATTCCTTTAATATACTATACATAGGTTAAGCCGTCAAGGAAAAAGCGTTGCATTTATACCGGTCTTCTCTGTTTTCACGTCTCACACATTTTGTGCTTTGCACCTTCTTTTGACATGAGCTTTTTCTGTCATCCACTCATTTTCTCCGCGTTATCCTCGTGATAATCGTAGGGCTGATTCCGAAAAATATAGTCAATCGGTTCATCGGTAAACTCTACATTTGGATCCATCTGGCAATTTTCAAAAGCTGCCTCACATCCCTTGTTGAAACGCACCCGTCGATTCCGTCGGAACCAGTGGATATGGTGAACCATCGCTATCATCTGTCTCGGTCGATCCGAATGGTTAGGCATTCCGCGGTGCCACAGGCGCATATCTCTGATGAGGACACTCCCCTTTTTCGTATTGCCACGCACCGGCGGCACAATCTCTCGACGCGCTTCCACAAGCCGGTCCTCAACCTTAATGGTTGCGTCAGCCATAGCGACGCTTGTGTCTAGGTGCGATCCGGGCCAAAGTTCAATGCTACCGTTATGTTCGGTGACCTCCATCGGTGCAACGTTAATCACCAAAGATACTGCCGGGTGTGCAGTTTCCAACCCTGGCCATAATTGTCCATAATCTACATGCACTGGTTGTGTGCCGCTGCCGGGACAGTTTGTGTTGCCGGTGTAACAGCTGTTAAATCCCCCCTCACCGAGAACTTGTCGGCTTATCTGCATCACCCATGGATTGGCGACAACATCGCGAAAAACATAAGGCGCAAAGGGTGGTGGATCTTGCTGAAGATGTCCCTTGACGAAATTCACAGGAAGGACAGATGCCGTCATCAATGTGTGCAAATCCGCGTTCATCTTTTCGTGGAGCAGATTCAAATGCGTATGTGATATAACATCTGACAAGATGAGATACCCCTCCTCGCGGATGGCTCGAACCGCTTGATTGAGATGGGTTTCGGACATCTCACCGTTGACCCGCTCTTCCGGACTAATTGTAATCTCCATCGGTTATCCCTCGTGCGTTAATTGGGTAGTCAAGATGGTATCAGACACCCACCGAACGGTCAAGCGAAATATTCATCGGGTATTTGGCACTTTCAATCGGTGAGCAGATGTGGGAATTTAGGTCTTCGGCGGATCTTTCCAATGTGCACCGTAATCTTTTGACACGACCCTAAATGAATGCTATAATTTTATTAATTATCGGACACTTTTTCGGAGGGATGACGCTAACGGCATAACAACAGAAAGGGCGCGGCTGTGAGAGCCTTCGCCGCAAAAAAATAATGAAACCAGAGCAAGTGATAAATCAAGACCCCGATATTCACGGAGGGACGCCGGTGTTTACCGGCACCCGTGTTCCTATACAATCACTGATTGATCATCTAAAAGCAGGAGATAGTCTTGATTACTTTCTTGAAGGATTCCCTTCGGTTTCTCGCGAACAAGCAATTGCCTTTTTAGAATTCGCATTGATGACTGCACTCGGATCTCACCCCCAATCAGATCGGTTCCGTTCCCCCGATACATCGGGACAGACGTGACCCCCGATGTATCGGGAGGTTCAAAGCAACGTGTGCGTACTGCTTGACGAAAACCTAGACTGGCGATTGGTACGATATTTCGACGCTGATTTTCAAGTCGCGACGGTTTCTCGGCTTGGTTGGCAAGGAAAGCGAAACGGCGAACTACTTCAGCAAGCCGCGGCAACGTTTGACGCACTTGTAACAATAGATAAGGGCATCGAACATCAACAGAGCCTCAGCAAATATGCTATCGGTGTCATTCTAATCTCTGCCAGAAGTAACCGTATTCAGGATATTCAACCCGCTATGTTAAAAGTAAATCAAGTGCTAAGGGAAGTTCGACCCGGACGAGTCATCTACGTGACTGCGCTCAGTTAGTCTGTGCCGATGCTGGCTATCGCGGCGACTTAGGCGACTGGTTATATGCAACGCATCAGTGTCGATTGGATATCACCACTCCTGTGGGTCAATCGGGATTTGTGGTTGTCCCCTTTCGATGGATTGTGAAACGTACTTTTTCTTGATTCGGTTGTTCGCCGATTGACTTTGGACTATGAACGATTGGCTGAGACCGCTGAGGCGATAGTGTACATTGCTTCCATTTACTTGATGCGAAACCGTATCAAATGATTTTTCAAACAGGTTCTAAAGAGGTAGTTGAATATGAGTTCAGAGTTTACTATATTTTGTATCCCACACTTAGAGAGGTGCATAAATGGCAAGAGTGAATCGGGCAATTGAACTACTAGAACAGGGTCAACCAATCTATTATTCCGGTGCAGGAGAACTGAGCTACGAAGGGGGCGTGAAAGCGTCTCAGACGTGGGCGGATTATCTCGTGGTTGAACTGGAACACGGGCTTTTTAACCTTCCGGCATTGGACGCATTTATGAAAGGACTGGCAGCAAGCGGTCCCACGAAAAGTGGACATCACACGCCGGCAATCATTACCACCTTGCCAACGGACGGCACCGACGAACATGTCATGCGCGCAAATGCGTGGATGGTCAAACAGGTACTGGCGAGAGGTGTTCACGGTATCCTGCTTTGTCATGCGGAAACGCCCGGTGCGGTGAAGGCGTTCGTTGAAGCAGCCCGCTATCCGTTCCACACGGTCGGCGTCGGAGAAGGGGTCGATGTAGGGCGGCGTGGCGCTGGGGGACAGGGCGGCGCGGCATCAATTTGGGGCATATCAACCGCGGAATATTTGGAGTGCGCCGATGTTTGGCCCCTAAACCCCAAAGGTGAAATCTTTCTCGGCTTGAAGATTGAAAACAAACGGGCACTGAGCAATGTTGAGGCGACGGTACGGGTTCCTGGTATTGCCTTTGCTGAATGGGGGCCGGGGGATATGGGCATGTCGCACGGTTATAGCAACGCGCACGATCCACCCTACGCGGAAGATATGGCGAATGCACGAACCCGTGTTAAGGCTGCCTGCGACGCTGAAAATATCGCGTTCCTAGACGGTGTAACGCCGGACAATGTAGCTGAGAAAATCGACAGCGGTGTTCGCGTCGGTTCAGGTGGTGAAGAAGCTGCGAATGCCGGTCGCACATATACCAACCGCACAATGCCTTGGTAGGAAAATTGATTAATCCTTGAGTAGCTGCCTGACGGCTGTTGCGGCACGTTGTGTATCCTTTAACGGTGTAACGGGACTTTCATCCGTCAAGGCAGTCTCAAGGGTTGTCTCCAGATTTTCAATGCTAGACCGCATCACTGAGGCGTGACGCATAATTTCCGAATAAGCTTGTTCCCGTTTCGGACGACGATAGGTTTTGCGATCGACCTCCAAGATAATCACTCGCTTACCGCTGCTTGCGGCTTCGCATACCATTGAGAAGCTGTCTTCGGTAACGACAATCACATCCGACAGCGCGAAAATTGTCCCTACCGGATCCGCGAGTGCCCGTTCACCATGTGCTAAGACAAGAATTGGACAGTATTGGGCATTTGAAAGTTGGTTGCTAATCAGATTTTCGACGGGGGGTGGGGTACGACGGGAGGTAGTCAACAAAAGCTGATTATCCCACCTCGTTGCGAACCGTTGCAAGGTTTCGATGAAACGGGCGGCGGTTGTTTCTGTAATTGTATTGTGTTGGTCTTCACCACCAATCAGGATTCCAATCCGTCTCTGATCGGAAAGCTCTAAATCTGTGCGGAGCGCTTTGCGCTGCGCGTTCAATTTTTCGGGACAGACGCGATTGGGGACTCCAAGCGTCTTGCAAATGTTGCCTCTATTACGGCGGGGCCAATACATCTGGGGAAGGATAGCGAGATCGAAGTGGTGAACACCGACCGGCGAAGGACGGCGGCAGGTAACTGTCTTTGCGTTTAGGAGCTGTCCGAGGAGGAGATTAGGTGCGGCAACGGCTGAACCGGTTGAAAGAATAAAATCAGGCTCAAGGACATCAATTTCCTTCAATATGTCTCGCCGGAGTGCCATGCGTAAGCACGTTCTGATAAGTCGGCGCGGCAGTCTAAATCCGCCCAATAAACGTATTAACACCCGTAGCAGATTATCCCGCCGTTTACTACGAAACATGACATCAATCCAGTGATACTCGCATTCTGGCATCCGCTCAACCACACCTAAAGACTGATTATAATGACCGGGCTTCCCGTCACTTAAGAGAATAGCTTGCATAGAAGTGATTAAATTACGAAAAGGGCGACAGCGCATCAGTAGCACGCCTAGAAATCCACCAACGCCGTCTCCTCCGAAGCAAAGATTTCGATGGTTTGGGATAGACCAATAACATCGAAAATATGTCGCATCTGATCTGATGGATGGGCAACACGTAAGACCTGTCCTTTGCTGCGCATCTTCCAAATCAGCTTGACAATAACACCAAACCCGCTGCTTGTGATAAAGCTTTGCCGGTCAAAACGAAGCAAAATTTTCGTCGAATTGGTGCTTTGGTCATAAGCCGCGTTTATTCCTTCTGCTGAGTCTTCGGTAAAATAACCAGCAATGTCAAAAATCGAGATTTCTCCAATGCATCTGACTGTTATTTGAGGTACTGACCGCATATACTGTAATCCGCTCTCCTTTCAGGTTTCAAGGCAGACAAGCCCATCTGTAGTGAAGATTTTAACCGATTAGAAAAACAGTGTCAATAGAGTAGATGGACGTTTGTCATTGAGGAGATGAGCGGATCAACGGATTTTACGTCGAAATTGTGTTACATTTCTGTAAGGAGCCGGTATTTCGCGACATTTCGTTACTGTTTAAGGAGAGCACCAATGACCAGCACCATTCAGCAGGGCAAACCGTTTTCTGAGGAAGAAACACAACGGATTGTCGAACAGTTCAACCGTGACGGATACTATTTCTTGGGCGAGGTATTTACTCAAGCAGAAGCAGCTACCCTTAAAGCGTTAATGGAGCAAAAGTATAACGACCCGCGTATGCACGATGAGGCAGGAGATCACATCCGTGGTATCAGCCTGATGCGCATGTTCGAATACCACGAGGCTTACCGAGATCTCATCGTGCGAGAGCCTTATGTTAGCCTTGCCGAGGCAATTTTGGGGGAGGACTGCCACATGATGTCCCAAAATGCCTTACGCTACGCCCCCGGACAAGGGGGTGGCTGGCATAGTGATGATAAACTCCATTTTCCACTGCCGGACGATTTGCCTCGACACGACCCACGTATCACGCTGCCCTGCTTTGTTATCAACGTGCTCATCCCGCTCATCGATATTGAGACTATAGACGATGGTCCAACGCAGGTTGTCCCCGGCAGCCATTATTCAGGCCGCAGACCACCGGCTGAAGAGAACCCGACATTTGAGGGGAAGGGCCCCATCAGCTTCTTCACAAAGGCAGGCGGTGCCTATATGTTTAATAGCCAAGTTTGGCATCGTGGGGCCCCTAATAACCGCAATCAGATCCGGTACGTTGCAGCCGTTACATACAGCCAGCGCATCATTGCACAGCGGCTCTATCCGTTTATCGACTACCGGATGCCTGAACATGTCTTTGACGGAGGGGATGAACGGCTCCAAAGACTGTTGGGAAGGCATAAGAAGGGAGCCTTCGGCTAAGTATATGCACGAATTGCGCTACCGAAAGTTCTTTGAGCTCATGGCGGGACGGTCCGCTCTAATCGATCTCAGGAAAGATAAACAGACCAGTCTGACCGAAATCGCTCGCCCGATTGATTGGCAGGCACTCTTTGGGAACGAGAACCCCGTGGAGATAGAAATCGGATGCGGTAAGGGACGTTTTCTGCTCGAAGCTTCAAGACAACACCCAGAAACTAACTACGTTGGCATCGAGCGAGCACTAAAATACGTTCAGCGCACAAAAGAGCGGTTGCTAAAAGGAAAAACTACGGGGGTTTTCCTTATTTGGAGCGATGCCGCTTACCTCGTCGATCAGTACATCGGGGAAGACACTGTCGAAGCGTATCATGTGTACTTTCCTGATCCGTGGCCCAAGAAACGGCATCGCAAGCGTCGGCTGTTTCGGAACGAAGTTTGGCTGCGTGGATTGGTTCGGACCCTGCATCCGAGCAGCGGACGTATTCATATCGCTACCGACTACGCAGCGTATTTCTATGAAATCCACGCCTGTCTCACAAATACGCCGCCGTTGGTCTACCTCCCACCAGACTCACTTGAGATAGAACATATCCCAACCAGTTTCGAGATAAAGTATCAAGCGGAAGGGCGGAAAATTTACCGCGCGGTCTATCAGATGGATTCAGCTTCCCACAAAGCGTAAAATTCATGTTTAGAAACTGTGCACGAAAACCTGAGTTTCTGGCAAAAACTCAGTTTCTCCTCGTGTACGATTTTTAACGTTTCACGCGCTTTTGACATGAATCTGCTTCTATACCTCATCAAACGGGTACAGCTTCCGACCCAGATTGTGGAACGGTAACTCTTTCCCTACCGGATCATGCACGCTCGGCTCGGATACCACGTGGATTGCTCCTGCCCACGACTCAAACCCCGCCCGAAAATGTGCTGAAGATTTGACTCCAATGTAACGCATCTGACGCGGATCTAATCCCATGCTTCTTGAAAAAGCGGTGTCGAACGGTTGCTCCCGCTGCGTCACCAACAGCACATGAATCCCGTCCTGCCGGATATATGCCGAGGGCCCCATGCTGCTTTCCAAACCGGCATTCCGCGGTCCATCGTAACGGAAGTGCCCATCTGAAAGCGCGATGACCTCCGCCGTCATACGCACCGGTTGCCCCTGAAGCGGCGTTGATTTCGCGCCTACATCTAAGGTTAGTGTCGCTCCTGCGCCTGCCTCTTGACATGCCTCTACCGCTTCCGGATCGACAATATACAAGATACATGCATCCTCCAACCCCGCTTCGATGAATGTCTGCAATACACCGGTACTATCGCCCGGCGAACCACCGCCGGTATTGTCATTTCTATCAGCAAAGATCGCTGGAAATTTCCCGTCCGCCGTCGCTTGGGCTAGGGCTTCGCGGGTCGGTGGCATCGGCGCTTGCCAGTCCTCGCGACGCTCCCAGATCCATGCCGCCAGTTCATCCGCATACTGCTGTGCCAAATCCAGATCATTGTCAGTCACAATATAAACCGACGCCCCCATATCCGGGATGTCAGCTAACGGATAGCAGGTCGCAATCGAACCGCAAATCACGCCCGGTTGTGCTTCAATTCTATGTAATTCAGCAATTGCCTCCCGCATCGGCGGGTGTGCCGTGACCTGATTCAATCCCCAAACCATCGGAATCTGGTGTAGTGCCATGGTAGGACATAACCCCTCCCGGTGAATCCCAGCTAGCACATCGGCGCATTCACGGGCGCGTTCCGCCTGATCAATCTCCGGGTAGGTCTCCCTTCCAATTAACACATCGGCCATCTCGATCATTCGACGGGAAACGTTGGAATGGATGTCCAACTCCGCCAAGATAGGCACCTGCGGACCAACCAATTCTCGCACAGCTGTCAGGATATGCCCTTCGCCATCGTTAATTCCCTCCGCGACCATCGCGCCGTGCAGATTGAGCAGTACACCATCAACAGGCCCTGCTTCAGCCATTCTGTCCAGCATATCTTTTAAGATGGCATCAAAAATAGATCGAGGCGTGGGGCCACTCGGATGCGCGTTGGCAAAAATCGTGGGAATCAGCTCAAATCCGTGCGTTTCTGCCCCATCAATGAATCCACCGATGGTCGAGTTAGTTCCACGAAATTTGTTGATGATTTCGTTTCCAACTAGATAACCAAAACGCTGATTACGGTAACTCTCCCAAGTAGTGGCAACGGTAGTAAAAGTGCTCGTCTCATGACCAATCCCGCCGGTAATGACTCTCATTCGTTTCATACTCCTTTTCTAAAAAGAGGGTTATTTTTACCACACAGTTTTTACAAATGCAGATGCTTGGATTATCGAATCGTTGGTAATTATAGTAGATTTTAGAATTACTTAGACACTTTCAATGCACAATCAACCCCCTAAATCCCCCTTATCAGGGGGACTTTGGGAAATGTTCACTTATTTGTCCAATTCACCATAATTAGACACTCCAAACCGGTGCGGTTAGGAAAACGAAACTACCGTTTTCCCGTTTGGTAGGCGCAGTTTCTAACTGCGCCGATGCGGTGCGGTTGGAAACCGCACCTACCGGGGGGCGAAAGTGTCCATTTATTTTTAGAATCCACTATAGTTCCCGATCGAGGTGTGATGCTGTAGCAGCAATTAAACGATGACAAAGGGTTAGTAATTCGCGCCAGATCAAATTGCTGTGTTATGGCAGCAATTGAAATCATTTTTCAATCCGACTTAACGGCATGATAAACGCCAAACTCGGTTCTTCACGCTCCATCGGCTCAACGGCAAAACCCATAGACAGCTTGAGCTGATGGTTTTCGGAGTGATCCATGTCGCTGACCGATCGAACTTGATAACAACCAAGCGCCTTCGCTCGGTTCAACGTATATTCTTGCAATGCCCTGCCGATACCTTGCCGCCTAAAAGCTGCCTTCACACCGAACGCAATAATCTTTGCTTCTCGCAGATTCTTGCCGTGCAGCTGAATAGGTGGCTGGTCGCGGTCATGGGGGCCGATGTCCCAAACCACAAACATGAGAAATCCAACAATATCCCCATCCCGTTTGGCAGCTAAGAAGTAACGGGCGAACCGTTCAAAATACGAATTAAACGCCCAACCTGTTTGGTTTTCATGCGCGATGATATCAACCAATTCCGCCCACTCCGGATGATCGGGGGTCATCTCTTCGATGGAGACGTTCGGTAATGTGTGCATCCGTTGTTAACCTTTATTTTATCTATAGTAGATTTTAGAATTCACCATAGTTGATTTCTGATTAAACAGTCACCTCCCGCTAGCATGTCGGTCAGTTGTGAACAAACCTCTCATGCTGGCAACCATCGCTCATAAAACCGCTGCCAATTCCGATACATTACATTAGCGATGTCTGCCTCAGCATAGCCGCGTTTATCAAGAATAGCGGCAATTTTCTGATAATCTGCCACAGTATCAATTTCATACGGGGCACCGTCTTTGCCCCCTTGACCGTCCGTATCCCCACCGATGGCAGCGTGCTGCGAATTGCCTGCTAACTGGCAGACGTGGTCAATGTAGTTGACCAGATGTTCTAACGTAACCGCCTCTCTCGGGAAAACGCTGCGACGTGGCGGAATGTCCCCGCCCCAATCAATGCCCGCTTCTGCGTAAATCATCCACGTATCCATTGACGTCCCGATAACGCCCCCGCGTTCTAGGAGGGCTTTGAGCTGTTCGTCGGAAAACTGTCGTTCGCCGGGTGTCAACGCGCGGCAGTTCTGGTGGCTTGCCATCACCGGTCCGGCGAATAGGTTCAATGCGCTCCAAAACGCTTCATCAGCGGTATGGGTGAGGTCAAGAATCATCCCTAGCTCTTCCATTTCGCGCAGCAGCGGTTTGGCGGGAGGCAACAACCCGCCGGGTCTGCCTGTTCCGTGAGAATAGGTGCTGATGCCGTAATGCGCCAAGTTAATTGTGCACAGTCCGCTTTCCCACCATTCATGGACATGTTGGGGCCAGAGGATGGGGTCTGCCCCCTCCATACCGAGAACCATGCCAACCGGCAAATCCGCATAGTCCGTAGCTTCTGACCATGTTCGCATATGTTCGCTGAAATCACCACGATTCCTCAAGATACGGGCTTCGCCTCTGCACTCTAGAATCCGATAGTAGGCGAGGTGTGCTTGCGCCGCAGCATAGGCGACATCACCGCTCCGGTATCCCCAGATGGGACTGTTTTCGCGCTGAATTCGTCCCGTTATTTTAACCAGTGCTGCTGCAATTTTTCCGCGTCGCATCTCCGGAAGTGAGGCCATCGTTCCAGCAGCGGGCCACCGATCCCCTTCCCGCGATCCCGATTGAACAGCTCTGACCTCTTCAATCGGTAAGGTCAGATCTCGATTGAGGTCAATCGCACCATACGCCATCGGGTAGTCACCGTCAAAAATTAACACGGTTTACCTCCGTCTTCCGTTGCAATCCACTGTAAAATAAAAAGCTCATGTAAAAAATCAGCTGCGCAACTGATACGCAATCGCATACGCACACTTATGAACCCCAGAGTTGTTGGGCTCAGAGCGGTGCCACGTGTAATTGGTAAAGAACGCCGCATCTCCCGGCGCCATGGGCAATAGCACTTCCCCAGAAAAATCGATCTCCGCTATCGGAATGCGCCATCGCGTGAACGCTTCGCCACTTCGGGCGGTGTGAAAGCTCGGCTCATCGTAGTAAGCCTCATGCTCGATCAACCTCCACGATTGGTGCGAGCCGGGCATGATTGCCAACGCGCATCCATCGACCCCCACCTCATCAAGAGCAATCCACGAATTGCACCCCTGCTCAGGCGCCAAATGCCAATAGAACGAATCTTGGTGGAAAAACGATTGGCCGCTGATGGTGCGATGCTTAATCAATGCCTGATCAGTGAAACGTTTGACAGGACCGCCGAGTAGTTGTTCCATTGCGCTCTCCAAGTTTGAGTGGTCGGCTATCTCTTTGAAAATCCGTTCCTGCATCGCGGGACGTTGTACACCAATCGGAACGACCCCGCCCTCCTTATTTCGGAACTTTGACGGATTAAGCACCTGAAAATGGGTGTCGGGCCAATCGTGGTCGCCAGCTAGTAACTCCATGAGACGATTACGTACTCGACAACCCTCTTCGGGTGAAATTAATCCACGCACGACGGTGTACCCTTCGGTTCTATATTGCTCTAGCTGTTCTTCGGTCAGCTGCATGTCGTCTCTCCTAATCATACGAGTTGGTATTAGTCCCAATTTTTCTTTGTCTTTTACGCATCACATTTTATCTTTGCGAATACGAGTGTATCCCGTAATTCCCCTGATGTTGAGAGCGAATTATTTCGCAATGTGCCTTCCAATCTGAATCCAAGCCGGTCAGGGATGCGCCGACTCCTGACATTTTTTGTGTCACAACGGATTTCCACCCGTTTGGCTCCAAGGGTCTCAAACGCGAACTTTGTGATTGTCTCCGTTGACTCGGTGATGTAGCCTTGTCCCTGAAAACACTTTCGACACCAATAGCCAATCTCAAACTTAGGAATATCCCAGTCTATTCGATGCAAGCCGCTGCCCCCAACTATTGTGTTTGTGCCTTTGAGAAAAAGGAGCAGTGCCAAATCCTCCCGTGCTAAAAATTGACACTGCGTCCGGCGGACATAGCCTTCTAACTCCTGCAAGGTAGGCATCTGACGCGCCCACGGCATCCATGGCTTGAGGTCATCGAAGGTTTCCCGAACGGCAGCGTACATTTCAGTGCCATCCCCCGGACGAGGGGCGCGAATGGTCAATCGTTCTGACTCGAACGATTCTGGAAAATCAAGCAATAATGCATCCATCAAGTATCCTCCGTTCATCTCCAACTCAAATCAAAATAGCTATAAATGACAGTATAGCAGATTCCGAAGGGTGACAACAAACGAAAAAATGTATTGACAGTAATCTAAAATCGGTATAGAGTATTTGGACAAACGGGAAGTCTAGTACGTTGTAAGGCAAAAATAACATAGAGATATTCGGAGGTAAAAATGAGTGATATGAATGTTGGTATTGTTGGATTGGGCTGGGTTGCCGGGGCGCACATTGAGACCTTTAAGGCGGTTCAGGGTGGAAATGTTACAGCAATCTGCTCCCGACGTGAGCACGACGAAGCAGCATTGGAAGCAGAATTTGGCACACCGCTGAAAGCCTATACTGACTATGAGGCGATGATAGCGGATCCAGATATACACATCGTGGACATCTGCACCCCCCATCCGTTTCACGCAGATCAGGCTATCGCCGCCGCGGAAGCGGGGAAACATCTAATTATCGAAAAACCGATCTGCCTAACGTATGAAGATGCCAAACGGGTGCGTGACGCGATACGAAAAGCAGGTGTGGGGGTATGTGTCTGCTTCGAGTGCCGCTACAGCGCACACTTCACGATGATCCGCTCGATTATTGATGAAGGCTTACTCGGCGAATTGCACTACAGCGAAGTGGACTACTACCACGGTATCGGTCCTTGGTACGGTCAATACGGTTGGAACATCAAAAAAGACTTCGCCGGTAGCAGCCTGTTGACAGCAGGTTGCCACGCGCTTGATGGTCTGCTCTTCTTCATGGATGGACAGGTCGAGGAGGTCACCAGCTACCACACACAATCGACAGGAAAGGATTTCGTCCCGTATGAATATGAGACCACTAGTGTCACGATTCTCAAGTTTGAGGGTGGGAACAAAATTGCGAAGGTAGCTTCCTGCGTAGATTGTCTCCAACCTTATTACTTCCATATCCATCTGGTCGGCAGCGAAGGCAGTCTGTTGGACAACCGAATCTACTCAGCAAAATTGAAGGGGATGGAAAAGAGCCGGTGGAGTACGCTTGAGACTTCGCTCATCGATTCGGGAGATGTAAGTGACCATCCGTATGAGCCACAGTTTCAGGCGTTTATTGACAGCATCGGCACAGGCGAGCCGATGCCTCTGACCGATTTCGACACCGCGTTTGAATCGCACCGCGTTGTTTTCGCCGCAGATCGCTCAGCAGCGGAGGGTCGCCCTGTCAAACTATCTGAATTCGATTGACAGGAAGCTTTCATGCTTATTCGATATCTGGTTCTTTGTTTATTCTTAGCAGCATCGATCAGTGGCTGGGCGGCTGAGAGCGAATTTCAACTCAAACCGCTGCAACCGAAACGACCGACCTCTACTGCCCCTACCTGAAGCGGGTGACCCGGCGAAGGGGCACCGCTTCGGGGAAGCGGCATTCAGACAAAATGGGCAGTATCTTTGCGTTATGTGGATACGGAGAAGGAACGCCCACGCTGGCGTACGACACTGAATCACCGATTGATAGACAGACTACAAGTCGGTGTCGAGTATAATCTAGCAGCTTCGGAGATAGTGCCGCTTTTTAGCCTATTCCTGTTTACAGAAACGGATATCCGCCCGGGGCTATTTCTCGGCACAAGCTCGGATCGCATCGGTTCTCCTGCAAGTGAACAAGCTTACTTCTTGACTGCTACCAAACGGCTGCCATACCTGCCACTCTCCGTGTATGGGACAGTGAATTATTCTGAGTGGGATGACGAGCTCAATTTTCCTTTTGGTGCTAGCATTGACTTTGGCAAAGGTTTCTCTGTGCGTGGCATGTATGACGGAAAAGAGCCCCACCTGATGTTCAACTATTTTTATAAACAGCACGGCGTCAGCCTGATGTACGTCTGGTTTGAAACATTTGAGGTCGCGATGTCCACAGGGTTTTAACCTGACCTATTTGCAGCAATTCGAGAGTGAGGAATAAAAAAAGGCGAATGGCTGGAACCATTCGCCTCGTGAAGTCTTGGGGATAGGTTTGCGAGCTAGTCTAACATCCCACCTTCATAAACCCGCCACACTCCCTCCTCTTTTCGCATCTTGATAAGAAGATCTGGCGGGGGCGGGACAGATATTTCTATTCCCTGATCTCCAACACTCTCCGGTATCTTTGGTGCTGGCATTCTCATTAGGAAGTGAAATTCATCACCAACATATTCGCTGCTTACAACCGATGCCTGACTTTGCATTTCGCGGATCGATACCCTCAGCGGTGGTTGAAGCTGCCTCGTCTGCTCTTCAGCCATAGCTTCGAGGACCTCCTTGGGTATATCATCTGATGATTCATTCCGCACTTCTCTTATCTCTATGGAAACCTCAGTGTCATGATCAGAACTGCCGCGTCTCATATTTTCTGTCAATAGTAGGCGCATTGCCTCAGAGTCAGCATTCCGCCAAGCCTCCACGTAAGCATCCATCACATCTTCAGCGGCCTGACCTGTGCTTTCCGATGACGCAGATGTGTCGGTAATGAAGTCCTGCTCTGCGTCTAGTTCAAATTCCGCGTCTGTTGCGAATTGTGTCATATCCGTTTCGTCGGGTTGATCGAAGAAACCGTGTGTTGACTCTATTCCTGGTGTAGATTCCGTCGTGGCAATTTGCGACTGAGTGCCTCCGTTTTCCGCATCTTGAGAGGTCTCAGTTGGGAGTCCTTCAGCGCTGTTTTGTGTGCGTGCAGTGCCATCCTCCCATGGCGACAGATACACGCGTTCTGCAACTGTGGGTGCATTCATCTGACGTATCCCAATGTAACCGATAAAAATGAGCCCAATCAGTGCTGCCGCGCCAATCGTTATTTTAGGTGCCGTTCCAACTTTCATGACAGTTAGACCTCCCGTGTAAAGTTTTTTTAGTGTCAATCCGGGAGAAACGAAGATGCCTGTCAGAAGATAGCGCAACTGTTTGGAGAGTTTCCGCTTGATACGGAAAAGCCGCAACGCAACTGCGTTGTATGACAGTCCATGCGTACTAGTCAGTTCGTCGTAACTCGCACCCTCCAGATAGAAGGCGCGGGCAATGTCCCTGTCTTTTTGCGGAAGCGTCTCCATTGTACGGCGAATCAGTTCCCTCTGCTCTAACCGTGCCAATCGCTCATCCGGTGAATCTTCCGTTTGAAGTATCCCCTCACTCACTTCGTCAATGGATACGGTCTCGCCCTGTTGTTTGCGAAGCCAGTTTCGTGCGCGATTTCGCGTAATCTCTGCCAACCAGCCCTTGAATTTGGTCGCATCCTCAAGCTGTGTTAACCCTTGGTAGGCGTTGAGAAACGCGTCTTGCACTACTTCCTCAGCGTCATGGGGATTGTCCACGATCCCGATAGCAATCGTATAAACAAAGGCATGGTACGTTCGCATCAGATTAGCAAATGCCGCTTCATCTCCAGTTTGGGCGCGATAGATAAGCGTATTCTCCTTAGCCATAGCTCTCCATTTCTCCTTTACACCCTACCAAGACACAGTTCCGAGATTTTTTTTACCACTTTTTTGCTTTGAAATGAAAAAAATACGGCTATCCGCCAAGGCCTCCTCAAATTTACCTTACCCTCAGAGATATTTTACCTGTTTTTTCGCGGAGCAAGCAATAAAAAAAGGCGAATGGATAAATCATTCGCCTAATGCAGTCTTGGAAATAGGTTTGCGAGCTAGGGACCTGTCTATTGTCATGATCCAACAGAATAAAATAAATGCGCCACACCCCATTCTCTTTTCGCATCTTAACCTGCTGATATGGGCAATTAACTATTGGCGTCCCCTGATCTGAAATCCCCTCTGGCATTCTCAATTGAAAGTGAAATTCGTCCCCGGCATATTCGCTGCTTACAACCGATGTCTGCTTTCGTAGTTCACGGATTGCCTCAGCTAGCATTTGACTCCTAGTTTCGACGACCTCAGCTGGGGCTTCATCTGACATATTTGTGCTTTCCCCATCAGCAGAACTCTCATAGATGCTACGCCTATACTGCTCTGTCATTAACGAGTATATCACCTTAGAATCAAAGTTTCGCCACGCCTCTAAGTAAGCATACATCACATCTTCAGCGGCCTGACCTGCGCTTTCTGGTGGCGCAGATATGTCGGTAGTAAAGTCTAGCTCAAGTTCCGTTTCTATCGCGAACTGCGTCATATCTGCTTCGTCGGGTTGATCGAAGAAATCATTCATTGACTCTGTTCCTGCTGTGGACGCGGCAGCAATTTGTGGCAGATTGTTCCGGCTTTCTGTATCTTGAGCGATGTCACCTTCGGGGTTGCTTCGTGAACGCGCATGACCATCCTCCCAGGGCGACAGATACACCCGCTCCTCGATTAGAGGCGCATTCATCTGACGTAACCCAATGAAACCGATGAAAATCAGCGCAATCAACCCTGTCACTCCAACCATCACCTTGGGGGTAGTTCCAACCTTCATGATGGTTAGACCTCTTGTATAAAGTTTTTTCAGCGTCAGGCCGGGAGAAACGAACACACCAGTGAGAAGATATCGTAACCGTTTGGAGAGTTGTTGTTTCGCGCGTGAGAGCCGAAACGAAATCGCCTTGTCCGACAGCCCGTGTGTACTCGTCAGTTCATTGTAGCTTGCACCCTCAAGATAGAAGGCGCGGGCAATGTCTCTGTCCTTTTGCGGAAGCGTCTCTATTGTCCGGCGAATCAGCTCCCTCTGCTCCTGTTGTGTTAATCGCTCATCAGGAGAATCCTCCGTTTGCAGTACCCCTTCGCTCACTTCGTCAAGGGATACAGTCTCACCTTTCTGTTTTCGGAGCCACTGTCGCGCACAATTCCGCGCAATCTCTGCCAACCAGCTTTTGAACTTCACTGCATCCTCAAGTTGCGTCAGTCCTCGATAGGCGTTGAAAAAGGTGTCTTGTACCACCTCTTCGACATCATGGGGATTGTCCACGATTCTTATAACAATCGTATAGACAAAAGGGTAGTATTCCCGCATTAGGTCGGCAAATGCCCCTTCATTCCCAGCTTGGGCACGATCAATGAGCTTATCCTCCTTAGCCATGAATCTTCCCTCCTCCCCAACATTTTATCAAGATACAGCCCTGAGATTTTTCTGGTACTTTATGTGAATATCCCATCAGATTGAAAGGTTTGTTGAGCATTATATTAACTCGTCTAATCAGCGTCAAGCAAATTGCGGATTGCTATCTTTGCCGAACCGTTCAGCGCAAGCAGACGACAAATACCATTCTCTCGCTAATGGTAGTTATCGATCAACCTGTTTGAGTCGTCCCCACATTGTAAACTGTTTGCCTGCAGCAGAAACCGAAAGAGGAGAGTTAAACCATGCTGGGGCACTGTCACTATGCGGATTATTGGTGAGGTTTTGAGGATTCCCCCCATCGGCGTCCATCACGTAGATTTCAGCGTTCTCATCCCTAAAAGAAAAGAAGGCAATCCGTTTGCCGTCAGGAGACCATGAGGGTGAAGAGTCATAAACGCGATTTTCAGTGAGGTTTTGAGGATTCCCCCCATCGGCATCCATCACGTAGATGTCCCAGTTTACAACATCCCCCTTCCTATCAGACATGAAGGCAATCCGTTGACTGTCCGGAGACCAGGAGGGGTTCCAATCGTTATTGCGATTTTCAGTGAGTCTTTGTTGATTACCACCATCGGCGTCCATCACGTAAATTTCATAAGTGATTCCAAGCTCGTTTTCAAAGTGCCCCTCCCTACGGGCACTGAAGGCAATCCGGTTACCGTCAGGAGACCAGGAGGGATACTCGTCCTCAGTGAGATTGTTAGTGAGTCTTTGTTGATTTCCCCCATCGGCGTCCATCACGTAGATTTCAATGTTATGATCTCTATCATTATCTCTATCAGACGAGAAGACAATCCGTTTACCATCAGGAGACCATGACGGATCTCTGTCATCATTGGCATCGTTAGTGAGGTTTAGTTGATTGCCTCCATCGGCATCCATCACGTAGATTTCATAATTAGGAGAATTGCGTACATTAACGTGTCCATCCCTATCGGACATGAAGACAATCCGTTTACCGTCAGGGGTCCATGCAGGATTAGCGTCCCCATCGGGATGATTGGTGAGATTTCGAGGATTTCCCCCATCGGCGTCCATCACGTAGATTTCAGCGTTCCCACTCCTACCAGACGTGAAGGCAATCCGTGCCTGTGCATCAACGCATATCATCAACAGCGTCAGCCCCAACACGACTACGCTAGCTAAAATGAAATGTGCGAGATTGTATTTCCGGTGCATCTGTTATTCCCCCTCTATTTTCAAATCGGTTTATTATTCTTTGGAATTGATAGAGTTCAGATTGCGTTGGCAGCCCCTTTACGATTAAAAGGGCAATTCGTATATTATCGTACGAATCCATCACCCCTTCCTTGCCGTTTGTGCCCCATGCCTGTACGTTCCCACGTCTTAGCAAGCCTTGTTTTCTCAATAATGGCAGCTACCGATCAGCCTGTTTAAGCCGTCCCCATATTGTGAGTGTCTTACCTACAGGAGCAACTGAAAGAACAGCGTTAAGCCATGCAGGAGCTTCGTCATCATCGGGATGATTGGTGAGGTTTTTAGGGTTGCCGCCATCGGCGTCCATCACGAAAAGGTCCCGATTCAAATCCGCAGTCCTATTCGACACGAAGGCAATCCGTTTGCCGTCCGGAGACCATGAGGGATTCCAGTCCCTATCGGGATGATTGGTAAGGTTTCGCTGATTGCCACCATCGGCGTCCATTACGAAGATGTCCCGGTTTCCCCCATCTCTCAAGGAAGTAAAAGCAATGCGTTTACCATCAGGAGACCATACGGGGTCCTCGTCACTACGGTCACTATTGGTGAGATTGCGCCGATTGCCACCATCGGTGTCCATCACGAAGATGTCAAAGTCTCCATTCCCAATGGAAATAAAGATAATACGCTCACCGTCCGGAGACCATGAGGGGTTCAAATCAGGAAATGGATTGTTAGAGAGGTTTTTAGGGTTGCCCCCATCAGCATTCATCACGTAGATTTCCCTGTTTCCATCCCTCTTAGACGTGAAGATAATGCGTTTACCGTCTGGTGACCATGAGGGTTCAAATTCATCAAAGGCATTGTTAGAAAGGTTTCGCTGATTGTCACCATTGGCGTCCATCACGTAGATTTGCCGGTCTCCCCCCCTATCATTCCTATCAGATGAGAAGGCAATCCGTTTGCCGTCAGGGGACCATGAGGGTGCCCTATCATCACCAGGATTGTTAGTTAGGTTTCGCTGATTACCACCATCGTTGTCCATCACGTAGATGTCAAAGCGTAGAACGTCCCAATCCCTATCAGATTCAAAGGCAATCCGTGCCTGTGCGCCAATGCCTACTATCAGCGATGTCAGCATCAAGCCGACAACACCAGCTGAAATCAAATGTGCAAGATTGTATCTCCGGTACATCCACGATTCCTCCTCTGCCCTCAAATCAGTCTATTATTTTTTAGGGTGATTAAGTTTGCTTGGGGTTGGCAATCCTTTTACAATTAAAGTGAGGAGATGAACAAATATAGTTGATATAATCAGTTTAGCCCGGATTCGTGTTCCCCGATACTTTACTAAGATACAATTCCGAGATTTTTTCTAGCACTTTTTTTTGCTTTTAAGAAAAAAAATATGGCTCCCTGTAGAAACACCCTCTCAATCCACGCTATCCTAAGCGGCATTTTGCCTCTTTCTTTACGGAACCAAGAATAAAAAAGGCGAATGGAGGGAATCATTCGCCTGGTGCAGTCTTACAAGCCACAAAGTATAGTCTAGTCAACCAAAATCTGTTTTGTTAAGCGGCTTACTGGATGAGACGGTTCCGAAAGGGCACCTCCGTCCCTGGCATGATATAATGTTGCCCGTTTGTGGCGGCAGGCACACGTCGTTGGAACTCTTCCGGCGCGCCCTGACCAGCGTTTGCAGGACGCACAGAAGCCCTCCCGATGGCATAGACCTGCGCGTCAGCATGACGGCAGACTTCAATCGCTCTCGCAAAGGTATAGTCTGTCTCTGGTCCACTGCTAGAGGGTTCATCAGTAACGATAAAAAGTACGAGTTTCCGATCTTCAGGTGTATGGAGCTTGGGCACTGCTTCCATAATTGCGTCTAGCAGGTGCTCATCGCCGGTCCGTGGTCTTTGAAATAGCTTCTTGACCTGATCGGCATTCAGCGGCGGTTTGGTTGTAATAATCGAACTTTCGCCTCCACCCAACCGTGCCCAGAACCGGATAACCCCAAATCGGTAATCTAGCCCTTCGGCATCCAGAATGTTGACTAATATATCCACCCCTGTGCAGATCTCGTCCACCTTATCGTCCATGCTCAAACTAGAGTCGTAGACAAACACGATATCGGCCGGTCGTTTCACGGTATCAGCAATATGTTGCGCGATGCGCCTAAAGATCCCGTCAATCTTGAGTATAGATTTGTCTATCAGGGGTGCACGACTAACCTTACGCTGATATTTATCAATCGCATACCATTTGCCCCCGGTGTAATCGGCTAATTGTACCTGTATCTCTTCACCGATACCGATGATGTTGATGCGAATCTTGTCTCGCTTACACAGGTCTAGAATCTTCCCCACAACCTGATTCTGTTCGGATCCCCCGCCCCAAGACGTTTTCAGTTTTGAATTTGTCACAACAATGAGATGTTTTTCGGCATCTGACCGAAATTGTAGCTCTTCAAGTCCTTCTATAATCGCGTCTAGCCCGTGTCCTGCGGTACGCCCCTTAAACTTGGGTGGAGGCACATTGCGAAAGTTATCTTCCATCTCAATCAGGCCGGTTTGCAATGGTTTGACTGTGATTCGTGATGTCTTACCCGCATTCTGAAACCAAACGAGTCCTAATTGATAATCAATCACCGACGCTTCAAAGGTGGTCACTATATCAACGACCCGTGCCTCAATCGTGCTGCCGGGTTCCTTCATCCCCAAGCTTCCATCAACAACAAGAACTAAATCGACCATCTGATTCGCGCTCTGCCGCCCTGCACGCTGAGCAATCTCAACGAGGCTCTTTCCAACATCGACCGTTACCTCATCTTTTTTCTTTATTTCCTCTGGATTAATCATCAAACCTCTTCTTCGACGGGGAGGCTGCACTTGCGCGCTTGTGATCAGCTCTACCCCATCAAGGCAGATCCAAGCTACCAGTACTATCAGCGCAATGCGCCACTTCCAGACCGGATATTTAGGTAATTTCATTGATTCCCTCCATATCTGTGTGGTAACACGTGAAACACCAACTTTTAAGATACACCCAGCGGGTATTTTGGAGGACCGTGATCAGCTCATCAAGTTTTCCATAGCACGAAACTCGGAAATAGGGCTTGTTTTGTCCCCCTAATGTGCTATAATTTACTTTTCACTCTATCTCTGATTAGGAGTGTCTGAATACAGGATGAATTACAGGGACTTCCTTAAAAACGCCTCCAAAGTATATTGTCAACGGATCGCACGTCGGCTGGGATTAACTGATCGACTGACTGCATCACAGCTGCGTCAGCAGATTGTTGAGATATTTCTTGATCCGGTATCCTTGAAGAAGGCGGTAGCACGCCTAGACTCTTACGAGCGTTTAGTGCTGATAATCCTTACCTTCTCCTGCGGTGATACGGGGGTCCCGTTTCCCCTATTCAATCGAAAAATCAATCAAATGAGCCGTGGTTGGCCTAGCAGAGGTAGCGAAGTTCTGCACACACTTGCCGAATCGGGGTTTATCTTTTCGGTTGCACAAGGCAGTATACACTACCACTACATCGTCCCAGCTGACCTGCGTTTGCTGCTAGAACAAATCTTCGCAAAGGATATAAACAAAGCCTTAAAATCCCGCAAACAGTCTCCAAAAAATGTTCGCGACGACGGTTTTGCACTGGCTCGAGATGTTTTTTCGTTCCTCTGCTTTGCTTCCCAATATGGAATACAGCAGACACAGCAAGGCAGCATCTACAAACGCATACAGAAAGGTCTTCTCAGACGTTTTGAAGCCCCGGACGATACACCAAAGGTCTATGATAAGATTAACCCAATAGTAGGGAACTCAGATCGCCTAGCCTTTATCTTCCATTTTTGTCGGCACCGGAAGCTCGTTTATCCAAACGATTCCAAGCTACTATGTAGTGAAGCCGGGCGGGCCTGGATTCAAAAAACTGATTCGGAAAAACTGGTGGACATGTACCGTTACTGGCTGATACACGGCCTGATGAAAGAACCGCCGGTGTCAATCGCGCTATCCCTTGTCCGCACGCTCCCATCGGATCGATGGGTACTGCTGTCCTCCATTCAAGAACAGGTCTCCAAATTCTCAGTGAGTACCACATGGATGCAAACGCTCTACTCCCAGCTTGAACGTGCCTTTGTTAATTACTTGACCTATATGGGAGGAATTGGGTTTGCCCATCTAGGAGACGATGTTGCGATTCGGGTAACCGATCTCGGCAAGCACCTTTTCTATGGCGCACCGATTGAGAGTTACGAATTCGAGTCGTCCTTCATTATTCAGCCCAATCACGAAGTACTTGCCTCGAGCTATCTAGCCCCCGAACTCCGTTGGAAGCTCAACCATATTGCGGAGCTTCACCAAGCGGATCAGATGTCCACCTACAAATTCTCCGTCGAATCAATCTACAAAGGTTTGCGATCGGGACTGTGCCTTGATGAAATTTTAGTGTTTTTGAACACGCATTCCAAAACGGGTATCCCACAGAATGTTGAGATCTCAATCAAGGATTGGGCGGAACGGTACGGCCAGACTTACTTAATGGATGTCATGCTGCTACGATGCAAAAACGCACGTATCGCACAAGAAATCAGAGCCTCCAAACAGATGGGGAGGTATATTCTCGGCGAGATTTCCCCAACGGATTTCGTGGTATCACGTCAGTACGCTCAGACACTCCTTGCACTGCTGGAAAAACAGAACTATATGCCGTTGCCAGAGGTCGTTACATTTAGTCAATGAGGAAACGCGTTATGCCTAAAAACAGCATTATCAGCAATGCTAAAAGGTTAGTGTCTGGCAACATCATGATTTTTTCGATCACCGGGCTGCTAGGCAACTTCGCCCGTGCGATGGTTTTTCCTTACGCCTCGCTATATGTCCTCGCCCTCGGTGGAAACGCCAAAACCATAGGCTGGGTGAACTTTCTCAGGCCACTGGCAGGCTTGATTGTATTCCCTATCGCCGGCTACCTCACCGACCGCGCTAGTCGAGTCAAACTTATCGTTCTAGGCAATTATCTCTCTGTCGTCTTTGTCCTGATATATGTCCTTGCGTTCAACTGGCAAGTCATTGCTATCGCTTCGTTGTTGAGTGGTGTGGTGGTTCTGGGATTTCCGCCCCGGTCAGCCCTGATTGCCGACTCGCTGTCTCCAGAAGACCGAGGCCGAGGTATGGCAACAATGAACACCATTTCCAGCGGTCTCTCCATCTTTGCGCCCTACATTGCTGGTCTCGTTGTAGAGTTTTCCGGTTCCAATACCGGTGTCCGGACGCTGTACGGAGCGATGCTAGTGTTGTATCTAGCTTCCGCGATTATACATGCGCGCTGTCTCAAAGAATCCACACCCCAACGTCATGCCCACCTGACCCTTTCCTCTCTCCCCGGCTTGCTAACCGAAGCATACAGTGGAATGCCCACATTGTTGCGAGGGTTGCCCACCTCCCTGAAGGCACTCGCAGGGGTCATTATCCTCAGCTTTATGGCGAACGGTGTGGCGAGTCCTTTCTGGGTGGTCTACGCTATAGAGCAAATCGACTTACCTTCATCGCAGTGGGGATTGATTCTGCTTTGCGAGACAGCTTTGCGACTCATGATACTTATCCCCGCCGGGGTTGTGGTTGATCGTTGGGGCAGGACGACCTCACTATTGGTAGCCTTGCTCCTTTCGACTGTGGCAATGCCACTTTTCATCCTTGCGAAAAGTTTCATCGCTGTTCTTCTGATACGGTTGGTGATTGCGGTGGCATCTGCCATTACTATCCCCGCGTGTAGTGCCTTGATGGCAGACATTGCGCCACGAGAAATTCGCGGGCAGGTGATGGCAGCCCTAGGACAAGGCGGCGTTATGATTGGTGCCGCAGGGGGTGGAACCGGTGGACCGGGCACCGGCTTTATCATTACCCTGCCTTTAATGATATCATCGCTGGCGGGAGGCTATCTCTACGCTCAAAAACCTACCTATCCTTGGTTTTTCGTCCTTATCGCTTCGACGTTTGCGACCATCTTGACCATGCTTTTCATCCGTGACCCGAAGCGGGCAGAGGTATAAGCAGAAATATTCGCCATAGCTGTTCGACGGACCGCTGTGAGGGCTGCAGCCATTGTTAAATCAAGGCGCAGCAGCGTTTAGGCTTCGCCGCCCAATTCAACTTCCGGAATCCCTTCCATCATGCTTTGAATCCGCGGCCGATTACTGTTGACAAACGCCGCATTCGGTTTCAGCGCGTATGGCGACCATCGCCGTAACGAAGCGATGTGTGCCTCAGTTGTCGGTTTGGCAGCAAATTTCAGGGCAATATAGCGACGACCCGCCCACCCCCCGAACATCCCGTGCCACAAACAGTGATTAAAGAACACCACATCGCCCGGCTGCGCTTCGAGCGGAAAGCAGGGTAATTCTGCCCCGGAAATCCCGAAAGTCGTTGGGCTCGAATCCGGTTTCTGGGCGATTAGTGGCTGAAGATCTGTGTGAAGCGGCAACCGATGTGAACCGGGAATAATCCGCAGACAACCCCGTTCTTTTGTCACGGGATCGAGGTAGATCATTACCTTAATTCGCAGGTAATCAACTTCCGCCAGGCCTTGCCGATCCGCATGCCATCGGTGTTCGCTGTGGGTGGTCAGGTTGCCCTCGGAACCGGACCAAATAAACTCGCCCGGCATCAACTGTTCAATGACCTTATAGACGCGATCGCTCTCAACAAGTTGTGTGAAAAAGGAACTGTGCTCAACGATCGTTGTCGTACTCTGTTCCTCCCCAGTGAAGGGTTTACCGCCGCGTTCTTCAGTCAGCACTGCGTCAAACTCATGCATAATCTCGCTCATCTCGTCGGGCGAGAAGTATTGCCGCATAAAGAGAAAACCGAAAGTCTCAAAATACGATTCCTGTTCCGCTGTTAGCATTACGGCCCCCTTAGTTTCAGTTACACTGTCGTTTCCACATAAGCATTCAAGGTTCAGAAGTTCATCCAATGAGTAAACGTACAAACTACCAATCGACCACTGACCCATCATCTGGATCATAGGTCTGAGGGTTCTGCCAATCGTGGTCAATCTTGTCCTCTAGTGCATCTTCATCAAGCTCAATCCCCAAACCGGGACCGGTCGGCAACTCCACGAAGCCGTCTTTGAAAACAAACGGGTTTTTGAGGTAACCTTCTCCTAACGTTGTGTGCTCTTGCGCGAGGAAGTTGGGGATCGACGCGTCCAACTGAATGCACGCCGCAAGCGAAATGGGTCCTAACGGATTGTGAGGTGCGATGCCGGCATAGTATGCCTCCGCCATACCTGCGATGGTTCGGACCTCGCTGATTCCGCCCGCATGACATAGGTCCGGTTGGAGGATAGAAGCAGCGCCCTTCTCCAATATTTCACGGAAACCCCACTTGGTGAAAATCCGCTCTCCGGTAGCAATGGGCAGATGGGTGCCGCGTGCAATCTCCGCCATCACGTCCACGTTTTGGCACTGGCACGGTTCCTCGACGAACATTGGCTGGTAAGGCTCTAGCGCATGAATCAACAGTTTCGCTGTCTGCGGACTGATTGCGCCGTGGAAATCAATGCCAATATCCACGTCAGGGCCAGCGGCTTCGCGCAACGCAGCAAATCGTTCAGCAGCACGGTCTACAAACCCTTTCGATTCGATTAGCCGGGCGGGTCTGCCCCCGGCGACCCCCGTCTTAAACGCGGTGAACCCTTTATCAATCCACTCTTTGATAGTGTCCGGGTCGCCACCACCCTTGTATAGACGGATGCGGTCGCGTGTTGGCCCACCCAACAACTGATACACGGGAACACCAAGTGATTTCCCGGCAAGATCCCAGAGCGCTTGATCGACACCACTCAATGCACTGGTCATGATGGGACCCCCGCGATAGAAGGCGTGTCGATACATTGCCTGCCAGTGGTGGACAACCCGCCGTGGATCTTCTCCAATCAGATAGGGTGCGAGCTCGTCAACAGCCTGTGCACAGGTTTTTGCGCGTCCTTCGAGGATTGGCTCACCCAGCCCGACTAGCCCTTCGTCGGTGTGAATTTTCAGAAAGAGCCAACGGGGTTTAACCAGAAACGTCTCAACTTTTGTGATTTTCATCCAACAATTCTCCTTTAAAATGTTTAGGGTAAACTATGGTAGATTTTAGAATTACTTAAACACTATGAAGGAGCGAGGCCAGGACGTTGTGCGCGGAGTTACGACACACGGCTTGCCCCTACTACTTTTAATGTTTACTTATTTTTCTAATTCACCATAAATCGACGACAACATCAAGGTGTCAAAAAGCGGATACGAAGCAGTGAGTTAAATTTACGATGCGATAAACAGATTTTCAAAATTTTGTGTCGTTATCTCACCGATTTCTTCTAGCGAAACGCTGCGCAGCTCGGCAATCTTTTCTGCTATCGCACGAACATACGCCGGTTCGTTGCGCTTTCCACGCCGAAATTGTGGTGCTAACCACGGACAATCGGTTTCCACTAGCAACGCGTCAGCAGGAACTTTCCGCGCGACCTCCTGCAAAGCGTCTGATTTGCGGTAGGTCACCGGCCCACCGATACCGACGTAAAACCCGAGTGCGAGGCTCTGACGCATGATTTCAATATCACCCGAAAAACAGTGCATCACTCCACGGATCCGACCGCGTCGCGCCTGCAAAATTGGGACGATGTCGTGATATGCTTCACGGTTGTGGATAACAATTGGAAGATCCAGCTCCTCCGCCAAATCCAATTGACGTTCAAACGCCTCCTTCTGAATTGGACGGGGTGAGAGGTCACGATAATAATCGAGGCCCATCTCGCCAAGTGCCACCACTTTTGGATGGGAGGCAAGGTCACGAAAGCTATGCACAGCTTCGTCCTCCCAATTTTTCGCATCGTGTGGATGCATACCAACGGTTGCGTAAATGTAATCATATTTTTCCGCAAGCACAACCGCTCCACGGCTGGTGTCCAGATCAAATCCGATGACCAGAATTGCGTGCACCCCAGCCGCTTGCGCCCTGTCTAAAACAGCTTCCCGATCCGAATCAAATCTGTCTAATTGAATGTGTGCGTGTGAATCTATGAGCATAATTGGCTGTGCAATCTCCCGATTCATCGAGAGGGGACGACATATGTGTTGTATTGAGGGTGTTAGTTATCCACAATCGGCTAACACAATCTAACACTTTTTGCGAAATGGGTGTCAATTTTGGACGATCGACCGCTGTAGGCGCGAGTTACAGCGCACCGGAAATTCCGATCTATCAAGAGTGCACGTCCAAAATACCATCGGAAGCAGCTTTGACTACTAGCAACCTGCACGACCTTAATCTAGATACAAGGTTTAGCTCATCACTTCACTTTTTCCGCTGTAAATTGGACTGCCAAGACTTGCACAATCTTTTCGGCGTGCCGACGGTTTTCCCGATCGTTGAACGCTTGTGCTGCCTCCGCTGCATGATACCGATTCCCGGCATAGTAACGGTAAAACAGAAAAAAGAACGAAAGCAGCGCATCATCGTAGTCCCGATCAATTGCGGCGTCGAGGGTAACGTAACCAAGGGTCCCATTGAGAAGTAGGGCATTCAACCCGTTTTTCCAATCTCCAGCGTAAGTCTGCCCCAACCCCGGCAAAAAGGTGGAGAGTACTTGTGCAGTCCCGTCCGATTTCTGTGGCAGATTGAGCCCTTCCGCAAAAAGTGAATCAATCTTCGCAGCGGTCCCCGCCGCGCCGGGCATCCTATCGAAATACGTCTGAAACACCGATCGCGCTTCCCTCCATTTGAACTGATACAGGTAAGCAATCCCCCGCAAGAAACGAGCGCGTTGACGTAATCGTGTCGATTGACTCTGGATATCAACCTTAATAAGTTCAACCAGTGCGAGGTTATAGGCAGCACCGGCAATCAGCGTCACAGCGAGCTCAACGCGTCTTTCCGCCTGCAATTCAGCGTCCGTTGTGTGTTGGACCGCCACGGTTATCGCTCCAACCGCCTCCGTCCACCGGCTCTGGGCACGGTACGCCAAACCAATTTTGAACTGTACTTCATCCAACCGTGGATGGCCGGAATTAAAGAACAGAAACCGCTTATACTCCGTAATTGCCGCATCATAGTTTTCCCGCGCAAAGAGATAATCACCGAGGTCAACGGCAGGATCAGCTGCGGAGACAGCAGCAACGGTGAAACACAGAAGCATAACTGTTAGCACAGTAAAACGACTCATCAACGAATCCCCCATCCCTCCTAGGAAATCATGTTATCAAATCGTGATGTCAGATGCAAGCAATAAAAAAGGGGCGAGCATTTTCAGCCTCGCCCCTCTTAAAACTGTTACAGATGTGCGATACACACATCACATTTTTTTAGTATACTGGACGCGATTTAACGTGTCCCCACGTCGTCGTCATCTTGTCACCGGGCTCAACAGAGAACGGCTCAAAGGGTTGCTCGTGTCCGCTACCAAAACCGACGTCCCACAATTCAACCGCGCCTTCAAGAACAGCATCGGGACACGGTGCAGCGTGACCACCTTCTTTGGCAAAATTGACAATCGTCGCTGCGCCTTCCACTTCGTTGAGATGATAAAGGGCTCGCGTATCCGCATCTGGTATCCACTCGGTTTTAGGCATATCGTAGTCACCAGAGTAGCGGCGGCCTCTTGAGATACGGACCTCGTCAATCAACCCGTGGTAGATGGAGTGGGTCGCGCCACCACGTTCACGTCTTCCCATTTTAAAGGTATCCTGATGATTCCACGCGAGCTGTTTACCGGGGTGCTCGCCGTCTTTGCCTTTTTTGCCATTGAGATACATCTCGACCACCGGCGGATCCCAGACAACTGCGCCGTGGTTCCACACGTTGACCCCGACACCAAGGCCACTGTTTTCCCACGCCCAACCGTTATTTTTGCCATCATCTTTGGCACCGGCGATAGCAGATTGGAAGAGACCGTCTTTGTTAGCGTTTTCCCAATGGTCCTCTTTGTTGAGAATCATCCGCTCCCCTTGAGAGTCGAAGGGTTTAAACCACGATTCAAAGGTAAATGGACAACAGAGATCTTCATCAAAGAAACATGGGTCATGCGGTGCGGATACATAACTCTCAAAGTCCGCACCATCAATAAACACTGCCATCTGAGCAGTTGCGTGGGCACCTGCGAGGACAGTTATTGCGAGTGCAACAAATAGTAGGCGTTTCAATTTAGTTCCTCCTTAATTAAGGTTAGTGAAATTTTAGTGTCGAAATCTGAAGTCCAATCGACGCTAAAACCGGTTCACGATGATGGAACCCCATCATCACAAGCTAGGGGTCATCAATTAAACCAAACATCGACCCCCAGAATCCACTGATATACTGTAAAGTATATCATAAAATAAAATAAAAGGCAACGCTTTTAGGCGTAATTTAATATGGTACTGCGATGCTGTTGTAACTCCCTTCAACATAGCCAAAATGGAAGTAGCGCCGCACGAAGGAGCGTGCGGCTACTCCATAATCGATCTAAGAACGACCAAGGCTGCTCCCTGAAGTAGAGAAAACTATTTCAGGATAACCATGCGGCGGGTATCTGAGAACTCATCCGCCTTTAGTGTATAGAAATAGATACCACTCGACACCGACGCACCCAGTTGGTCTTTACCATCCCAATAGCCCGCTCGTTCTCGACTGAGATAGCTACCCGGTTGCTGCTGACCGATGTCCAGCTGACGTACCAGCTTACCCTCCACATCGTAGATATGAACCGCTACGTCCGCATCGTGGGCAAGTGTGTAAGGTATCCACGTCTCTGGGTTAAACGGGTTCGGGAAGTTTTGCAGTAGTGCTGTGCGCTTGATGTCGCCAAATATGGTCAACGCCAAGTCATTGCGTGGCTCGACCGATAACTTGATGTTGAGACCTTCGGGATCAGC
>JAJEAL010000129.1 GCA_022822785.1 Candidatus Poribacteria bacterium
GCTCAAAAAAAGAACCGTCTACACCGACTTATTGTGCCTTTTTACTGCAATTATCATCTGGAGCATGTATAATGCCTAAATCATTGGTTGTTGTTGAGTCTCCGGCGAAGGCGAAGACAATCAACAAGTTTCTTGGTCGCAATTATATTGTACGTTCGTCAGTCGGGCATATCCGCGATTTGCCCGCAAAGAAGCTCGCTGTGGACGTCGAAAACGGATTTACCCCGGAATATATCACGATTCGAGGCAAAGCAAAAGTTATCAAAGAAATCCAAGCAGAGGCAAAGAAGACGGACGCAATTTACCTCGCTGCCGACCCGGACCGAGAAGGGGAGGCAATCTGTTGGCACATCGCGGAAACACTCAAAAACGTGAAAAAGCCAATCTACCGGGTGACCTATAACGAAATTACCGAAAGTGCAATCCGGGCGGCGATGGAGGAACCCAGTCAGATTGACCAACGACTTGTCGATTCTCAGCAGGCGCGGCGCGTTCTAGACCGGTTGGTTGGCTATCAAATCAGCCCAATCTTATGGCGTAGTGTGAAACCGGGGTTGAGTGCAGGACGGGTCCAATCCGTTGCAGTGCGACTTATCTGTGAGCGTGAAGCGGAGATTGAAGCCTTTGTGCCCCAAGAATATTGGACCATTACCGCCAATCTGTTAGGAAAAAATCCACCGGCGTTTGACGCAAAGCTGCTTCAAATCGGATCGGAGAAGGGAAGCATCAGCACCTACGGTTTCCCAATTGATGAAGCACGTGCAAAAACAATCATCGAAGATGCAAAGACGAAACCGTTCATCGTCAAAGACATCAGGAAGCGAGAGCGTAAGCGGCGACCTGTTCCCCCATTCATAACAAGCACGCTACAACAGGAAGCTGCACGCAAGCTCCGGTTCACTGCCAAGCGCACCATGTCCGTTGCTCAACAACTCTATGAAGGATTATCCGTCGGGGCAGCGGGTGCCGTCGGTTTAATTACTTACATGCGAACGGACTCAACGCGAATTGCAGATGAGGCGCTTACAGAGGCACGGGGATACATAAAGAAGACTTTCGGAACGGACTACCTACCGAGAAATGCCATACGTTATCGGAGCAAGGGCGGCGCACAGGACGCGCATGAAGCAATACGTCCAACCTCAGTCGAAAGAACGCCCCAGGCACTGGAAGCCTATCTTTCTCCTGAACAGCACCGGCTGTACGATCTGATTTGGAAACGATTTGTCGCTAGCCAGATGAATCCCGCCGTTCTCGATGTAACGACGATTGATATTTCTGCAGAGCAATATCTCTTCCGTGCCACTGGGTCAATCCTTAAGTTCGATGGGTTCATACGACTCTATCTGGAAGGGCGTGATGATAGCTACATAGCAGCCAATAGCGATAATGAAACCGATGTCATCCTGCCTGCAGTGGAAATTGGCGAAAGACTGGATTTACGCAAATTAACACCAAAACAACATCACACTCAGCCACCACCCCGATATACCGAAGCAACGCTCGTTAAAGCGCTTGAGGAGAAAGGAATTGGCCGTCCAAGCACCTATGCCGCAATTATCTCGACTATTCAGGGCCGGGAGTACGTCGTCAAAGAAGAGCGACGTTTTCAACCAACCGATATAGGCAAACTGGTCAACCAACTGTTGATTAAGGGCTTTCCCGATATCCTCGATACGCAGTTTACGGCAAAAATGGAGGATCAGCTGGATGACATTGCCGAGGGTAAATCAGATTGGGTCGGCGTCTTAAGCGCGTTTTACGAACCGTTTACCCACACTTTAGCAGCCGCACCGGATGTAATGTATAAAGCGCGTAAAGAGATGGAAGAAGAGTCTGATGAAGTGTGCGAAAAGTGCAACGGCAAAATGATTATCAAGTGGGGCAGATATGGTCGATTTCTCGGTTGCTCAAACTATCCGGAGTGTCGCAACATCAAAAGTTTAACCGAGGATGACGCCCCTTCCCCCGTAGAGGAACCTACCGATGAGACCTGCGATAAATGTGGCAGTCCGATGGTAATCAAAACCAGTCGGGCCGGTGGAAAATTCCTCGCGTGTACAGGATATCCCAAGTGCAAAAATGCAAAGCCTATTAACATCGGCGTTGACTGCCCCGAAACTGGCTGCGGCGGATATATCGGCGAGCGCCGTAGCAAACGTGGAAGAGTCTTTTACGGTTGCAGCAACTATCCAAAATGCAATTTTGTTTCATGGGATAAACCGGTGAACAAGGACTGTCCAGAGTGTCAGGCACCCTTCCTTATCGAAAAGACCACGAAAAAGAAGGGGCATTACCTCGCCTGCAACAATAGCGCTTGTGACTACACGGAGCCCTCCGCTGATTGAGGTATCGGAAACCAGATAACCTCAGTCAATCCTAATCAACAACTTAAAGAGATTTAGATTGAAATGATCCAAGTTTACAACGTCTCAATGAGTTATAAGAAGGATATCGAAGTCCTTCATGATATCAATTTCCACGTCAAAAAGGGCGAGTTTGTTTTTCTCGTCGGCACCAGCGGCGCAGGAAAAACGACAATTCTCCGACTCCTGTATCGGGAACTTATCCCTACCTCAGGGCAAATTATCCTTGCGGGGAAAAATCTGTCCCAAATTTCACGATCTCAAATACCCTATCTACGGCGAAGAATGGGAGTAATCTTTCAGGATTTTAAGCTGCTGCCGAATAAAACCGTACAAGAAAATATTGCACTGGCTATGAAAGTGACAGGTGCCAAGCGCAATAATATTCGTCAGCAGGTCGATCAGCTGCTTCATCAGATGAGCTTGGTCCATCGAAAAGATGCACTACCAGAGGATATTTCGGGCGGCGAGCAACAACGTGTTGCTATCGCGAGAGCGATGGCAAACGACCCCGTAGTTCTCCTCGCTGACGAGCCGACAGGGAATTTGGACCCTAAACTATCGCTTGAAATTATGCATCTCTTTGAAAGTTTCAACTTCCGCGGGACAACAGTAATGGTTGCAACTCACGATCTCTCACTTGTCCAGCAACTCGGAAAGCGTGTGATACGCATTGAAGACGGCAAAAACGTTGAAGCTTGATGGCGGTCGAAGATAAAATACTTCCCGGATTTGACAGGTAGCTCTCGTGAACTGTTACCCAAGGTATCGCTGCTAGCGGCCCTAAAAACAGCTGTACCACACGCCAAGAGTACGTCCGCAGAAACCAAATTACATGGCGTTGAAGTTCTTCAATCCGATAGAAATAAAGATTCTGAATGTTCTAACCGAACGTGTAGTGGGATCGGATATTTATGATAGGTGGAAACGATCGTATGCCTATAAAGCGTCTACACCGGACTACTCCCCGACACTCACAACTATTGATCGCTTTGTTGCCGGTCTACCACTAAACCTGCAAGTACAACTGCGCCAAGGGCTTCGCCTATTTCAATGGTGTCCAATTCTATTCATTGGGAAGCTGGGACCATTCACCCATCTGTCGTCACGTGATGCAGACACGTATATTCGATCTTGGGCGCAAAGCCGTTTCAGGCTACGACGACGACTGTTTCGAGGCTTACGGGATATCATCCTTCTCGGTTATTATAGTCAGGTAGATGCTAACATCGACCACGCCGCTGCGGCCCCCCGGAGGAAAGATGACCATCCAGGGACATGATGTAAGGCAGAATCTCCACGAAACGGTTGATGTCTGTGTGGTTGGGACGGGAGCCGGCGGCGCTGTGGCTGCTAAAGAACTTGCTCAGGTTGGATTATCGGTAGTCATGCTGGAGGCAGGAGCCGCTCACGATCCAAAGACATTCAGTCGGCATATGCCTGACATGTTGCTGCGTCTGTTTTGGGACGCTGGCATGCGAACTACCCACGATGGCTCGGTGCTAATTTCTCAAGGACTGGGCGTAGGCGGTTCTACTGTCCATAACCTGTGCTATGCGGTGCGTCCCCCTAACCCGATTTTGGAGAACTGGGGAGCCGAGTTTGGGATTCAAGATCTGTCACCGAGGGATTTCAGTTGGTCCCTCAACAGGGTGGAGGCGACCTTAGGCGTAAAACCGATTCAGGAAAACCAAGTGAACGGGTTGAACCGAATTATTCGGCAAGGTTGTCGCGCCATGGGCTGGCGTGGGACTGTCCAAAAACATAATCGAGGTCCCTGCCCAGATTGTTCAGCCGACTGTCTGCTTGGCTGCCCCGCTTCTGAACCGGGGCTTGGGAAACAGAGCATGGCAGTCACCTATATTCCCCAAGCACTAGAAGCGGGAGCCCGCCTTTACACCAATTGTCTTGTCGAAGCTATCAACACAGAACATGGCCGGATAGTGGGAGCCACAGCGCGATTTCTGTCTGAGAATATGCAGCAGCCTAGGCACACTGATACGAAGACAAAGGAAAGTCGCGAAGTTTACCAACTCACCGTCCACAGCAAGGCGGTGATTCTAGCAGCGGGCGCAGTCAACTCGCCTCAACTCTGGTTGAAAAGTCGCCTGCCCGATCCGGGGAAGCACGCAGGACGTAACTTGCATCTCCACCCCGCTATCTTTGTGGGCGGTATTTTCGATCAGGAAATTGATGCCTACCAAGGCATTCCTCAAAGCTTTTACGTCGATCACTTTCTGAATATAGCGCGTAATTCCGACAGTGGCTACCTGCTTCTGCCGGCTTTCGGACCTATGGCACTTGTTGCACTCAATATGCCCTCCTTCGGTCAAGAGCATAGGGATTTAATGCGCTGTTATCGCAGCATCGCTGCACTGCTTGTGCTGCTCCACGACCGCTCTTCAGGACGCGTCGCGTTAGATCGACAAGGACGACCTGTAATCCGTTACCGTCTTAGTCGTGCTGATCGAGCGTCATTAGTCGAAGGACTGATACACGGCGCTCAACTTCTTTTTGCTGCCGGCGCGAGGGAAATTATACTCCCCTACACGCAACGAACCGCGATCACCCGAGAAAGGGACCTCGACGTGATTCGCCGACGTGGTATCGTCGAGAACGATATTCTAATTGCCTCCAGCCATCCGCAAGGAACATTGCGGATGGGCAGCGATCCGCGCAAAACTGTTGTGGATTCGTTTGGGGAGGCACACGCTGTCAAGGGACTGTTCGTGGTCGATGCAAGCCTGTTTCCGACCTCGATTGGGGTGCCGCCAATGTTGACAGTTGCTGCTATGGCAGACCGTATTGCCCGACGACTTGCCGCAAACTGGCCTCCTTAATTATGGTTCAATCAAGCGCCCCACCAATCATATCTCAGAAATGTCCGGACCACAGCAAAGACGAGCCCCTATTGCCGCCCGAAATCACCTATACTGGAAAGGCATTGGCTGGATTCATTGATTACAATCAAGCGCATCGGTGTAAAAACTAACCGATTCGGTTTTGGCATACGTGTGGACAAGCGTAACTTTATTTCTAGGAACGAGGAGGTTATGATGGAAAAGTTAAAAGTTGGAATTATTGGGTTGGGTGGAATCGCCCGGTCCCATTGTGATGCGATTGCGACATTGGATAATGTAGAGGTTGTAGCGGTCGCTGACCTCTTTGAGGAAAAGCGTCGTGAATACATGGACAAATATAATATCCCAAAGGGCTATGAGACTCACACGGAACTGCTACAGGACGACGAAGTTGATGCGGTAGCGGTTGTGCTAGGACATCAACTCCATCATCGACTCACTGTGGACTCCTGCAACGCTGGCAAACATGTGTTGGTGGAGAAGCCGATGGCAATCAGTCTGCAGCAATGTGACGATATGATAGCGGCAGCGGCGGCTAACAATGTTAAGCTGATGGTCGGCTATAGCCAGCACTATTACGGCACAAGTGTAAAGGCGAAAGAGATTCTCGATTCAGGTAATCTTGGACCACTCATAACCGCAGTGTGCTACATGTCCAAGAACTGGGGGTATTCAGGGCGGCGCCCGCAATACCGCAGCCGCTATCACGGCGGTGGTATGTGGTTGACCAATGGTGTTCATGTCGTAGACCGACTCACATGGGTGATGGCATCGCAAGCCGTGTCGGTCTCTGCGTCTATCGGGGCGCGTGCACACTACCAGGCGAGCGATGATTCTGCCACCGCTTTCATTCGATACAAGAATGGACTGGCTGGGGTTGCCGTAGCGGTTGGATTTGCTGATGGGGCGCCAGATTTCAGTTGTCAAGTGATTTGCGCCAATGGTACGTTGCGGTTCAGCCAACACGGTGAAAAGTATGTCAGAGTCGGAAAGGGAGACAAGTGGGAAGATGTGCCATTCGATGATCCGCCGGTTGAAATGCACAACGAGTGGAAATCGTTTGCTGAAGCGATCGAAAAGGATATTGAACCACCGACGCATGGAGAATGGGGGCGGCATATTATGGAAATCCTGTTTGCCGCCGAGCAGTCTGCAATCACCGGTCGAGAGGTGGTGTTAGATAGCGGTCCCGGTTGGACGAACCAGACATCGGGCTCTCCCATCACGATTGATCACGGCTGGGTTTAATAGTAACATGGTAGAAATATCGGAATGGACAGATAGGGGCATTCAAATTGCTGCTGAAAGAAATGGAGGCAAGAAATGTCCAATTCAGTACTGCAGCAAACATGGGCACACAGCAATGTGGGTAAAAGGCTCGTTCTTCTATCGGAGAATGGTTGTGGTCGTGCCACGGCATACGGCGATTGCAACAAAATAATCACGGTTCAGGACAAAACGCACGTCGCATGGCTCGATACAATTACCGAAGGATTTCGTGTGCGTTCCCGAACACTAGATCGAAAAACGAACCAATGGTCCCCGACATATACCGTCGGTGAGGCGTACGATAATCATGGTGGCCCTGCGTTGACGGTGGACAGTTTGGGATACCTTCACATCGTTTACTATCCGCACCATCACCCCTTCCGATATCGTCGCTCGGTTCGTCCAAATGATGTATCCGAATGGGGAAACGAAATTGAGTTGGGTGAGCGATGTACTTACCCTACAATGGTCTGCGGCGCGGATGACACCCTCTACCTAACAGGCAGAGAGAATCGAGGATCCGAACCGTGGTATGTGAACCTATACACCAAACCACCCAATGCACCTTGGGGTGAACCTATCACCATTTTCCGAGACGATGAGGGTGGATATGTTCGCTATCAGGGAGCGTTGGTATGGGGACGAGACCATCGGACGCTGCATATAACCCTCTTGATTTTTGATGAGAATCGGTCATATACCGTCGGTTATCTCCGTAGCCCTGATAGTGGTAGGACATGGGAACGTGCAGATGGCACACCGGTTTCACTTCCTGCCACCCGCGAAACTGTCACGCTCATTGACACCAAACATAGAGCTTTGCGTTTCGGGTCCATTGCGGTTGACAACGAGAGCACCCCTCATATCTTGTATAGTACCTGTCCTTCCTTTGCTATACCGTCCCAAGGGTGGGTTGCGTGGCCAGATGGGGCTGGCAGATGGTGCCGCCGCTCACTCTCCGACGAACTTCCCAAGGAATGGGAAGGTTGGAGCCTCGCCATGGATGGTGCCCTCCACATCGCGCCGGACGGTCGAATCTTCATCGTGATGGCATTGATGAAGCCAGAAACCGTCAGTGAGGGAAATTGGGCACATAACAGTGCCGAGATTATTGGGCTGCAAGCTCCGGATATCAATGGCAAGTTTAGCGTTGAGTTACTCTCCAAGCCCAACATGACAATTCCGCATTGGCTTCCAACCTTGGAACGCCCCACAGGACACAACCGCGTTGACGTCCCTAGTATGATGTATACTGACGGTGTAGCCGGTGAGGGTTGTCACGATATTCTTTCCAACGCGGTTTATTGGGTGGATATGAAACCGTAGTTAGGAGTTACGCAATTCAGCAGGGAACAACGATCGTTGTCCTTACGGGATCCTTGATGGGATACCTGCTGTAGTTGCCCGTTTCTTAATCCCAATTTATCGGGGAGGCTCATGTAAAAAGAAAGTGCAAAGCACAACGAGAAACCGAGTTTTTTCTTCAAAACTCGGTTTCTGTTGCACGATTTCTTAACATGAGCGATTGACTAAATCAAGGAAGGTGATAGTAGGAAATTTACGGTGCACAAAAGCGGTCAAAAAAGTATCTATCGAATATTAACCCCTATTCTGTTTCTTGCGGGGATTCTCTTTTTCACGTTTCTTTCGCGTGTTGTGTTTTCACCGCTGCTAGTGCTAATTGAGGAAGAGCTTCACCTGTCCCATGTGGAATCGGGGGGGCTGTTTCTGCTAATCTCTATCGGATTCGCCCCGGTGATGTTGGGGTCAGGTTTCGTCTCCCAACGACTTACACATCGTGGGACAATCCTGCTTTCTTCAATAACATGTGGAGTAGCAGTGCTGATTATTGCTTTCAGCCGCTCGCTGATTGGCGTTCAAATCGGCATGGTAGTGCTCGGCATGGGATCGGGTCTCTATTTTCCATCGGCGATGGCGACGATGACTCGTTTGGTGGATCCAGAACACTGGGGGAAAGCAATTTCGCTACATGAGGCAGGACCTACGTTGGGATATGTCTTGGCGCCCATTGTTGCCGAATTGGGTTTAACTTTTACATCGTGGCGGGGTGTCCTCATAATCGTCGGTATTGCAGGCTTAGTGATGGCAGCGACATTCGCGCTATTTGGGCAGGGAGGTAGATTTGCGGGTGAACCGCCACGCTTGGACAACGTCGGACGAATCTTTCACCAACCGTCATTTTGGATCATCGCTATCCTAATGAGTTTGGCGTGCGGAGCGAGTGTAGGCGTATACTCAATTCTGCCGGTCTATCTTATCAGCGAACAGGGACTAGACCAAGGGTTTGTGAATACCCTCGTAGGACTCTCGCGGGTATCTGGGCTTGTGGCTGTTTTTCTTGCTGGTTGGTTGGCGGATCGCTTTGGCGCAAAGCAGGTGATGGGAGGCATTTATACTGCAACTGCTATTCTGACCGGCTTGATGGGCTTCGGTCAAAAGATTATTCTAGTAACTGTGGTATTTCTCCAACCGGCGGTCGTTGCTGCTTTTTTTCCGGTGGGGTTGTTGGGGTTGGCAAATGTGGGACCGCCCCGCACTCGAAACGTCGCCGTCTCCTTAATGATACCCTTCGTTTACCTATTTGGTGCCGGGCTCGTCCCCGCTGGCATGGGGTTGATGGGAGAATACTACGGATTTGCGCTTGGCTTTCTTTTGATGGGCGGGCTGCTATTAGCAAGCTTATGTCTCCTACTGTTTTTGCGCGACCAACCGGAGCCGGTGCCTAATCTTAGATGAGGTCAAAAGCGATGAAAATTCAAAAAATTCAAGCCTTTCCGCCTTACACCTGCTCGCCGGTTCAACGCACGGTGTAGCTATGGATTTCAAACCACATGAGTCGCCGATGCAACACGAGTTGGTCAGCGGTCCATGGGTTCACGAGGATGGTTATCTCGCCGTGCGGGAAACCCCTGGCTTGGGGGTTCAGGTACGCGAAGATACTGTACAGAAGTATCTATTTGGCTGAGAGTATTTGCAGATGAATTCATACGTCATAGGTATTGACATCGGTGGGACAAAACTTGCTACTGTTGTCGCCGATAAAGATGGAAATATCCTTCAAAAGGTCCGGAAGCCAACTGAGTCCGAAAAGGGACCTAATCATGCTGTACAGCTGCTCTTAGGGATGGTCAATGAGGTTCTCGATTTGGGGGGATTGCGCCGAGAAGACATCTCAGGGATTGGTGTGAGCTGTGGTGGCCCCCTCGACACGAAAACCGGAATTATCTATTCTCCACCAAATCTGCCAGGGTGGGATGCGCTGCCGTTAAAGGAGATGATCGAATCGGAGTTCCATATTCCGACAATCATCGAGAATGATGCAAACGCTAGTGCACTCGCGGAAGCACGATTTGGGGGGGGACGTGGCTACGATTATGTTCTCTATATGACGATGAGTACAGGCATCGGCGGCGGCATCGTTGCCAACGGCGAGATTTATCACGGTGCAAACGACTGTGCTGGAGAAGTTGGACATCAGATCTTACTTCCTGACGGGCCCCTCTGTGGGTGTGGTCAACATGGCTGTCTAGAAGCTTTGTGCTCAGGCCCTTCGATTGCACGTCGTGCACAGGAGGCGACTGCAAATCAACCGGAGACCAGAATCTTAGCACTCGCGGACGGGCAGATAGATCGTGTCAGATCGGAGCATGTGCTTCAAGCGGCACGAGATGGCGATGCCTTGGCAATCGCTCTGGTGGAGAAAACCGCTTACTACATGGGCTGGGGAATTGCGAACCTGGTCAATATCTTGAACCCTCAAATCGTTCTGCTTGTCACGATTGCAGTCGCTGCCGGCGATCTGCTACTAGATCCAATCCGCCGAACCGTAACAGAAATGGCGATGCAGCGTCCCCGAGAAGCTGTCAAAATTATGCCAGCGGAATTGGGCGATTCCATCGGTGACCTTGCCGCAATTTCGTTGGTAATTGGGAATTAGCCAACGGTTATCGACAAAACCTAATATCTTGGAATTACAGGCACAATCTGGAGATGATTCATGGAACACATCCAAGAGTATATTTCGCATCTACAGGGCGTTCTGGAACGCCTTTCTTTATCCGACATCCGCCGATCCATTGATCTCGTGATGGAGGCATATCAGGCAGATCGGCAAATTTTTATCATCGGCAACGGCGGTAGCGCATCGACCGCAGCGCACGTTGCCAACGACTTGAGCAAAGGCACAAGCCTCCCCGGAGTGCGTCGTTTCCGGGCAATCAGCCTGACTGACAACGTTGCAACAATGACAGCGTGGTCGAATGATGTGTCGTACGACGATGTATTTGTTGAACAACTCAGAAATTTAATCAATCCCGGCGATCTGGTGATTGGCATCAGTGCAAGCGGCAACTCTGAGAACGTTCTTCGGGCGATTCGTCATGCCAATGCTATGGGGTGTAAAACCATCGGTTGGATAGGGTTCGGCGGCGGAAAACTCAAACAAATCGCAGACATCAGTGTTGTTGTAGACAGCGACGATTATGGACCTGTTGAAGATGTACATCTTATCCTGAACCATATTCATCATGCGTGGATTCGGAAGGAGCTGGCAGGTTAAGGATTCAACCATTATCTTTTTCTATTCGTACGAACAACAAAGGTTCATGTTAAGAAGTGTTACAACGGGCTGCTTCTCTCTGCGGTTTGCACTTTCTTCTTACATGAGCTAAAATAAAAAGGAGAAAGACCATGCAGTATCGGAGACTTGGACGCACAGAACTAGAGGTATCCGAACTCGGTTTTGGCGCATGGCACATCGGCTGGACACCGCCGGAAGAAGGAGATGATATCGGCCGTCTCCTGAACCGCGCGCTGGACGCTGGAGTCAATTTTATCGATTCTTCAGCAGCATACCGATGGAGCGAGGAATTGATTGCCAAGTACATCGGGCATCGGCAAGATGAGTTCTATTTCGCCACTAAGTGTGGCTCGTGGCGGGTGCAGCAGCCGGATGGCGAATGGGTACAAACGTTGGATTATTCCGCCAAAGCGATTGAGCCACAGATAGACCGAAGTTTACAACGACTGAAGACAGACTGTATTGACATTATGCAGCTGCACAGTCCCAAGTATGATGATGTCGCTTTCGGGGACGGATTGGAAGGGCTTAAAAAAGCGCAGGCTGCAGGAAAAATCCGTTTTATCAGTCTATCGGCAGATGGGGAAACTGCACTCAAAGCAATTGAGATTGGTGAATACGATACGCTGCAGCTCACCTACAACGTGTTTGATCAAGCACCGGCAGAAGTCATTGCTGCCGCCCACGAACAAGATATGGGAATCATCATCAAAGGCCCTATCGCGAATGCCATTTACGAAACACCACAACCTAATGAAAGCAACGCTACGATGTGGCATAACGCACGAAAGATTCTTGCCCCGGAGGTGATAGGCGATATGTCCCGCGTTGAGGCGTCGTTGCGGTGGCTGCTGTGCGACTCAGATGTTCACACCGCTATCGTCGGCACCACCAACATTAGTCATTTTGAGGACAACCTTGCCGGTGTGGAACGCGGTCGGTTGTCAGACGAAACGTTATCGGAAATCCGCCGTCGATATGAGCGGGTTACAGCCGAAAACACCGAATAAAAACTGTCATACATATAAGAAAGGGACACAGGGACGCTACAAAGTGGTAACAGAAAGAAAAGAGAAATACTTTGCGTCTCAGCGTTTAAATAGAAATATGCGAAGCTTCATGGTTGCTGTGATGTTTTTGGTATTTACAGTGTCGATTTCGCAAGGCTTGGAAGTGGGCAATAGTGCTTTAGAAAAGACCTTCACTGCCGGTGACAAGCAGATTGAATTCGCTGATTTTCATGGAAAATCTAATCTCATCGTTGCGGGCGATGCAGCCAAGCACCCAGAATTTATCTCCCAGCTGGAGCGGAAAACCGAAGAATTCAAAACTACGTATGATGCAACAGTCGTGCGTGTACAGGAGGAGATTGGACTCTTTGTCATTGATAAGTCGGGGTATGTGCGTTGGGAGTTTCTCACCGATGCCGGCCTCGCACAGTCTGCGATTGGAGAACTCGAAGCTGAGCTGGCAAAGCTCAAACGCGAAAAGTTATTGCCGATTGGTTCACCGGCACCAGATTTCCGACTGATAGATGCGGAGCATGGTATTCCCTTCCGTCTTTCCAATTACAAAGAAAAAAAGCATGTATTAGTCACGCTGCTGCTGCAAACCTACTGACCGTACTGTGCCAATTTCACGTCGCAGTTTGCGACAAATCGTCAGCTGTTTGATGAAAAGTATGAAACCGTTGTTGTTGCTATCAAACCTGAACCGAAACCGGTTGCCTTTCGCTTCAAAGATCCCCTGACAATGGACATACCACTTCTAGCGGATCCCGGCTCATCCGTTCATGAAGCGTACGGAATCGTGAAACCGTATCGTTTTCACAACCGGGATATGTATCTACCAGCAACCTTCCTGATTGACAAGCAGGGCGTTTTGAGATGGAGGTATATCAGTAAGAAGAACTCTGATCGCCCCAGCTTGGATTCGATTGTCGAACAACTTGAAAAATTAAATGCTGAATGAATTGTAGGAGCATATTATGACCTCAAAAGATTTTATCGTCAAAGACATTGAGCGGATTGTGCTAAATGTCCCTTTCCATCCACGTTGTGCACATGTAAAGGAAGTTCGAGTCTCCGACTGGTCCGTTGTGGAGTTGTGCAAGGTAACTACCGCTTCGGGCGTCGTTGGTGTTGGAGAGACGCTTCCGCACTATACCTGGGGACGGTCAGGAGACGAACAGTTTAACCGAGTACGCAACCGAAACCTTTTTGATTTTCTCATGGACGACAGCCTAGGAGCCGGATTACAGATGGCACTGTTCGATGCCGCCGGCAAATCGCTAGAGGTGCCGTGCCATCGCCTGATGGGATCGCAGTATCGCGAAACCTGTCCAGTGTCTTGGTGGGCGCAAGATATGAAACCCGAAGAATGGGCAGCGGAGGCAAAAACGGCGGAGGCACACGGTTTCACAAATATCAAGGTGAAAGCGCGTCCCTGGTTCGATATTGACCAGCAACTAGCAGCCGTCTGCGAAGCCGTATCGCCGCACTTTAAGCTGGATGCAGACTTCAATGCATTGCTTTTGGGTGTAGATTTGGCAGCGCCGTTAATCAGTCGTCTAGAACAGAAATACAGCAATTTGGCGATTGTGGAATCCCCTATTCCGCAAGAGGATGTGGAGGGAAATGCGCTGCTACGACAGAAAATCCACACTCCGATTGCTATGCACATGGGGAGTCCGCCGGTGATGACCGCGATTCGGGAGGGTGTATGTGACGGATTTGTCATCGGGGGAGGCGTCAATCGTACATTGAAGGATGGCATCCTGGCAGAACGAGCGCAGATGCCATTCTGGTTGCAGATGGTCGGGACAGGCTTGACCACTATATTCTCTGTCCATTTGGGCGCGGTGCTACAGAGTGCCCGTTGGCCCGCCATTCCGTGTATCAATATTTTCTCGCACAACCTGCTCAAGGAGTTTAAAGTAGAGGGTGGGCATGTCAAAGTTCCGGAAGCACCCGGGCTGGGTGTTGACCTCGACTGGGATGCCATCGAGCAGTTTCGTGTTGACCCTGACTTCAAGAAGCCGATTGCACGTCAGATTCACACTATTTTATGGCCCGATGGTCGACAAACGCACTATCCGGACGGCGGCTATCGATCGGTTTTCCTCGCCGGTAAACTTCCGCCCTTTCTACCGGGCGTTTCCTTAGAGCGACGGTTGGACGACGGTTCGGAAGCATTTGATAGGGAATATCGTCAACTTTTCCCCGAAATGAGTTGACGATATCCGAGTCACTATCTTTATCCAAAGGAGCAGCGCGATGAACTTCCCAAATTCGGGGGTATCTTCCTTCACAATTCCACCAACTGTAATCACCGGTATCGGCGCAGCGGAGCAGGTCGGAGAGCAGGCGAAGCGATTGGGCGGAGAGAAGACGTTAGTTGTTACCGATCCGGGAATTTCCAAACTCGGTTACGCCGACGCGACTGTAAAACAGCTTAACGCCGCTGGGATTGAAACATCCATTTTTGAGGACGTGACGCCGGATCCAACGCTACAAAACGTCAACGATGGTTTGGAACAGTACCGTAGCGATGGCTGCAACCTGATTGTCAGCATTGGCGGTGGTAGCGCGATTGACTGTGGGAAGGGTATCGCTGTAAAACTTACCAACGATGCCCCGCTCGCAGAATACATGGGCGTGAATAAGATTCCCAACCCGGGTATACCCCTCATCGCTATACCAACGACGGCGGGAACGGGCAGTGAGTGCACAAAAGTTACAGTGCTTACCGACACCGAGCGAAACGTGAAGATGATGCTCAGCAGCCCGTGTTTGCTAGCCCAGGTCGCACTTATCGATCCGTTGTTGTCGTTGACAACACCGCCACATCTGACTGCAGCCGTTGGCATTGACGCTCTAACACACGCTATTGAAGCCTATATATCCCAGCGTGGCCAACCGATTACCGATGCGCTGTCGTTGAAAGCGATTCGTCTGATCTCCGGTTCGATGCGTCAAGCGTGGGCAAATGGTGAGAACATTGAAGCGCGAACGGATATGATGATCGGGGCATCCATTGCGGGAATGGCGTTTAGCAACTCGTCCGTTGCATTGGTGCACGGAATGTCCCGCCCAATCGGGGCATATTTCCACATCCATCACGGATTATCAAATTCTGTTCTGCTATTAGACGTCATGGAGTTCAGCGTTGTTGGAACCCCTGAACGCTTCGCCGCCATTGCCCGTGCAATGGGTGAACCGACCGAGGGTTTGTCGCTGATGGGACAGGCAGATCGTGCAATCGCAGCGGTGGAACGGTTGATTAACGATATTCAGATGCCACGCTTGGGGGAAATTGGGATTGATTTGGACAAGTTCGAGGCGGTCGTGGATCAAATGGCATCGGACGCCATTGCAAGCGGTAGTCCCGCCAACAACCCACGCCAACCAACACACGAAGAGATTGTTGCCCTGTACCGGAGATGCTTTGCAGAACGGTAGTAATGGGGTTTAAACTGCTAAGATGAATCTTTGTGCCTCGCTCAAGCGAGCGTATGTTTCTGGATCGATAAATTTGCGCTGGTCAGTGAGTTGTTTGTGATCACGACGACAGTAATAGGCAAGCATCCCGTGGCGCGGAGAGTTAGTTTGATTCAATCCGCCTGCGTGCCAAAGATGCGAGTTGAAAATAATGACCGTTCCCGATGGAGCTATTAACTGAATCTCCTCCGGATGCTTTTGTGTCGCATCTTCTAGCGCGTCCTTGGGGTGTTTACCACTACGATGGGAACCCGGCACAACCCGCGTTGCACCGTTCTCTATCGTAAAATCGTCCAGCAACCACATGGAGTTGCAAACGTAGTAATCACCCGGCTCCACCCCCGAACGCCAGTCCGCGTGAAACGCTTGGTGTCCCTGGCCGGGCAGCGCCATACGGCAATCCAGCGAAGACAACTTGAACCTAGGACCTATGACATGCCGTATAGCAGCAAGGACACGCGGGTGCGAAAAACCTATCTCAAACATCGGACCTTTATTGACAAGGTTGCTCACCCGGATTGTCCCTCCCTCCTGATGGAGCTCCTTGCCAGCATCCTCTCCTTCCAATTCCGCCAATTCATCCAAACGACTAATCATGTTCTCAATCTGTCTTTGGATGAGAATATTCTCAAGTGGGAGATAGCCGTTCACGTCCAAGAAGTGCTTTTCTTCCGACGATAGTGTGCCGTCCCGGACACCGACCTTGTGCAAGGCTTGGTCCATGTTCATAGTCAGTCTCTCCTGTTTAGATTGGATCCGGCGGGGTTCTCTTTGCCTCCCACATTTCCCACGATTCGACCGTTTCGGGCTGTTCGCTGTGTGCGATAAAACCGGGCCACTTCTGAAGCAACCATTCCAACGGACTACCGGTTGGGCTGTAACGCAGGTCAATACTCCAGCGAATATCTTCACTAGTATTCTCTAGGGAGCGGTGAAAGGTCAGATTGCCGAACACGAGAATATCGCCAACTTTCATGCACACGTTCTGTACCTCACCCCAGCTCTCAACATCCTCTATAGGAACAAGTCGCCCATTTTCGTCACGCCGTGGCGGTCGAAGCCCCTGTTTGTGGCTTCCGGGAATTATTTGCAAGCAGCCGTTGTGTTCATCAACATCTACCATAGGAATCCATACCGTCAGAATCTCGCTCTCCTCCGAAAAAATGACCTGCTGATCTGGATCGGCATTACCATTATAATAGATGCTGTCTTGGTGCCACGGGAAGACAGACTCACCTCCGGTCGGCATCTTGAAGCGAATCCAGTAATCCCCATTGACGGTAATCTCCGGACCAATCAGCGACGCAACGATATCCAAAATCTTCGGATGGGTCAATAGCTCGTAAACCTCGCGACTGAAGACCTCTTTATTCCAATTCCAACCCAAGAGCGGTCCCTTCTGAGACTCACGCTGAATCCGTGTCAATCGATGGTAAAAGGACAAATCTTTATACAGACCCGAGATTTTGCCTTGGTCGTAGAGTTTTTTTGCGTAATGGTCGATGGCAGCTGAAATGACCCGACGCAGTGGAGCAAAGTCCTCCTCATCAAGCACACCCTGAACCAGCAAATACCCCCGCTCATCAAATGATTGGCGTTGCGCTGTAGTTGGCAAATTATCCATGGAAAAACCTGCTGCTGTGATAAGATTAGGATTTAAGTAAAGAGAAATCCTATTAGCCCCAACGCTGTTCCGGTGGATCAAATAGGAAACCGTGAAAGAGCTTACGTTGTTCTGGGGAGAGACGGCTGTTGTAGAACCCTTTGGAATAGCCCCAGTGCTCTTGGGAGGCAATCATCCACGGGTGCTCATACGCATAGTAGAGCATGAATCGAAAACCACCCGTTTGGGTAAATGGCCCCGCCGAGTGCCAAAGCGCGTTGTGGAATAAAATTGCTGTTCCAGCAGGCGCGCAAATCTGCACTGCGCCGGGAAACAGGTCGGGTCGCTGTAAATCATCTTGCGGCGGCTCGTGTGTCGCCTTGTGGCTCGCGGGCACGACACAGAGATTGCCCTGGCCGGGCGATGTCATATCGTTCAGGTAGTAGCCAATCTTCAATTGAAGAAAGGGAATCGGCGCACCAAGCCCGCGGTATCCCTGATCGTGACCATCAATGTGCCAGCCCAGCCCCCGCTCCGTGAGATCGGTTTCATATTCAACGATAGCATCGGAAGCGTGATGATGAGGCATTTCATTGAGTAATCCCTTGACATAAGCCATCATCGGACCCCAATCCAGCAACTCAAGGAACAAAGGGTCATCGTCTAGAATATAGAATATCCGGGTGCTTTTCTCACCCTTGATATCTGTCATACCCGTATGTGGGATTTCTTTCTCCTGTTTTTCACGCCGTCGGGCTATCGTACGAAACAGCGACTGTCGGAGTTCATCAACGTGAGATCCCGTCAAAAAATTCTCCAGCACCAGATACCCATTATTGTCGAAAAAAAAGCGTTCCGACTGAGTTGGTCGTGCCTCTTCAGTTGCAGGCGGTACAACCTTGTCTGACATAGTATATGCACCTCTAAGATCAGGGTTATGGGAACGATAAATTTACTCAAGAAATGATTCCTTCAGATTAGCAGCTGAATGCGTGAGAGATCTTCCGGTGAAAGCGCACTCCGGATCTGTGTTCGAATCGTTTCCGGGGAGTAACGCCGTGAAAAATGAGTTAAAATGATGTGTTCGCTCTCAAACACCTCTAACAGTGTGGGCAACGTATCTAGATGCAGATGCATCGTCTGTGCGGCCCGATCCCGATGCTCAGGAAGTAGGAAGGTACACTCGCAAATCAATACCTGACACCCCTTAAGCAGTGGATGGAAATCAACCGGGACAGTATGGGTATCCCCTAGATAAGCGATAAGTGGTAATTCAACTCGGTTTGTAACCGTTATGCCGCTGCGTCTCAACCGAGCAATCTCAGCGCCGGGCAGGCCAAAAAACTCGGATTTGAGTTTGTCTCGTATCTCGCATACGAGGTAACCTACCGATGGTACGCGATGATCGAGCGGCAGAACATGCGCCACGAGATTCTCACGAAATGGGATGTCATCCCCCGGTTGCACAGGTGTCAGGCGATAATCCCACACTTTTCCACAATCCAACAACGAAATCTGTTCGACGAGGTCCCGCAGTTGGTCCGCCCCCTCTTGGGGGACGTAGATGTTCCCCGGTGGTATGCCATTGAGCCATCGCTGACTGACATAGATTGGAATCCCAAAATAGTGGTCTAAATGGAAGTGGGAGATGAAAACATGACCTATGCCGATAAAACTCATCGGGCATCTGCCGAGGTCAAAGATGAGATCGAGTTCTTTCACCCGGAGGTAGGTCGCCACAGCAGAACTTGACTCACCTTCAATCTCTAAATTCCCACAACGTAATGATACCATTTAATCCAACTTCCCCCTATACCAGGGCGCCAGTGCAGGAGGATCCACTCCCCGCCGTGCAACCGAAACAGTAATTCCCGGTCATGATTCGCCGACGGGCGAACAGCGCCGGATCGAAGTCTTTTATATATTGCGGCAGCCCTTCCGCAACGGGCAGCTTGAGCGCTAAGTTAAAATCGCAGTCGTACAGGCGTCCATCCCACCCAATGTTGACCTGGTGACGACACATCAATCCATCCAAGGTCGCCGAATTAAAGGAATCGCGGAGAAGCTGATTATACGGCTCAAGCCGATGCTCTCGCTTCAGATCGCTACGAAATCGACCAATAGGCATATTGGCAATTGTTAGGAGATGGGTAAATTCTATCCCGTATTTTGACCGTAACTCCTGCCGGTAGTCTCTCTCAAGCTCAGACTGATCGCCGGGCAGTACAGCACCGATGGGGTTGTATATGAGGTTCAACGGGAGTTCAGAAACAATCCCATATCCACGGTTGTTGAGGCGTTTTAACGCTTCGATACTTTCCTCAAACACGCCTGTACCACGTTGCATATCAACGTTCTCCTCAAGATAGCAGGGCAAGGAGGCGCAAAGTTGGACCGATTGATCTCGAAAGAAATCGGGGAACGTCTCAAATCCCGGCTGAAGTAAAATGGTGAGGTTGGTTCTCACCATAACCGGGAACCCTTTCTCCCGCACTGTTTTCACAAACCGCCGAAACAGGGGATGCATCTCCGGCGCGCCCCCTGTAATATCAATTAGCTTAGCGTTTGCCTTTTCCGCAGCCGCTATCACATACTCCATCGTCTCCCAATCCATCATCTCCTTGCGCCGCGGCGAAGATACGACATGGCAATGGGCACACTCTAAATTGCACTTGAGCCCGATATTCACTTGGATTGTTTCTATATCCAAGCTGTGTAGCCCTTTTCCATTCTGTTTTGCAATCGCTTTTTCAAACCCATTCATGACCTAAATCTCCTTATCTGCTGAAAATCGGTTGAAAGCAGCGAGCTAAGCTGATAAAATAACCAAGCATTTTTTGCTCTCTTTATTGAGACATGCCTCCGGGTTTGTTAACGACAATGATAGGACGTATACTGACTTAAATGGAATGGGGACGTGATATAGTTTACACCTCCCCAATTTATTGAATAGAATGGAGAACTCATGGGCGTTAGAATTGGCGTGATCGGCGGTTCAGGATTTTATCAGATGGAGGGACTAACCGATGTTGAAGAAATCGATGTTGAAACCCCTTTTGGCAATCCGAGCGATTCATTAGTTTTAGGTACACTTGAAGGAACGCGCGTAGTGTTTTTACCGCGTCACGGCGTAGGGCATCGACTTCTCCCATCGGAGATTAATGTGCGCGCTAACATCTACGCCTTGAAAAGCTTAGGAGTCGAGTGGATTATCTCTGCAAGCGCAGTCGGTAGCCTCAGAGAAGAGATCGAACCGCGCCACTTCGTTGTTCCCGATCAACTTTATGACCACACCAAGCACCGGGTAAGTACCTTCTTTGGCGAAGGACTCGCTGCCCATGTCAGCCTTGCCCATCCGTTTTGTCCTGTCCTGAGCCAACTGATATATGACGGCGCCCGCGATGTTGGTGCAACGGTTCATAAAGGTGGTACATATATCTGTATGGAAGGACCCGCCTTCTCTACGGAGGCTGAATCCAATGTTTACAGGCATCTCGGATTCGACGTCATTGGTATGACCGCTGCGCCGGAAGCGAAACTTGCCCGCGAGGCAGAAATCTGTTACGGCGTTCTCGCTTGTTCAACCGACTATGACTGCTGGCATCCCGATCACGATGCGGTCACAGCGGAGATGATTCTTGAAAATTTGTCGGCAAATGTGGAAATCGCCAAACGTATCGTCAGGGCTGTGATTGCTAGCCTTTCTGCAAAACGCGCCGACTGTTCTTACTCTCATGCACTTGAGAAATCAATTGTCACGGATCCGACGCGAATGTCCGCAGCAACGAGGCAGAAACTTGACCTGCTGGTTGGTAAGTATCTAAAATAACTTCCCAACCTTTATTGCGCTTCAAGCCTTTCAAGTAAATCCGCTGCCCGTGCCCGTTTCGCCGGATCGGTGTCGCGGGCGACGACCCGTTGGAGCACCGAAATTGCGCGTTTGTCCCCTTTTTCCGCCATATCGAATCCCATCTGATCCCGTTTTTCGTGGTAGCTATTATCGTATGCCTTGACCTCCATATTCCACTTCTGCCAGTAATATTGCAGGTCGCTGGAGACCCAATCAGCGTAAATCTCCTCCCACGTGTGCGGTTGGCTATGCGGTAGGAGACTGCCCGGTGCAATCGGATCGCTAATCTTCTGGTATCTCGCGTCGATCGACATGCGGAGCCGGTCGCTAGAATTAGATACCCCTTTGTGCACGACCATACTGTGAAAAATTAGGACATCTCCCTGCTTAAACGGGGTGTTTACCCACGTCCCCTCAAGCGGATCAGTAACTGCAATACCACCCGCGCCCATGGCAGGTCGAAAGTCGTAGACGCCGCGCCGATGGGAGCCGGACGCAATCTGGAGGCCACCTAACGCCGGGGGTATATCGCCTAACGGTATCCACGCGGTGTAGGTGTCCGCGGTGCCTTGGATAGGGATGAAATCTTGATGCGGCGGCGTGGTGAACACATCTCGCTGCGGGAAAATCGTGCGCCCAATAATGCGTGCGTGGGGCATCACCGGCTCTTCCAGTATTCCTTCAATCACCCCAATGAGACTTGGGTGATGCTGTAAGGCGTGGAACTCTTGAAGTTCGTACATATGACGATATACTCCCATGTACTCCGGTTCCGGCTCAACGCAAAAACCGTCCAGATTTGCGACGGCATCCTCCAACGGCGCATCCCTTCTCACCCAACCTGCATCACACGCAATTTTGAGAAACTGGAGGCGCAAGCTTTCTAGCACGTCAGGCGATAGGAGCCCACGGATGAACAGATATCCGTCTCGCTGTGCACGGCTACGCAGCTCAAGTTCGTCATTCACAACGTCCGTCGAATCGAGAAAAGGTTGCATCTAGCTCCCTCCTTAAAGGTTTTTCATAGAAAAGATTATCACGAATCCTGAGAAGTGTCAACTTCCTTTTTAACGCAGAAGATGTATAAATGGTAGGCTATTTTCGGTCTAATAATCTCTGTCAACTACATCCCTGAAAGTCTGATATTCTGCTATTTTTTTCAGAAGCACTAGCTGTTCAGGCCGCTCGATTGGATCTTCATGTAAGCCTTTAGGCACAAAGTTTGTTACCAATGCCTCAAGCATCGGTTTTCTATTGGCTTCCTTTGCACCGACATGATAAAAGTGTTCCTTAGTCAGGATATTGAATTCTGACCACAGCGTGCCGAGGAAGGCATTTTCACGATGCTGGTTACTATGCCAAGTAGATAAGATGAACTTACACGGACACTGATTCAGAATTGCAAACAGTTGTCGCTCATTTTCCTCGTTCCAGCTATCGAAGTAATCAACATGCCTTCCAACGTAAGGCGGATCGCAATATACAAAATCACCTTCAGAAATTCCCGTCAGTGTTTCTCTAAAGTCTTGGCACGCAAATGACCAGTTGAAGTTCCGCGAAAGGGTGTGAACAAAGTCAACTTGATTCACAATTTTGGTAATATATGCCTTGGCAAATCGCTGCGGCTTGTGACCGAAGGGCACGTTGAAACCACCTTTTCTGTTAAACCGAATTAAGCCGTTGAAGCAGGATCGGTTAAGAAAAAGGAAATCTAAAGGATCATGATACCTATTGAATCGCGTCCGCACCTCATAATAGTAGTCTTTGCCACGCTGAGACAAAATTTCGCCTTCACGTTCAAGAAAACTCCTAACCTTTGAACCATTGATTTTCCCGTTAGCAATTGTCTCATAGAAGTTGATTAAGTGAGGGTTGCTATCTGCAAACAGTGCATTGCGCGGCATTACGTTGAAACCGACGACCCCCGATCCCATAAAAGGTTCGATCCACGTCCCATCGAAAGACCAGTCCACGGTTCGCTTAATCAAAGGTATAAGTTTGCTCTTTATCCCCTGACACTTAATCGGTGGAACCATCACTTTCATTAGATATTCCAAATCAAGGGTAAGTTAAGGCTGCACTTGTTTCAAAGCATCTATTAGGCTTTTTTCGATGAGGTCACACAGCTCATCTATATCCGCCCGATTCACAATGAGACGGGCGTTAAGATTCACTCGGTTTTCCTTTCCCGCTCCAAGAATTGTCGCTGACTTCTGAGTGCAAAAGATCTGCCGTCAATTGCGTGGTGCACCGCCAATACCCCGTTGAGATGATCGACCTCGTGCTGTAGGAGTTCTGAGAGATCTCCTTCTAGTGTCATCCTCTGCTCTTCCCAGTTCTCATCCCGATATGTAATCCGACACCGTTGATGGCGATGCACCTTGACCAAGAGTTCGGGAAAACTCATGCAATCATCCCACAACTCCATCATCTGTGTGCTTTTGAGATCGAGGACCGGGTTGATCAACACCACCGGCTTATCGATGTGCATGTACACCAACCGTTTCATCGCGCCAATCTGCGGTGCAGCAATCGCTCGACCGGCGTTGTATTTCTGTCTGAAATCCATCAATGTATCGTGTAGATCCTGGATGATAGGTTTAATCTGTTCCAGCTGCGTCTCTTGTATCGGTTCACATATCTCAAAAAGCTTGGGGTTGCCTAACAACAGAATCTCTCTGATCGCCATTTTTTTCTCGCCTCAGAGGTAGGAAGAATTGAACTTCCAGGGTTATCCAGAAATACAAAAGAAATATCGCTTGTCGAATCTTGCCCGCTACTTCGCACTTGAAGCAACCAAGTGGAAATCACTCGCACCTCAGCTAAATCAAGATCTGGGTATAACCGGCAGGATAAGCCGCGACGGATACTCCGCGCTATGGAGCACCGTCTGGTGTGCGATCTGCAGCGCCGCGTCCGACCAGAAATCTGCACCGGTGTTATGATTGCGATCAAAGTTCGGGAAATCGGAGCTAGACACATCAAGGCGAATCCGATGTCCTCGTCGGAACAAGATACCGGTAGGGTTCAGGCGGATAGTGTATTCATACGGCTGCCCCGGCTCGATGAGACTCGGATTGTCGTAACCGTCTCGATATCGTGCTCGCACAATGCCGTATGTCAGATTCACTGCCAAGCCGTTGGGATGCACATCAATCAGCTTAGCGGTAAAATCGGTGTCAGGAGCACTTGAGGCAGCCCATAGCTTTAGCACCACCGGTCCAGTTACCTCAAGGTCTTCTTGAAGCAGCGGCGTTTGGTAAACCAAAACATCCCGTCGTCCGTCCAACGGCGATTGATCTCTCGGTGCAGCCTGCGCGTCAATCCCCATGAGACTCATCACCGGGTCTTTGGGGTCGTAGTCGTACCCGTCGGGCGGCTCAGCCCCCGGCTCAGAAACGGAGAGTAAACCGTCACCTCGGACAGTATTAGCGGAGCCACGACTGTGTAGAAAAAAATCGGTATACTGTGTACGCGCTAGGGGCCATTCGTCCTCAAAGCGCCACCGATTTTCGCCCATTATAAACAGCTTCACCGGCGGTTCGGAGGCGATACCGTTATCAATTCCCTTGAAGCGGTAGTCGTACCATCGCGTAACCTCTTGAGGATAGGTAGTATCCGCATCGGATCCGAAATCCAACGGCCCTTGGGAGCGGGTTAGGTTATTGCTATTGTGACCCCACGGACCAACGATTAACCGATGCAGGTTTCGCAGCGATTCAGGGCCCGCTTTTACCATACCTGTAAAGTTGTCAATTGTACCAACAAGTCGGTCATACCAGCCTGTCAACTGGCAAGTGGGAACATTGACCTTGTGGTGTATCTCTGGGAACGCCCAGAACTCCTTATTCTGTTCCTTGAGATACGTTTTGAGAAGCGGGGTCAAGGTGGAAAACAGATAGTCGGGTAGACCGTTTAATGGCAGATACCAGATCCATTTGCCGCGTTCCACTTCGTACCACTGAGCATCGGCTTCCTCTTCGGATTTGGGTCCGAACTCGTCCCTCGTCCGGCGACGGGCGTTGACCGCCATCTTGTAGGTCCACTGGAGACGACGCCCGGTTTCAAATATGCCAAAGTTCAGGTCAAGCAGCCGCGCTGACATACCGCTCGCGAATAACGCCTTCAGGTGCGGCGGCTGCGTTCCGGCGAGACGCCAGATACACCACGACGGATAGGAATGTCCCCACGTCCCGACCTGTCCGTCGCTGCCGGGAATACCCACCGCCCACTCCACGGTATCGTAGCCGTCCTGGGCGTCGAAGGTTTCGGCGTTGTTTTGGAATTGCCAGAAATACTCCCCGTCGGAAATACCACGCCCCCGAATATCTTGGACGATAGCGATGTAACCGTTGGCTGCCAACGCTTGTGCAATTTGGATGTAGGAGGCTTGCCCCTTGTCATACGGTGTGCGACACAATAACACCGGGCAGGCTGTCACTCCGACAGGTCGGTATATGTCTGACCGAAGCAGCACCCCATCCCGCATTTCGGCGGCGACATCCCGCTCAACGGTTACGGAAAGTTCTGCGCTTTTAGTCATAGGCTGTTCCGTCCTTACTGTTCCAAACTCAAAGATCACCTACAATTCTACACCAAGCACTTTGGCGATGGTATACACATCTTTATCCCCGCGCCCGGATAGGCAAAGAACGATAATCTGATCTCGATCAAGTGTCGGTGCGAGTTTGCGGATATGAGCCATCGCGTGAGCGGCTTCTAGCGCAGGGATGATTCCCTCCGCCTCCGACAGCAGCTTGAACCCTTCAACCGATTCCTCATCAGTAACCGAGACATATTCCGCACGTCCCGTTGCCTTGTAGAAGCTATGTTCAGGACCGACACCGGGGTAATCCAATCCCGCAGAGATGGAGTGTGCCGGCGTAATCTGCCCATCATCTTCCTGCAGCAGGTAGCACTTGGCACCGTGAAACACGCCAACACTGCCGGCACTGATGGTCGCTGCGTGCTTGCCGCTGAGTATGCTCTCACCCGCGGCTTCAACGCCGACTAGCTTTACACCGCTATCCCCGTAAAACGGGTGGAACATGCCTATCGAATTGCTGCCACCACCGACACAGGCGACCACATAATCCGGCAACCGTCCCGTTTGCTCAAGCGTCTGTGCTCTAGCTTCCTGACCGATAACGGCTTGAAAATCTCGGACGATCATCGGATACGGGTGCGGTCCCACGACGGACCCAATCAGATAGTAGGTCGTCCGAACATTCGTCACCCAATCACGGAAGGCGGCGTTAATTGCATCCTTGAGAGTGCACGAGCCAGAGTCCACAGGTGTCACCGTTGTACCCAATAATTTCATGCGAAAAACATTTAGGGCTTGCCGTTCTACATCTTCTTCGCCCATATAGACTTCGCATTCCATGTCGAACTTTGATGCTACGGTTGCAGTCGCAACGCCGTGTTGACCGGCACCGGTCTCAGCAATAATCCGATTCTTGCCCATCCGTCGGGCAAGCAAAATTTGTCCGATGGTATTGTTGATTTTGTGGGCACCCGTGTGATTGAGATCTTCCCGCTTGAGATAGATTTTGGCTCCACCGAGCATGTGCGTCAGACGCTCAGCATAATACAACGGGTTGGGACGCCCGACATATTCACGGAGATAGTACCGGAATTCCTCCTGAAAATCGGCATCCTCTCTCAGGGACATATAGGCGTCTTCTAGTTCAAGTAGTGGGGACATGAGCGTCTCCGGGGCATATCTGCCGCCGAATTCTCCGAAATGCCCCGTTGCGTCAGGTAGATTCTGATTCAACGTAGTCGCTCCTTCTATTTTTAATGTGGTACTGCAATTCTATTTTGACCGATGTTAAGAAACAGCACAACAGAAACCGAGTTTTTGAAAAAAACTTGGTTTCTCTAAGCTGCGCTGTACTTTCCTCTGACATGTGCCTGAATTTTATTATGCCAAACCGCGTCGTTTACGTAAAAACCACTCTAACCCTAAGAGCAGGATAACGCAGGCAAAAATAAGTGGCATGTCCCAAACCTCCTCATCGACGAGACGTGACGTTGCGCTCTCGACCAAGGAGATATGGTTCACCATCTGTGACGCATCTTCGAGGGTATAATATCTACCACCACTGGTACTAGCGAGCGTCTGTAACAGTTCCGCGTTGAGTTCCGCATTAGTGAATTCAGCATAGGATTCAGCGACCTCAAAGAGACCGCTCTGCTCACCTAGACTTTCGCCGCCTAATGTGCCGACCAGCGTAACCCGATACTCGCCGTGCCGAGGCGGGATGAATCGTGCTGTATAGCGTCCATCCTGCCCCAGTACCTGTTCAAGCGGAAGTTCGCGCTTTCTGCCATTTTCGTCCGTGATGATAACCCGGACCTTCGCTTGATTGGTCAACTCAAACTCCTGATTGTAAGCCGTTGCGTTAATAACCACCGCTTCCTTCAGGGCATAAGCGGTTTTTGGGATATCCAGCTTCAGCCGATCCTTCTGAACAGTCGTCAACCACTTCGCTATCTGACGCCAGAAACGCTCATGGCTGTCATCGTCGTGCGGCATCTGCATCTGCCAATGCCATGAAATCGGCGATGTAAAAACCATCACCCGACCCGCGTTGTAGTTGTGGGTTGCGATGATGATACGATTGCCAAATTCGTTGCGGTCTATCGGATGGACAGCGAGGACCGTCGCACCGGCTTTCGCCCGGCGCACTTGGCTGTAGCTCGTTAAGGTCAACTGTTCCCAACGCTTAAGGTTCTCGCGCGGCTCGTCCGCCAAAGCCATCAATGGATCTGCTTTCCCTTCAGCGGTCAACTGTAACGCATATTTCGGCAGTGAGGGATTCCGAGCTCGTTGGCGTGGAGTAGAAAACCGACCCCTGGGTGGGGCAGGATCGGGTGGGCTACCCAACTGAAGTTCGACCGGAAGCACCTGGGCAATCGGCGTATTAATGTAGGAATCCTCCAAGCTGTGATTGCCCAACGAATTCGATCCGCCAAGCATCAAAAACCCCCCGCCGCGCGTGCGGATAAATTCAACTGTGTTTTCGAGTTGTTGCTTCGAAAACTTCGATGACGCTATATTTCCAAAGATAACCGCATCATAGTCGAAAAGCACCTCTTTTGAGGTCGGATAGAGGTCGAATTGATGGTCGCTACCCGTGCGGCTCGCGCCGCCGATACTCGTCTCGGAAGTGAAGTATCGAAGGGTCAAGTCAATGTGCGGATCGTTTTCCAGAGCACCGCGGATTGCTCCAATTTCCTTACGTGGCAACCCATCGACGTACAGAATCTTGACCCGCTTGCTAGGGGCGACCTTCAATAGGAACTTCTTACTATTATTCTGTGGAACAGCCTCATCCGTTTCGGGCGGAACCTCCACGATATACTTCTGCGTCCCCGGATTTCGGGGGATAAACTTAATCTGTACACGGCGGACGGAACGCTCTTCCTTGAGATTGATGTTGAACGTTCTGACAACCCGATTTTCATCCCTGAGTCTTACCGTCACCTCCCGCGGACCGTAGCCTTTGCGACGAATCGTCGCCCAGATTTCAACAGGAAAATCCTCCTCGGCCCTCCGTGGCGCATCAACTTTCACCACCTCAATATCTTTAATCCCGTCCGGCGAACCGATTCCGACCGTATGTACGGGCACTTTGCGATCACGCATCCGATACGCAAGCTTCGTGATGTCTTCGCCACTCACATCCGCGCCATCGGACAATATCACCACGCTCGACAGTGGTACCCCTTGCAGACTGTCCAATGTTTCATTCAGCGCAGCGGGGATATCCGTGGTCTCACCGTTCGCTTCTGCCAACGCAGCGGGAGCCATCCGCTTGGGCGCATCAGAAAAGGAGAAAAGCCGTGTCTTGAACTTCTCGTTGAGCCCATCAAGGATCCCACCCTCCGGCGCGAAGAGTAGACTGTTCATGCTGCTCAGACGGGATTCCTTATTCACAGAGTCAGTCACCTGCATACTTTTCGATTCATCCAATAGAACAGCGAGATAGGAGTCGTCCGGGCTGGTTTGGTAGACCGTCACGAAAGGCTTGAGCAGACAGAATGCCAACCCGCAGAGCGCAAGGGCCCGGAGGACGATAAGAAAACCACGGAATCCCCGATGCGTCCGCCCCTGCGTCGTCCGATATGCCCAGATTGACGCTGCAATCAGACCGGCGAAAATCAGAAAGAGAATGAGACCCGGCAGACGAATCCCGAAATAAAAATCCCCCTGACGGAAGATGTCGATTGGGTATTTTAATAGTTGTTCAAACATTTAGGAGTCCTTGTCACGCGCTAAAAACGCCAATTCATGCCGCAGCTGTTGCGGGTCTTTACAAACGTGGAAATCCCATTTTCCAAGTCGTCCCCAGTTATTGACTGCGGAGGTCCACCGTCTAGCAGCGGTGTGTTTGGCACGGTCTTGCTCGGTTTCAAAACCTTTAATTTCCAGAATCAAGTGAACGTCGTTCTTGAGGCGCACGATAAAATCAGATTCATAGTTGTGAGAAACGCCGGTATACTCATACGGAATGTCAAACCCCAGATGATCGTTCCGTACATAGCACGCCACAACCTCGGATTGTTCCAGTCCAAAGCAAGCAGCGCGTTCCCATGTATGGGTATCTAGGGCAACTTGATTAATATGACTTCGTTGTGTTCCTTGACACGGGTGCGTCGTCATAAAATCCACATCTGATGATGTACCAATTGGCTTGTACCGGTTCAGGATAGGCATTAGTGGGATTTCACCCTGCATATCATTGGGCTCAATTGCAGCAATAAGCCGTTCGACAATACGCATTACATATTTCTCTTGCCCGACTTCACACGGATGACAGTAACGAAAGTCCACCTTCCTTTTGATATAGGCATCTACCAGCTTGAATACTTGAGGAAATAACCTGTGTCGAGATTGCAGCCGAAGTTTGGGATTGCTATTTGGATCTGGCTGGTGTTCACGATCGCCGACTAATGCAGTAATGATTCGACGAGAAATTTCAAACTTGATGGCCTGAATATGTGTTGCCTTGTAATATGCCTCTCGGTCCTGTAGGGTGGCCTCGCCGGGGCCTAGAGTGGTGGGTGTGCCTATTTCGTAGCCAGCTGCCGGTTTAACAAAAACGGCAGTCGGTGCCTGTTCCGGCTGCAGGTTGAGCGGTTCAATAGTCTTGATATCTGCTGTGATCTCATCTTTTTGTAGGGCGAAAACGTATCCTTCAACAACGGGAAATCTTATCTCAAAGTCCTTTGCCCGCTCTGGCATCGCCCGGACGTGGTTTTTTGGCTTGTCAATGGGCTCCCGTTTGTTCTTAGGGCGTCCCTTGAACGGAATCACAGAAAATGGGATGCCGTACACATCAACATATTCTTCAGTCAATAATCCGGTTTCTGGATTTGGCGTGTAATTCATGCGCCGCAATCCGCGCCCGACCACCTGCTCACAGAGCAACTGACTGCTGAAGGCGCGTAGTCCCAAAATATGGGTGACGTTATTCGCGTCCCATCCTTCGTTCAGCATCGCCACAGAAACGACACATCGGATCTGTGCTCCGGGCTGCCCCGGCTTTCCGATTGTCGCCACGACCTGACGCAAATCCTCTGCGGCTTGCGTCTTGTTCTTTCGCGGATCTTCGCTCTCCGCTGCTGCTAACATTTTGCTGTCAATTCGCAGCGTACGTGAATTACTTTCCGTGTTCGATAGCATATCGGGAAACACGGCGCCTTGTTCGTAGACGGTTTGGGTCTGTTTTTTCCGCCGCCCTCCACCCCTGCTGCCATTATTGTCCACCACTTCACGGGTCACCTCACCGGAGATTTTCTCAAAGAAATGCGCCGCGACATCGGTATTGTCACAAACGATAATCATCACAGGGGGCGTTTTATCTTGGTCATCCGATGCCTCCTCAATGTATTCAAAGCGTTCTTTCCACTGGCTGGCGAGGGTGTTAAGCGCGTCTTCTGCCTCACGATAGACCGCTTCCGGCTTTGGCTTTCGCGCCCTACCCGGCAGTCGGTCCGCTGGCAAGATTTCATCCTGAATCGCTTCCCAGAGTCGGAAGAACTTCGGTTCGGGCCTGCCCGTCGTGTCGCTCACCGGCAATCGGGGAATCTTCGTGATGCCGCTCTCAATTGCGTCCACCAACCCAAAATCGCTGACCAGCCATGGGAAGGGCGATCCTTCCGGGTGACCACTCCCCTGAATGTAAAATGGCGTGGCGGACAGATCAACGCAAAAACGAATACCACACGCTTGATTAATCGTGTCCAAGCCCTCGATCCAGACGGTGGCTTCCTCGCGTTCCTTTTTTTCGGCGGCAGAGAGCTTCTCATCCGCAGGCGCAGGACGATAGGCGTGATGCCCTTCATCGTTCAGCACCATAATCGGGGCGCGCTCGTGCAATTCACCCAACACACGCTTGGCAAAGGCGTCCGGTGTCTCCTCCCCTTTGTTCACCACCGCGTAGCTTTGACCGCCTTCGCTATGCTCGGACTCCGGCGCGAATTGATGCCAGTTGGTCACAAGCACTTTTCCTTTGTTGAGCAATGGACGGAGTTTTGTCGGGATGAGTTCAAACGCGTCGTAATAGTTATCAGGGGATTCGGGGCGCAAAACCTGAAGCCGCTCTTTGATTGTCAGGTTCGGACAGACAACTAGTGCTGCTGCAGGGAAACGTTCATCGGAAGGCACTTTCCCACGATTGCAGAACGCCCACGCAATCAGCATCGCCATCACCACTGTCTTACCGCTGCCGGTCGCCATTTTGCAGCCGTAACGGATGAGATCTGGGAGGTCAGGGGTGTTAGGGGAATCAATCAGTTCAGCGAGATTCGCATCTGTAAATTGTGGTCTAGGACGAGCCTCCTTACACGCTCGACGGATCTCGGCGATGTATATGATCGTTTCAACCGCTTCACGCTGGCAGAAAAAGAGGCGGCGCTCTTTATCCTCTCGAATCCAGTGGCGCAGCAGTTCCCGCGTCACCCTGGTTGCGTTTCGGTAATTCGACGCCCGCCATCGGCTGACATCATTTCGTAGTGCATTCACCAACGGCAGATCATCCCGCTGTTCCTCCTGAATAAAGCGCATCTGAAGTTGTTCTGTACCCGTGCGCTGTGTTTTGTACCAGTACCCTGCCTCACGTCTTCCCGTACGCTTGGTTGCTTCGCCGGTCTCGGTATCGTAAACCCAATGCGCGTCCGGTTCTTCATAGGGATTGCACAGGATAGGCTGTTCAACGGGTTGGATTGGGATTTCGAGTTGGTCTTGATTCATGAGAGATCCTTATTCGCGGGTTGCTTTGAGTCCTGCCTGTCCCGATTTATCGGGGATCTTATCGGGTTGATTGTATATTTTAACGCAAGTTGTTTGATAAGACAAATAGAACGCGAGGACGCAAAGAAGAACAGAAGAACGCGCAATAAATTGTGCTACTACGAACCGTGCTACGCAAAGCGTGTCTGAATCGCGGATTTTTTAGCCAAGTGTTCAATTGATGCTTAATCCCTGTCAAATACCCGGAAACCCACCAAATGGAGCGGTATCCCCTTACGAGTGTGCTCCTACCTAGCGCATATTTTTTCGTATAAAGGCATTTGTGGTGCAGGGTTACTGTCTCTGTGCTATTTAATTCCTACGCTGCTGCAAGGGTGCCGCGCTGTTACTAGAAACCCATATTCCACTCATTCCAAATTGCGTCGGGACCAGTTCTTAAATTGCCCGCTTCAATGCGCTGGCGAACCTTTTCACTGTATATCGAACTAGGCCATTTACGAGTGGATCCCTTTCCCGAACCAGAAAGGGCTGCAAGCCGGTAATAGTCAGCAAGGTCACGTAATGATGAATCCTCCCGTGCAAGCCGGTTCGTTAAACCGGAAATGAGAACACCAATCGGCGTGAAATGCTCAACTTGGTGATCATAAGAAGGTGTGTGCCCTATATACGAGCTTGCCACTGCTTCATCTGGTCCACCATATTTTAAAAATGGTGGTGATCCATCTTCTGGTCTAAACACTTGTGGGCCAAGAAGTGTCAACTTAGACAACATCCACGTAGCAAGATCAGCAATACAGAGCAAATCAAGACTTTGACGAGGATGTGATACGTGCAATATATCGGATAACTGTAAGTTTAGGCTAATATTATCCTCAGGGGTTGATTTTTTACCTTTCCAAGAGTGAGAATGTGCCAACAATCCGTAGACAATGGGTGCGTACAATTCCTTGTAGGGTGTTCCTTCCCGATTCGGATACAGGTTTTTGATCTCTGTACAGGTTTTCATGGCTTGTCCAATATGTGCTGCTTTCAGTGTAGTTTTACATTCAAACGCGGCGGCGACACCGGCAGCAAGATACAGTTTCTTGGTAAGCAATTTCTCAGGGTAAATACTTTTTAGAACTAAGACATCAATCTGTGGGCTTGTGCGCCCATCTTCGCTGATGATTCTTCCTTTTGTAACAACCTTATAGGTGCGGGGGAGCCAGCCACGCAACAGTTCAGCCCAATTTTCTTCTCCTTGGTCTCCGGCAGTTCCTGGATCTTCGGTTGCCCGCATTTGAATGCGATCGTATTCCGCAGCCATTTCAGTACTTAGCTGCCGCATGAATTGATATAAATCGTGGGTTTTCTCTTCAGACATTATGTTACTCCCGTGCTATTTCTGTTGGAGCTATCGTCTTTCCTAACTTTTGCGCTACAAGTGCGTAAAGGCTTATCCCTGCTTTTGCTGCTTCATCTATTAGGACGTGATAAAGTTCCTTGTCAACAGGGACGTTGACCGGCGGCTCGTATGCTTCCCGCGAAGGTGCTTGCGGTATAGGTTCATGATGTTTTCTATAACTTTCCTTAACGCCTTCCCAAGCTACGGCAAGTTCTTTCAAGGCATCCTCCGGGGTATCTGAAAATGCCGACACATTGGGCATCTCGACAAAATGGGCCAAATAATCGCCGTCTTCATCAAGAAATAGATTGATGGCAAATCCATCAAACATATTTTTATTCATTAATCGTTTCCTCCTCATACTGTCTGAGAAATTCTCTCACCTGATATCCTTTTGCCTGTGATCGTTTGGATTGAATTGGTAGACGATAGCCCCGTGGAGAATACCAGATGCGATGACTACCAGTCTGATGGTCAAAGGTCCAACCACATTGGGAAAGCAGAGTTTCAAACTCACGGAAGCGCAAACTGTTCGGATTATTTTTTGCTTTTGCTAAAAGCCTATCTTTTCGCCGCATAGAAAAACCAGAGATGTAGGTTGAGTTGAACGACTCAAAGCGAAACCTTATCAATGGCGATAGTCTGAATCTGCCAATAACACTGTTTTATAAATAGATACAGTGAAACCCAGCACCCATATCGGAATCGCGGATTCGCGCGAATTATTGGATTTCGCGGATTTTTTATCAGAATGTTCAATCGGTGCTTAATCTGCATCGTCCGTGTGATCTGCTTAATCAGCACTTCAGACGAATGCCACATGTCGCCCCGCTGGGGCTTGGAGGAAGGACCTATCGCCCGGCTATAAACATGTCGCCCCGCTGGGGCTAAATGCACCTATGAACGCCTGATTGCTTACGCGTGACGCTGCATCTGACAATAATCCGTGATTCAGACAGGCAAGGCGGCACACGCTCCCCTTCCTCTACGGCACTATTTAGAGGCAACTTGCGAGTGAGAGCCTGCTTCTGGGGGCGGCGGTGGCGGTTCATCAAAGGGAATATTCTTCACAGCTGCCTCAAGGCGGCGGTTATTCCAGGCCGCCCACAACAGGTAATTCTGAGCTCTGCCTTCAGCTCTTGCCTCAATTTTGATTTGCTCAATCGTTTCTTCCATTTGTCGTGCTTTATACAAACACCAGAGTATCATGATTAGAAAATCTCCTATTTCAAAGATATGGGTCGGGCAAGTCGCTTTGGATCCCGATTTATCGGGGATGCCCGATCTACGGGTGTGATAATTCACTCTTGCTGCACACATTGCACTCCTCTGGAGTGTGGGGATTAGACGCTTCGGTATACTATAGACATATCGCTCCGCTGGAGCGAAAGCGCCATACGGATTAAGCGTACCGTGTCTCCCGAAGATCGTGCACGCACATTACCTCATTCCCCCGTGGGTCAATCACCTTCACCGCGACGCGCTGGTGTTCACCCGCAGGGAACGGCAGCGATTCGGTCCCGCTGAACTTCTCAAAACGGTCTGCGTCAATAACCCCTTTGAGTGCCCGCGCTATCTTGTCCCACGCCTTTTTGTCGGGGAAAAATGCTTGGGTGATGCAGAAGGTTCGGCCGTCGTAGTCGCTGTCAACGAACCACGCTGCCACCTTGTCACCGCCTGCGGAGCTCACTGTGTTCTCTACCGGGTTATAGATGTCTACCCCCTCCATCTTGACGATATATTCCCCGTCCCCTGTCGTTTCGATTTCGGTGCGCGGTGATCCGAATACAGTGAATAGTTGACTGGAAGGCGTTTCCTTGAGCAGATCGCCCATCGCTACGTCGGGGTTGATGTGCGCTATATGGATGCGGACCCTCGGATTCGGATCGGCTTGAATAGCCGCTTGCGCTGCGCCATCGAAACTGAAACCTGCAAAGACTAGTTGATTATACCCGCGTTGAGAAGCAATAGGTAAGCACTCCTCAACCTGCATCGCTGTTACAGGTCCGTGCTGCGGACCAAATACCACCGCCACATTTCGATCCTCATTATCACCTTCCCAACTCCCTTCGGCGTGGAGAATACCATCCTCAAGCGGATCGAGTGTTGCAAAATTCATCTGCTGGTCATCGGGGAAACGCACACCGTCATTTTTGAGCAAACGAATCATCTGATCGAGATATGCTTCGGCGTTGGTGGGTTCGCCTTCAACATCGCCAGACTCGAATGTGTTTAGTGCTTCCTCCGGTTCACCGCCGATGGGTGAATCGAAGTCAAGCGATGCTTCGGCGGGTTGCACCGCCTCCACCGTAAAGGGACCGCTCACCCGCAGCTTCTTTTTGTCCATCTCCGGTTGATCGACTAACTCCTCTCCATCGGAAGATGCGGCGATGCAGCCGTTCACCTCTTCCATCTTTGCCCGCCACGCCGCGCGATAATTGGTTAAGGCTTCGCGCAACGCTGGGGGCCAATCAGGATCGGTGTCAAACGGCACCTCCCACTCCTGCCACGCTGTTGTTGGAAGCTGCCAACGTCGTCGATCTGCATCCGTGACTGCCTTTTTTCCCTCACGCCGCTCCTTCTCCGCAAGTTTGGAAAGCAGCCCCGTCCGAATTTCCTGTGTGACTTCTGTCAGGGCGTTGTTGAGAGTCTCCAGTTTTTCTTTCAGAATCGGCTCATATCTTGCAAAAATGGGGTCAAGCGCGGTGTTCTGAGCGATACTTCTGAGTGTGATGTGTGGAACCGTTTTGTTGATGAAGCCTCCCGAAATCCCTTCCGCTTCATTTCTAAGTTTGTAGTATTCAAAGTTACCCGTCAAGAGACGTTGCCGCGCTAGCGCGACTGCGACGCGGCTGGTATCAATTGTTATCCACCGTCTGCCCCAATTCTCGGCGACATAGGCGGTGGTGCCACTGCCACAGGTAGGATCGAGGACGAGATCACCGGGGTCTGTGGTCATCAGGAGGCAGCGTTCGATAATTTTAGGATTGGTCTCAACTACATATCGTTTTGATTCACTAAATCCAGCAGCGGTATCTGTCCAACTGTTTTCCATCTGAATTAGTGAAAAATCATTGTGATATTGTCGAAAGTAAAGATTTCTCCCTAGAATCAATAACCTTTTAGCCATTGACAAGCGGCTCATTCCTTCTAGGGTTGTCCGCCAACTTTTTCGACTCAATGGGCTAAAAACTCGTCCCTCATACTCAAAATTGTAAGTACAAGAAGGTGTATAACCAGACGAAGTGAGCGTAGATCTCTTGAAAATCCTTAGTAAATCTTCAGAAGTTAATGCTTGGATTTCGGATCCCTGTAGTTTTTCATAAGTTCCATCGTATCTATCAAGGTAAGAAAATTCTGATTCCTCTGACAAATCTCGATGAAAGAAAATCGGTCTAAATTTTACTTGATTTATATCTTTCGTATACCACATGATGTAGTCATAAACCCGGGCAATTCCCTTTTGTCCTAATGGGCTCATGCTTCGGAAATTAATCATGGCCTGAAAATTTTCACTTCCAAATATCTCATCTAACAAACACCGCACCCGATGGATATTCTCATCACCAATCTGCACAAAGATGCTCCCGCTATCCGTCAACAGCTCTCTGGCGACAATCAGCCGGTCACGGAGATAGGCGAGGTAGGAGTGGACGCCGAGGGTCCATGTATCACGGTACGCTTTAATCTGCTCCCGTTCACGGGTCAGGTCCCCTTCCCTATCCTTCACATCGCGCTGGAAGACGGTGGGTTGGAAGTTTGAGGCGAACTTGATGCCGTAGGGTGGATCAACGTAAATCATCTGCACCTTGCCAGCGAGATCTTCGCGCTGTGCTAGTGAACTCATAACAGTGAGGCTATCGCCCAAGATGAGGCGGTTCCGCCAGTCCACATCGTGTTGGTAAAATTGCACCGCATCGCGGTATTCCTGTTGCGGATCGGCAAAGAGCTCGCGCTGGACATTTTCTCGTTCTGCTATTTTCACAATGGCTTTTGCACTCACGTGCTCGTGGATATGCAGCGCAACCGGATCAACGGCGAACGATTCCGCCTCCTGTTTGCCCGCCCATTCGAGCCATGGTCCGTGGTGCCTCACCGCTGCTGCGAGGGTTTGCACCTCGTCGGCGGAGAGTGCTTGCTGCTGTGCCTTTGCGAGCAGTTCGGGCAGTTGGTCCGCGTCGCCGTTTTCGTCGAATCGTAGGCTCGGCGGCAGGTGGGGGTTGTAGGCGTATTCCTGCTTCGGTTGTTCGTGGACTCTCCCATGTGAGGCGATGCCCGCGGGTGGGTTATTCTTTCGGGAGGCGTCGTCATGCCGGTAATCTTGGACTTCGGTTTCCTGCTTTTTAGCCGAGCGTTTCTTTCGCGCCATATCTATCTTTCCTTTGCTTCAAATTTCTGGGGTTAAGGATTTGTTGCTTTTCGATATTGTGTGGGGTTAGAACAATCTATCCTCTCTAGTGGGTTATTTCTCAATAGGCAATCTTCCAACCCAGGCAAGCTTTTGACCTTAATATTCAGATGGTTTGCAAGTTCTTCCATTGAACATTGCCCCTGATGGTATTTGCTGAACGCGAGTTCCATAAATCTGTAGCCGAGGTACACTGCGTGGGTGTTATAATAGTTTCCACCGCCTGGGGATTCGCCTCCTGCGCTTCCTTCTAGGCGAGATTCATACTCCTCAGTCCATTGCTCTGTCTTCTGCCAATAATCGTCAAATGTAAAGACACCTCGATTAACCAGTTTCAGCAAAATGACTGGACGACTCACTTTATAGTAACCTGCCAACTCCTCAATCGCAGTATCATCGTAAAGTGAATCGTTGAAGCGAGTTTCCAAATCGCCAGATGGCACTAGAAATTCAGCGGCGAATTGGTTGCAAAAGACCTCAATTTGCTCACCTATAGGGTTGATGCCTCGTGTAATACCATTCTCGCCGAGTAATAGGTGAGCCAACTCATGAAAGAGTGAGAAAATCTGCCTGACAGACGATCTACTATTATTGAGGTAGATTACTGGAAACTGCTCGTGGATGAGACAAAAGCCATCAACGGAGTCGTCTCGGAATGCATCCTTAAAAACGAAGATGCCTTTTTCCTCAACCTGTTCTCGCCAATTTTCGAGTGCTGCTCTTGCATTTTGCCAATTTGCCTGTGTTTCAACGCTGATGTCCAAGTATGCTCTAGTTTGTTGTGCCAACTCTGTCGGTGAGTTATCAAGTTGGGAGTGAAGATCGTGGAAGATTTTCGCTTCGGCAGGATTCACACCCATGTTTAGCTCCATCAATGAAAGCTGCCTCGCGTGTGCCTGACGTAACAGAATACGAATACCTGGGCCTAATTGCTCAATTTCAGAACTTCGCAGTGCAAGCTGGTTCACAAAATCAGGTTCTTGGGGAGGTTCTGGGAAGAAGAACATAGCGACAGGACGTTTGTATTTGTCAGCCAACTTTTCAAGTTGAATATAAGTCGGTGCAGCTGCCCCGGACTCCCAGTCAGCTATGGTAGCGACACCCCTATTGAAGGATTTGGCGACCTCTTGCAGGGTATATCCTGAGCGTTCTCTCGCCCATTTGACTATGGTGGGATTAATTCCTTGAATGTATTCAGCCATGAGATAATCTCAGATCGGGATCCTTCAATCTTGAGTTTCCCCGATCAGATTGGGATGCAAGCCCCTGATTCAGACAATGATTATGAACATCCCTCATTTATTCCCTTTCCGCTGCTCCATTTCGGCTTTGCTTTTTGCCCCCCAATCACGCATCTCATCCCCGAAGAAATCTTGAGGCCAATTCGTGATGTTACCGTACTCGTCCATGGTAAGTCGCTCTATTTCGGATTTACCATCGCTGACTTGACAGAAATAGAGTGCCGTATCAGTAGCGGGAATCTTCTCCTCAGCGATACGTCGCTGCAACCGACTCAGCAGATATTCACTGTGGGTCTCAAGGATAATTTGTATATTCCGATTTTTCACAACGTCGATGAAGACATCCGCTAAATCCGCCTGCGCTTTCGGATGCAGATGTGCCTCCGGCTGTTCGAGGATAAGGATCGAGCCTTCCGGGACGTAATAGCAGAGTGCCAAAATCGGTAGAATCTGGAATACCCCCAAACCGATGTCTGTGAGCCGGACGTCGGGACCGTCCTTGTGCTGTTTAAGCCGAAATTCATAATGGTTCTCCCTATCCGGATCAACGTGGAGACGGTAGGAATCAATCATCTCTAACCGCTGCAACCATTTCAGTATCTGCTCATCGATCGAGAGGAGTTGAATCCGTCCAGAGAGAAGCGCCGCAACCGCCTGCTCTCCATGCTGTCCCACACCTTTCGGATGTTCGCCGCCGTATGCGTACTGATCGCGCGGCGGTTCACGGAGCGGACTGAGATGGTGGATTCGGGAAAACAGATCCTTGAAAGCCCGCTCAAACGACAGAAAGGGAGTATCCGGCACCCTTGCCGATCCGTCACGAATCCCGTAACACCGAAATGGGATTGAAGAAAACGCCCCTTGAAGCCTCAAGTTGGGTGGAAATATCAGCTTGTATTGACTATCAGTATCCCGCACTATCCCGAAGAATTCGTATCCATCGGACATGTAGCCGAACCCATCGACAAAGACCGAATCAGCACCTGCCCTAACGATGGTCGTTGAAAAGGAGAGCGCGCTAATTTCAAGTCCAAGGCTCTCGGAACGGAGACGATTGGGGGTTCGAGGAGCCCGGGGGAGTGACTGTTCCGCTGCACCACGTCCGCCGATAATCAGCTTTTCAGGCAAATTCCACGCTACGGAGATGTCGAGACTTAAACCCGATTTGTGCCGGTGAATAACCTCATCAAAGCCGGATAAATTGACCACCGATCCCTCATCCCCGAAATCGATTGTTCCATCCCATTCCGGCGGCCGTTCCGCAGTCTGTTTTAGCATCAGCAGTGCTTGAAAAAGACTAGTCTTTCCGGAGCCATTTGCGCCGAAGAATCCAGTTAATGGAGCTACCTCCAATTTGCCCGTGTTCTCCCACGACTTGAAGTTCTGGGCACTGAGTTCGGTAATCATAACTTACACTTCACTTTCTATTTTCGCTTGTCTCAGTCCAAAGAAACCGAGTTTTTTCGGAAAAACT
>JAJEAL010000078.1 GCA_022822785.1 Candidatus Poribacteria bacterium
AGCCCCGTCCTGTATTCTTTTACGAGATTGAGCATTTCGCAATGGCGATTGCCGGAGAGGTTGAGCCGGATGTTTCTGCTGCAGATGCCTATACGTTCATGAAAATCCTCGATGCCCTTTACGATAGTGCAAAAGAGCAACGAAAGGTTACGATTGGATAAACGAAATCTTCCTAACTTGGTGCTACGATGTCAATCTTTCTTCGATGGGGCTGAAGAAAGCGTTGTCTCCTGTTTTGACGATTGTGAGGGAGTTGATTTAGGTTTGGGACGAGGCTTGAGTGTCGGCATTGGGTTAGGAGGATTGTACCTTTCGTCTATACTCTTTTTTTCGGATGGTATTGACTTTACTTCTGGCTGAGTTGCATTTTTCTGGGAAGCACCTTTTCTTGAATTCATTTTTAGCTCCTTCAATCTTCAAAAAGATCTTGCAGTTCTGCGTTTAACTCCTCTTGAACTTTCGTTTTGCGTCTTTCGGTTAGAAGTATGTCGTTCTTCAGCCGTTTAGAACCGTCTGAATATTGATCTCAATATCTGAAAAACTCATCATTAAACTCTTCAATTGCGAAGTTAGGATCAATCTCCATCTTATATCTGAAGGTTTCCAAATTGATGCGTAAGCCTTTCAGGTATTGAACGTCGCTAATCAAATCCTTCAATCGGTCAGGAACTTTTAGGTTGGTGTGTAGGATAGCAAAAACAGCACCTGACCCGGCAATAATTGACCAAATTATTTTGAATTGTGGCAGATTCCATAAAGTCCAACCTGAGACCGCTGAAGTTGTGGCAGTTATAGCAATAATAAATTTTGCTATCTCGTCCCAACGCTGCCACGACTTAATCAGGGAATTTGTCAGATTTTCAGCATAATAAACTCTGTAAAATGTCTCAACCGAAACCCTCCAGAGTTGATCACGTTGATAGTCATCTAAGTTTTCGTCTTCCATAAGGAGGTTTCTGCGACGTTATTGACTGTTTACCTATGTGAAGGTTCCCATTGGGATTGGCTGATGCCAGCTTGCTGATTGAGCCAGCCCTTTTATATTTTGGAAAAATTGTAACACATAAAGCCAGATGCTGTCAATCTTTTGGAAAGAGTAAACATGAAAGGAATTGATTATGTCTAAACGCAAAGTGTTAATGGCAAGACGCGAAGATCCCGAAGTCGAAAAGATTCTTAAAGATGCTCCGCCAGAGGTACATATTTACTTCCCAGCAGCGGGCGAGGCATTGGACGATCACCTCGCAGATGCCGAGATTATTTATGGAGGGATCCGTGAAGCAGATCTCCCCAAAGCCAAAGCGTTGCGCTGGGTGCAGCAACCTTCAGCAGGTGTCGAAGGTACGATGTATCCTGCCTTCAAAGCAAGCGATGTCATTTTGACCAACTGCCAGAAACTATATGGTCTTCAAATTTCTGAGCACGCCTTCGCCCTCTTGCTCTCCCTGACCCGCAGTATCCCGGCACAACTAGAATTTATGAAGGAAAAACATTGGGAGCGGGTACCATGTATTGAATTGGCAGGGATGACCATGGGAATTCTGGGACTCGGCGGCATCGGTCGAGCGATTGCAGCGCGGGCAAAGGCGTTTGAGTTTAAGGTCATTGCGGTTGATTCGGAGCCGATGGACACACCGGATTGTGTCGATGAACTCGGCGGACTGGATTGGCTTTCGGAGTTTATGCGACAATCGAATGTCGTAATGGTCTGTTGTCCAAGCACCCCTGAAACGCACAAACTGCTATCACATGAGCAATTTAATCTTTTGCCGGAGGGCAGCTATCTTGTCAATGTTAGTCGAGGTAAAGTTATTGATGAAGATGCTATGATTGCAGCACTCCGCAGTGGCAAGCTCGCTGGGGCGGGGTTGGATGTTACCTACACCGAACCGTGTCCACCGGATAGCCCGCTATGGACGGAGCCAAATGTGATTTTGACCTCTCATAGCGCGGGGGCGTCGCAGCATATGCGTTCTCGTGCAATGCGCCTGTTTGTCGATAATCTGCACCGCTACATCAAGGGTGAACCGTTGATTAACCTTGTGGATAAACAGAAGGGATATTAAAAGGAATTAAGTTCATTGGTTTATTTGTTCATTGAGGCAGTGGATCCAGATGCCCGACCTACGGGGCTCATGCGGAAAGAAAATGCAGAACGCTAACAGAAACCGAGTTTTTGACCGTATGGAACAACGAGCGTTGTTCCATACGGTTTGTGCTGCACGATTTCTTAAGATGAGACGCTAGCAAAATAGTGATAGATTTTGCAATAGAATCGTGCTATAATCACTCGCCATAGAACCGCAGATTTTGTAGGATTTCGCGGACGATTCATTGGTATGCTTTCTATGAAATTCAGGTTCTTATACGAAGTATTTAACAACTATAAAGCCGTCACTACAGAGAGGAGTTTTTATTATGCGATGTGTCTTTGTTGGTATTGAATATGCTGGAAAATCGACCATAATTAAGCTGCTAGACGCCTACTATCGACAGCGCAGATTACCCGTCCACGGAGACGACCATTTTACTTTGCCGGATGCGTCTTTGAGTCCGGAATCCCGAGCGTTGATGGTCAATTTTCCCGATGATGTTAAAGAACGTTCGCAGCGAATGCAGATTCAGTACCATGTTGAAGTCATTAAGAATTATCCGAATACCTTGATTGCGGGATGGCATATCGAAGAAGCGGTTTACTCAGATATGTACGGTGATGATCCAGATAGTCCCTACTATAAAAATTACTCGTACAGGGCACAACGGATTTACGAAGCGCAGGTATTTGAAGCCCGTTTGCCCAATGTGGTTATGATTCATGTCACCGCGAGTGATGAAGCGATTCGAGAGCGGATGAATGCAGATCCACACGAGTACCAAATCATCAAAGAGGGAGACATTGCGGAGGTCAAACAACGCTTTGAGGAGGAGATCGAAAAGTCGCTCTTTACCCAGAACGGGCGCAAAATTGTGGTTGACACCACAGGGAAAACACCTCAAGAATCCTTGGACGACCTACTAACGCTTTCGGAACCCTTGATTACGCAAGAAGAACTAGCTATCCGTTCTATACCCGTCCCTGAAGGCGAGTATGAGGTGCGGTACGAAAATGGTGTGCGAAAGATGATTCCGGTATAAGAATCGGCGTTACTCCCTTCCACCGATGTACCACTTCTCATTGATTTGCAATTTGCCATTCAACAGATCAGAACGGCAGATCCGAAGGAAGGAAAAAGGCTTTTATTGCGGCATTTTTCCTTCCCCACTTTCCCCTGCAAAATCCAGATGCAGCGGTTATAGATTTTCACGAATTTCGCTTTCCCGTTCCCCACTCACGCCCACCCAAAGCTGCTTCGTCTCATCGACAATTCGACGCGCTTCCTCCATTCGTTCATGAGCCTCTGGTTTTGTGGGACCGTATCGGGCAAACTTGACCAGATCACAGCTACTGAAAAACTGCCTCACCAATTTTTTCGGAATATCTCCGGGCGGCAAACGGTCGAGTAGCTCTTGGGTGGCCAGTTCAAGCGCAGGGAGATGATATCGTGCAGCGATATACTGACGGATAACGTGAGAGATTTCGGTGTGGTATACCTTCATTGCGCCTTGTGCAACCCAGTTCATTCCCTCAATCCGACTCAGCTGTTCATAGGCAATTTCGTGAGGTTGACGTTGGGGCAGTACTTCAGGCTGCAGATTCATGGGTTTAGCCCACCTGCGGAGGTAAAAAAAGATAATCGCACCGATGGCTACAATTACTAGAAACGCCATTAAAATGTAAACCAACCAATTCGGGGGGGCGGACCAAGGGCCTTTGATTCCTTTCATCGCTGTATCACTAGGCGACTTGACAGACCGCACCTCAAACCGGTAAGTAGGTGTCTGGATACTTCCACTGTTTCCACCAGCGTCGGTGTATTTAATTGTGATGGACGGAAGATTGTGCTTACCGACAGCGAAGGCACGTAGCGGGTAGGTTATTTCATAGTGTGCTTTGCCTATCGGTGCGCTTTCGGATTCAATTCGTTCTACTTGAGGTTTATCTACCTCTACACCTTCGTGCTCGCTGCGGTCTATTGGATCTAAGTAGATATGCAAGTTTTCATCGGCTTCGATTCGCAGCCGCAACTGAACCGGATCTCCAATCGTAATCTTGTCCGGGGCAAAGTTGTGTGAAAGGATACGAATGGCTTCTTGAGTGGCTTCTTGAGCGGATCCGTCCTCCAAAGGCGATAACAATAAAGCAGAAGCAACGATAAACCAGAGAAGGCGTGAAGCAAAAGACGGGAAAACTGGTGGGTTGGAATGAGACAACAACGGGAAGAACCGTAGGGACATTTTTACTTTAGATTTTTATGGCATAGCAATTTGTGATAAGTTCAAGCTGCACTAATTCTACATTCAAAAAAAATCTCGCACTCGCTGCTAATCTTCTTGGGCTTCTAGATATTCCTGAGTAGGTCGAACAACAATGGATTTTGGAGTTGTTGGACATTGATACTGACACACCCCGCAACCAATGCAGCCAACAGAAAGGACTTCAACCCGTCTTTCGGAGTCGAGGCGAATTGCCTTTTCACCAATTGGGCAGCTCTCAACACAGGCAAGGCAATCGACTTCCTTGGAACGCAGACAGATGTCATAATTGACTTCGGCTAAACCGATTTGAATCTCATCGACAGATAGCTGCTGCAAAGCACCACTTGGGCATACCTGCATACATTCGAGTGTATCACAGACAACGCACGGTTGGCTGTCCGAATCGATGTAGGGTGTCTCTGCTAGATCGGGTTGGTCAGTCTGCAAGGACTGAATGGCATCTGCCGGACAACTCTCGACGCAGTTTCCACACCGCAAACAGGTTTCCAAAAACGCCGTTTCAGGGAGTGCCCCCGGTGGTCGTAGAATGGCTCTCTCAGCAGGGAGATGTGCCCCAATCTGTGTACCTACGTATTCTGCGACTGGCTGAACGAGCTTCGCAAACGCTTCTCGGAAGAATGTACGTCTATCGTGCGGCATCCCATCGTCAGATTCTGCCATTGGACTTAACCCTTTCGCCTCACCACTGAAACCAAAACTGCGTTTTTTCCTAGGAGTATTACGACAGTGGATAATCGTAGATGCGATAGCGTTTATAAAGTGTTGCCCCCATATTTACAAGCCCACGATTCATTAATGTATTATCCTCCAAAATCCACGACATCTCCCCTCGCCGATATCCTTTTGCGACGCCAATTTTATAGACTTCGTAGTACATCAGCGCATCAATTCCCTGTTCACGATATTTCTTCTTAATTCCAAACGCGAGAACCCGAGCTGTGTCAATTTTGCGCCCGTGCCAGAGAAGTTTGAGGAGTCCAAGTGGAAATAGGCGTCCATTGGCATGCTTCAGCGCAACATAAAAATCGGGTAATGCAAGGATAAAAGCGACAGGTTCCTCTTCAATTTCGGCAAAGAGCAGCAGATCCGGATCTATAATCTGGATTAGCTCCTCCGCCATGTAATCGATCTCCCTGTCTGTCATTGGGATAAAGCCCCAATTTCGCTCCCATGCAGAGTTATAGATCTTCCTAACCCGCTCAATTTCCTGATGAATCTGTTTTTTGACGAGGGGACGTATGGTGATTTTTTTGCGCTTTTTAATCCACTGTACCGTTCGCTCAAGCCGTTCAGGCACCCGCACCTCATCAGTTATCTCATAGGCAAGCAGGTCCTTTGCCTTCTCAAAACCGAAGCCTTCAATAAGAGTAGGGTAGTAGGGTGGATTATAGGACATCATAATCATAGGAGAGGAATCAAAGCCTTCGACAAGCAGCCCGCAATCGTCATTTGTCGAGTAGTTCACAGGACCGCGCATTACATCAAGTTTGCGTTCCCGCAACCATTGTGCAGCATGGGAAAAAAGTGCAGCTGCGACCTCCGGATCTTCAATAGATTCAAAGAATCCAAAGAATCCGGCTTGTTCTTCGTGAAAGTCGATATGGCTGTCATTCCTAATCGCTACGACTCGTCCCACAACACGTCCTTCACGCCGGGCGAGAAAAAACTCCGCTTCAGCATGATCAAAGAAGGGATACTGGGATTTATCAAATCGCTTCTTAAGATCGCGGCGTAACGGAGGGACCCAATGGGGATCGTTACGATAGATTGTCCACGGCAGGTTGATAAACGCTTTCAGATCGGCTGGGGATTGAATAGAGGTAACATCAATCTCAGGGGATTGTTTACTAGAACGCATTTTGTGAAAATTCACCTACTTTTTTGGATAACCCAGCTCTTAGATCAACCCTAACTTTCTACCCACTTTATCAAATGTCTCAAGGACAAAGTCGAGTTGTTCGTCGGTATGGCTTGCCATATAACTGGTGCGCAGGCGCGAGCCGCCGGGCGGCACTGCCGGACTGACAACGGGATTGGTGAAAACACCTGCATCGAATAAGTGTTTCCATAACATGAAGGTATTCATATCGTCGCCAACAATCACCGGAACAACAGGGGTTTGCGTATGCCCAATGTCATATCCCATCAATCGGAGGCCTTCCTGCATTTTTCGTGCATTTTCCCACAACTGTTTGCGTCGTTCCGGCTCCGCTTTGATGATTTCTAGAGCGGCGTGAACCGTTGCAACCGCTGATGGCGGCATACTTGCGCTGAAGAGGAAGGTGTTTGCATGGTGTTTCAAGTAATCAATAACGGCGGCATCTGCAGCGATAAATCCGCCGATACATGCGAAAGATTTACTAAACGTCCCCATAATTAAATCAATATCATTTTCGACGCCAAAGTGTTCCGCAGCACCGGCACCGGTTGGGCCAAGGACACCAACACCGTGTGCATCATCAACCATCAAACGGCACTGGTATTTCTGAGCTACCTCGGCTATACCGGGTAGATCGCCGATATCGCCTTCCATGCTGTAAACGCCTTCAATGACAACCAGTTTACCTCTATCAGGATCAGCATTTTTCAATTTGTTATCCAGATCATCTAAGTCGTTGTGTCGGAACCTCGTCATCTCTCCCCAAGAGAGGCGGCATCCATCAACAACACACGCATGACTCAACGAATCAATGAAAGCGATGTTCCTGCGTCCTACAAGGGTGTCGATAACACCAAGATTGACTTGAAAGCCAGTGCTGAAAACCAATGCGGCTTCCTTGTGAACAAATTCAGCGAGTGCTTCCTCAAGTGCAATATGGATATCGAGTGTCCCGTTCAGAAATCGGCTGCCCGTACAACCAGAGCCGTATTTTCGCCCAGCCATCTCAGCAGCTTCAAGGACTTTCGGATGGTGTGTCAATCCGAGATAATTATTCGATCCAATCATCACCTTTTTTCCACCATTGATTATGACTTCTGTATCTGCGGAGGATTGGATTGGAATAAAGTACGGGTAAATCCCCGCCTCAAGTACTGCCTTATACTCTTGGCCCCGTATGCTAATGCCATTGCTAAACTCATAGCATTTTTCAAATACATCCATTCATTGTTTCTCCTGAAGTTTTATGTACTAGACATAAAAGATGAGTCCGTTAGCTCCAACTGCCTTAAAAAAGACTGAAGCCCACATATTTCTTGGGATGTGCTTCGATATCTGCAGCTAGTACCTTGAGGTTATAAATTAGTGTTGAGAGCTCTTCAGCTGTTTTCCTATCGTTAGCAAGTTTACTTAGCGACCCTTCCCCATCATTAATCTTTCCAAGTACGGTTTCTAACTGTCTCGTCGTTGCAGTCAAGTGATCGAACAATTCAGCTCCCGATGTCAGTTTATCCAACGTGTTGCCGGGTGTATTTAGTTTGCCGGTGAGTTGGGCAATTGATTCAGTCGAAGTTGTAATAGATTGAGCCAAATCTGGATCGGCAACGAGCTTACCAACTGTACCTTCACTTGATTGTGCTTTATCAATAAATTGCTCAATCTTTTGGGAGGTTGCAACAGATTGATTATATAGATCGGGACGATTGATAATTTTGGCTGCTGTACCTTCGCCACTCTCAATTTTCTGGACAAGGGCATCGGCAGATCTAATCAGTGAATCAAGACGGTTGAAACGTGCTTCAAGGCTTTCGAGACTTGCTAGGATACGCTCGGCCCTGTCAAAGAGAGAAGGGTCAGTATTTAGCTTCCCCAATGTTCCTTCACCTTGAACGGTTTGCTGTCCCCATTTCGCCACCCAAGCAGTGCTCTGCGTAACATTCTCGGCAATTTCCTCCTTGGATAGGAGTTGGGGTAGCAGGCCATCCCCTTCGTGTAACTCTCCAACGAGTTCAGAGACGCTGCTTGTCGCCTGATCCAGACTCGCGTAAAGCGCTGCATCTGAGAGCAATTTTGCAAACGTGCCCTCGCCGGATTGCAGTCGACTCACAAGACTCTCAAACCGAGTCAAGGAGCTATTCATATTTTCGCTGACCACAACTGCCTGATTCAGCAGAAGGGACATCTCCGTTGGGACAGTTCCCCGCAACGTAGCCCCCTGAGCTACCGGCGATCCGTGGGGTGTTCCAAGCGAGATGTCAACATATCGACTCTGAGTGAATCCGACCGATTTTATCTGAACAACTGAATCGCTTTTGACTCGTTGCGCTGCTTGTTGATTTAGGTTTAGCTGTATGCGAACCTTTGCTACACCATTTTGGCGAACAAATTCAACTGTTTTAACCGTTCCGACCTCAATCCCCGCTAAACGGACTACATCCCCTGATTTCAATCCGGAGGCAGAATCAGTAACGGTTTGTACGGTAAACCGATTTTGAACTGCTTTTAGGCCATCACCAGCAAACAGGATAACCCAGACCAAAATAACACCACAAAGTAGGGTGAAAATTCCAACTTGCAATTGTGACCACGTAACTTGCGACCTTTGTAATCGCATGAACTTTACCTCCTATACGATGACTCATTGTACGAAAGACTTGCTAAGAATGCACAAGATCGGTTGTGCGGTAAGAACGGCTTGGCGGTTGGATAAAACGTTGAATGTAAGGGTCTGCTGTTTCCATCAATTCATCAGCACTCCCCTCAAAGATGATTTGACCCTCATACAGAAAAACGAAATGATTAGAAATTTGAAATGCTGCGGATAACTGGTGGGTAACTAGCACCAAAGTCATACGTTGCTGGACCTGTTGATGTTGGATGAGATTACAAATCAAACCTCGTGCAATCGGATCTAAACCGCTAGAGGGTTCATCATACAGAATAATTTCAGGCTGAGCGGCAAGTGCCCGAGCGATCGCGATTCGCATCTGCATCCCACCGCTGCATTTATCGATCGGCAGATCCGCCGCACTATGTAAATCAACCATCTGCAGCAATCTTTCTGCCTCGTCCCTTATCTTTGCAAGCGGCATTGTGCCCTGCTCATAAAGCGGAAAAGCAACGTTTTCCCAAGCCGTTAGTGAATCGAAAAGAGCACCATGTTGGAACACGATAGCCATTTTACTCCGAACCTGCTGTTGCTTGGCTTTGGGAAGTGCTGTGATATTTTGCCCATTTATCCAGATTTCACCACTCGTCGGTTCAGACAAACCGGCTATGATACGAAGGAGGGTTGTCTTTCCAGATCCACTCGTTCCAATAATAGCAGTTATCTTGGCAGTTGGAATGTCAAAAGTGATGTTTTTGAGGATCTGTTGTGCATCGTTGGAGAAGAAGCTAATGTTTTTAAGTGAAATCATGGGAGATACGGTTAAAACGTAATGTTCAATTATTCAGTCAGAGCTGCCTATAAGGAAAGTGTCAAATGAATCATCACTAAAACGCATGTACAATCGCCGTCAAGATAGAGTTAGAAATAAGAATGAGAAGTACGCCAGCAACCGCTGCCTTAGAGGCACCGGTTCGGACCCCTGCAGTGCCCCCCTGAACACGAAGACCATAATAACAAGCAATTGAAACAACAATAAAACCGAACACAGTTGACTTGGTTAGTCCCCAAAGAACATCACCAGGGGTAACGCTGCTCAAGGATTGATTTAGGAAAAAGGCTAAGCTCATCGTGCCCGAAAGTTGTGCTACCAAAGCCCCTGTAAGAATTGCAGCTACTGCATTGACGGTTGCTAGCGCCGGAAACATGAGTGTTCCGGCAACAATGCGCGGGGTAATCAATTTACGGAAGGGATCGACCCCCATCGTTACCAAAGCATCAATCTGCTGGCTTACCTGCATCGCCCCTAGTTCGGCGGCGGCAGACGAACACACACGGGTCGAAACAATCATAGCAGTGAATACGGGACCTGAACCACGGATGATTGAAAGGCCTGTTAACTTTCCCAACAACACGTTTGCCCCAAAGGTGCGGAGCTCCGCCAGTGTTTCCAACGTAATTAAGGCACCAATACAACCGCCTGCAATAAGTACAATGGGAATCGAGCCGACCCCCATGATGTCCATGTAATCGAAGAGGTCATTCCAATACCGAGGTTTTCTGTATAACCCCTTCGCAGCATTCGCTATAAACATGACGAATTCTTGGACTTCAAGCACCCGCGATTTTGACCAATTGTTAATAGAACGTACAATTTGTTTCATGATAGGTGACGCATGTACACTACACTTTCACAGGTCCAACGGCTGCTCATGCGGATTGGTAGATTTTAATCGATCAGGGTTTGCAACGTATCAATCGAGAGTATCCGTTTTCGCCTTGTCGGTGAGGGAATCTAACGTTCAAAAGCAATTGGGGCAGGCTGCAAAAGGAAAGCCGGACGAAATTTTTACGTTTCACGGCTAGACATTGTATTGAAACAACAATCTAGCATAAACGAGATTCTCCTGAAAAAAAAGGGGATCTGTTCTCTTTCTATAGTAATTATAGATTTGTGCACTTTTATTTATTTGCTTGCGAAAAATGAATTTAATGAGCGCGCTTTTTACAGGAGCCATAGATGATATAAATTGATTTAACATTTTTATACCTGGCTCTACATAATTCTCCATTGATTCATATATAAAAGAGACAGTCGGAAGTATGTTTTGGGTTATATCAACATTTTCGATCAATAACAAGCCGTACTCTCCGGCGATTTGTATATAATCTTCAATGGTATTGGGGACCTCCACAATTTTACTGCCGCTATCCTTTCTAAACATCCCTGCAACAAGTAGATATCCTCTAGGCAATAAAAATGAGGAGCATTGACGGAATCCGATTTCAGTTGGGAAATAGTTCTGAGATTCACTCATGAGAATTAAATCGAATCTGTTATCAATATTGAGGTCCTCAAACTTGGTTTGGAAGAAGGTTAATTTTGAAAAACGATTCTCAAAATATTGTGCATGATTAGTATCTGGTGAAATCGCCGTTACATCATATTCCAATTTTGAAAGCGCTCTCGATACATCCCCAATTCCACATCCAACATCTAGAATGCTCTTAACCTCTTTGGGAATTGCCTCAATGAGCATATCTGTATATTTTTGCTGTGCATTTCGCACACACTCGAGCGTTATCTTTTTATCGTCTTCCGTTAGTTTATCACTTTCCTCCCAAAAGCCATAGTGCAGTGAGGTCAGCTTTAAGATTTCGGTGCAAAAAAAAAGTTCTAAATCTAACCCATCAAATTCAGTGATATTTTGCTGCCCCATGCGATTCTCCGCCTTAGGTTCTTTGACATTTCAACGGAGTCAGATAAGATCTAACACGAATCGTTGCCAAACGAGATTGATTTGGTTCATTGACCACAAGCAATTTGGATACCACAATGACTGATGTCAAAAGAGAGCAGAAAAGTGCAATGTGATGTGTGAACCATGAAAACCATAGGTGTATTGATGCTCGATCTGCGGAAACCTCAGAAAAACATGAAATGCTAAGAAAACCTGTATCTGTCTTTGAGACAGGTAGTAATTTTAGAGGAGTTGCTGTGCTCAGCGAGAAACTGTTGAAACTGTGCCACACCATCGTCGCAAAAATGCTACACTGAGATTGGGGGGGCTTTATATTCAGTGTAGGTCAGACCTACCGGATTCAGTTGGATAGAACATAGCTTTCGCCATGGCAATACACTATCGCAACTGAGCCGGTGGAGAGGTTATTGGACTATTGCTCAAATAAAGATTCAGCCACCTCGGTATTAATTATGACTTCACTGAACTTACCTTCAAGGAACAATTCACCATTTTGGTGTACTATCGTATGAAAGCCAATTTTAACCCCGGAGATATCCCGATAGTCGTCAATAAATTCCTCCGTCTCCACCGGTCCCTCTTGTCCCAAACTCTGATACGATTTCTTAACAATATACTTCGTTCCCTGATCAACAAAGAGGTTTAAGGCATCGGCATCAGATATGGCGATTCGTATCACGTCTGTCGACTTACCGTTGACATCTTCTGTCCCAAGGTATTGAGCAGATATGTCATTGTTGGAAACACGAATTAACAGGTTGATGGTATCCCGAAGCGCATCTTTTTTGAATTCTTCCACTTGAGATCCCGGCATATCTTGCACCCCTTGAGGCATCGCCATCCACGCAGATTCACCGTCAAAGACTTGGCTCATCCGCATACCCATGGCTTGAAGCGTTATATCAAGCCGAATCTTGTCCGGTAAAACACGAGTACGTTTTATCTCTGCCTGCATGAGCCCTCCAGGGGTGCTCAGAGAGTACTGTCCTTGAGCGACCAGACTTCTTACCGACTGTAATTGCTCAAGCCCACCGTGTGCTTCAACGACCTCGGCAAGAATTGTTTTGGCTTTTGCAACCTCTGCTTCACCCGCTTCGGGGACCGGTTCAGGAGAGGGCGGTGGAATCGTGATATCGACTTCTGTAACATCCCCGAGCACACTCAACGGTTTATCAAAGTCGCTAGCTTTGCCGACAGCGATGAGTGTGAATTTATCGGGATGCAGGTATTCAGCAGCAACGCGCTTGACATCTGCTTTTGTAACCCCTCGAATGCCCGCCATGAGTTGTTCAACGAAATCCTGTGGATACTCATAGTATTCATACCGGAGCGCTCGAGATAGAATTTCTCCCTTGGTATCATAGTCAAATACCGAAGAGTTCATGAAACCGTCGATGGCCTGTTTTAATTCATTATCGGTGACCTCTTCGGTTCGCATCTTTTTAACTTCCGCCAGAATCGCTTCGATTGCTGTTACAGTAGCTTCCGATTTGGTTCCACACGCAATGAGGAAGACGCCGGGAACATCATAGCCGGCACCATAATTATTTCCGACAGAATATGCCAACCCCTTTTCAACTCGAATGCTGTTTATCAACCGGGAAGAGAACCCAATCCCCAGAATTTGAGACATTACGACGAGGGAGGGATAGTCTTCATTCTTGCGCAACCAACCAATGTGGCCCATACGGATATTCGTTTGGTTCACATCATCCTTGTTGACTAGCGCAATCTGCTTTCCATACGCTTCAGATATTTGAGGTTTTTCAGGCAGATTAATCTCTGCCGGTTCCCACTCCCTGAAGATCTCCTGAATCTTTGCCAACATTTCGTCAGAATTGAAATCACCAAGCACACCTAAGATGACGTTGTTCGGACGGAAAAATCTCTGATAGAAAGACACGAGGTCATCGCGAGTGATACTATTAATAGTATCATATTCGGTTGTGCGAGCATACGGACTATCTGCACCGTAGATAAGTTTACTGAATTCTCGCCTCGTAATGCTTCCCGGATTATCATTCCGTCGCGCGATACCGCTGCGATGTTGGACCTTCTCTAATTCAATTTTATCCTCTCGAAATGCAGGATTCATGAGAATATCCGCAAGGATGGATAGCCCCGTATCAAGGTCCTCTTTCAGAACCGACATTGATGCCGAACCTGAATCGTCGCCGATGCTTGTTTCAACAGACGCGGCTAAATTCTCTAAGATTTCATCGAGTTCGTCTCCGGTTTTGCTTGTGGTGCCCCCTGTCCTCATGACCGCCCCGGTGATTGTTGCCAACCCAACTTTGTCCGCAGGCTCGTAGATTGCGCCGGTGCGAATCCGCACGGAAATATCAATAATTGGTAATTCATGGTCTTCCAAGAGATAAACAATCATCCCATTATCTAATTCAAACCTATCAGGGACAGGGGGCTGTGGTAGGTTTAAGGGCGGATAAACCAGTCCTTCGTGCGGCTTGTTCTGCGCTTCCGCTTCCCCAGTAACAGCAACTACAAGGAATAGGATAAGACTCCATACTAACCAGTACCTTCTCACTCGCTCGCCTCCTTTTCTTCTTCAGCTGTCAATGTCACAATTTCTGCGACGGACCGATTAGAATCTACAAAATATTCATTTGCCACCCGCTTGATATCCTCAGCCGTCACCTTTTCGATACGTCCAAGCGACTTAAACAGCTCCCGCCAATCTCCGAGCAGAAACTCGGCACTACATAACATCCCAGCCAAACCACTATTAGAACGAAGGGAACGAATCAACGCTGCTTTAGCAAGTGTTTTGACTTTCTTGAGTTCTGCCTCTGAAACTAACTCCGTTTTGAGACGCTCAATTTCAGCCAAAATCATCTCTTCGTTTTTCGCGTTCGTGTGCCCTTGTGCAGGAAATGAATAAAAGAGGAAAAGATTTGGGTATTTATCGCCCGGGAATCCCGGAAACGCACCGGCAGAGACAGAAACCTTCTCGTCCCGGATTAATTTTTTATAAAGTCGTGACGTTCGTCCCGAAGCTAAAATATCCGTTATCGCGCCAAATACCGCATTGTCTGGATGTCGGACTTCCGGTTTGTGATAAGCAATAGCAATGAATGGCTGCGTTTGTTCTACAATTTTGATGCGCCGTTCGCCCAACTGTTTCGGTTCAGCGGTTTCAACACGGGGCGGATTTGGACGAGCGGGCATTCTGCCAAAGTATTTTTCCGCCATCTGAATGACTTCATCGGTATTTACATCACCAACAATTGCAGCAACCATATTACCGGGGGTATAGTGTTCTTTGAAAAACTGTAGTGCTTCTGCCCGGGTCGTCGTATTGATATCGGACATGTGACCGATGACTGGATGACTATAGGGGTGCGCCAGATATGCAAGACCTTGCAGTTCCTCAATCAACCTACCGATTGGACTGCTTTCGGTCCTCATCCGCCGCTCTTCCTTAATAACATCTTTCTCTTTGAAAAACTCCCGCATCACGGGGTCAATGAATCGCTCTGATTCAAGGGCCATCCATAACTCAATCCTATTTGAAGGAAGGCTATAGAAATATGCGGTCCAATCCGCGGATGTGCCGGCATTGACACCGACTGCGCCCTCCTGTTCCAAAATCTTTGTATATTCTTCACCATCAGAGTATTGGGAGGCTTCCTCCTGAAGACGTTGAAATTCGGTTTCTAATTGTTCTAGATTGTCCTCATCCGCGTGACTTCCCTTTGCCCACTCGGTTCTGAGTTGGTCGAATACGTCGTCCATTTTGTCCATTGAGGCTTTTTCTTGATCATATCCTTTTGTTCCAAGGGTTGTTGTTCCCTTGAATGCCATGTGTTCAAAGACATGAGCAATTCCAGTATTTCCATATACTTCGTCAACACTGCCAACGTTGACATAGATATATCCGGAAAACACAGGCGCTTCGTGTCGCTCAAGGATGATGAACTTCATACCATTGGACAGCACATGCTCTCTGATTTTTTGTTCGACAGCTTCAAAGCCGGCTGCATATAGCGGTACTGCATACAAAGTAAACAGTACACAAATTAGGTAGCACAGCCTTTTTTGATTCTCGATTGTATTCATTCTGGACCACTGCATTCCAGTTCTCCTTTGATATTGTAAGCTTATCAGCTCTAAAAAAGCTCAGAGGCAGTGCCTCTGAGCTTTTCAGCTGCTAGCGAGTACCGTACTTTACTCGTCATCTCCATCTTCTCTGACGACGTCAAAGTCGTGAAAATCCCTTCCGATTTCGGTAGAGATAATGCTTAATGCTGCTGCGGCACCCTCGCCAGCGGAAATAATGGCTTGTGTTCGCTGACCGCGAGTCAGCCACCCGATAACATAGAGATTCTCAATAGTTGTCTTACCCTCTCGGTCAGCAACGATAGCGTCATCATTATCACTATCGGTATCAAGCCCAAGTGTTTCGGCTAACGCTTCCTCCAAACCGGTTGCAACGATAAGATATTTTGCCTGATGCTTATCGCCTGCCGCTGTATTCACGGAAAATTCAGCTCCGCCAGTCTCGATTTCAGTTACCTCAACATCAAGAATTTTGCCACCGAATCCTTCGACCTGTTTACGCGAAATCTCTTGAAACTCTGTTCCGGTTATCTTAGGAATGCCTAAGTAATTGTAAAGCATCGCGTCGTGCATCAACGTTTTATTCTGACCAAAAACGGTTACATCCATGTCGTTTTTGGCTAGGAAAAGTGCGGCACTCAAACCGCCGGGACCATCACCGATAATTAGAACATCTGCCATCGTATTCTTCCTCACAGCACTGTTTTAGAATTGAATGTTAACTGCGTCCACACGCAAACTCAAAAGGATTTATCTTTAATCGCTTTGGTCAAGACCATTGATAATATTGAGCTGATTTTAGCACACTGTATTCAGAAATGCAAGCCTAAATTGGTTTGACACAAATCACTCTATTGTCTGTTATATATAATAGCGTTCAACATCCTGGAACTGGCATAAAAAAATAAAGGGTTATTGGTATGGATAGGTTTGAGGCAGGTGTTTCGGCATCCGGAAAAACTGCCCACCGGTTTCTCTGGTCACCTTCCACTGAAAGTCACCCTTTCCCGGCACACCGATGACATAGGCCCGCACTCCCAGTGTGTGGCAAAGCGTTATCGCCCGTTCCGGCGCGACAGTGCCCGTTGTTGGTTCGTCAGTCAGAACAAGAATAAAGCGACTCGCATCGCGACGAAACCGAACCTGTGGCAGCCCTTTCACGATGGCATCCGTGAGATGTTCATCACCACCGAAGGGAAGCGCTAGCAAGTCCTGTATCCCAGTTTCCCTAAGCGGCATCTGGGTAACATCGACGCCGTTGATTGATTTGATTGCATCCTTTGGCTCTGCGAAGCGGATGAGACCGATTTGAAAGTCAATCGGCAGAAGCTGCAACCTCCCAATTAAGGCACTGATACCCAGCATTATTGCTTCAGACTTGCCGCCCATGCTACGACTATAATCGAGCATGATAACAATGTCCGCTATCTCGTGCGTAGAAGCTTCTGGATGGATACCGAGGTAGACGTTGAGTTTCTCCCCTGCTTTCCGGATTGTGTAGACTCGTCCGCTGCCATGATCGGTGATTACCCATACCTCCCCTGCTGACCTTACCAAGGTGGTAGCACTTTCCCTAAGTTGCCAAGCATCAGAAAGAATGACGTTGTGCTTTTGAAATTCTCGACGCAGTTTTTTGGTGAGAATGTCCCCATGATCGTCCAAAGTAGCTTGGAACTCGACCCCAACGCTGAATAACAGGGCGCCGGCGTTTCGGCGGATATCAGTCGCAATTGTACGGAAGGTTTGAACGAGACCTCCCTTGCTAGTAGGTGAAGCCTGTACACTAGTTCGCTGTCTGACCCCGCCGGGAATCTCTTGCCATAGTCCACCAGTTTCTTCGGCAAGGCGCATCTGATATTTTTCCGTGTGCCCTAGCACATTGACATGCAGTTCATTCAGCTGGCAGCTGTCAACAACCTTCTGGCGCACCTCATCAAGGTCGAAATCCATTCCAAATTGGGTCGTGGCGGGTTCGTCCGTCACCAGTACAAGAAACTTATCGGTATTTGAACGAAATTCCATGGAATTGAAGGTGTCCATTATCGCATCGAGCGCATGCTCATCGCCGCTCAATCGGATTTTTCTCATCTGATGCCGAAGCATCCCGACATCTGGTACAAGCGGCCGCCGCTTCAACACCTGTCCCTCATGCCTAACACTAAACTCAGTCATACCCAGAAAATATTCGATATTGACCTCATCAAACGCATCGGTCATACTGAACAGATTATCCGCGACCTGCTGGATGTTATCCCGCATACTCGCACTCGTATCGAGTACAAAAACAACATCCACCTGATCTCTCGTTCGTGTACCGATGATGTGCTCAGCGATGTTACGCAAAGCTTCGGCAAAAGGACCGTCAGAGGAATTATCTCCTGTAGTTGAGCCCTCCCCCTGACCCGTGCCTTGTTTTCCGGAACTATCGCCAACAGTTCCAATATCCGATGTACTGGTAGACTCCAGTGCATGGATGCCGTCTTTGCCGCTCCCTTTAGCCCGTTGTCGATGGCTTCTCACACCTTGCCCAGCGCTCGTTTGGAAGCGTGTTGAAACTGCCTCGTCAATCTGCTTTTCACGGCTATTGAGTCGTTCTGCCGCTGTTGTCACATCGGGGAGCTGCTCCTGCGGATTGAATTGATCGGGAGTTGCACTGTGAAGTAGGGGTTGCTCCGATAGCTGAACGGTCTCACTAATCGGATTGGGGGATGCGGTTAATTTAATCGCATGGGGTTGATGAGCAATTGATGATTCTACCTGCCGTGGGACCATGATACGTTTTGGTGGGGGTGGTTTAAGTGGCTTTCGGCGTGACTTGAGGAGATCTTTCTCCTCGAGGAGTGTTACCTCTACTGCTTCTTCAAACGTGGTCCCATCTTGGTAATAGTGCACAAATGTCAACACTATAGCTATACAGAGATAGATAATCAGCGAAATGAGTAAGGCGTGGATTGATCTGCGACGACTCCTTCGAGGCACCATGATTTTGCCTCCTTTAACTGATTTCAAACTGCCTACTGTTTCACGCGGTATATTTGTCTACACACACCTCAGCTTTTGCCGAACTAGCCATAACAAGGAGGGACACATATTACTTTGAATCCCGATTTATTAGAACAGAGTATGCCTACTAAACTACACTGAAACAATCTGCC
>JAJEAL010000105.1 GCA_022822785.1 Candidatus Poribacteria bacterium
TACTTATACACTTTCGACACACAACCACCTCCCTAAATCCCCCAACTCCCCTGACAAGGGGAGAAGATAAGAGGGGGATCTTCTCCCTTGTCTTTCCCCTCTTATCAGAGGGGTTCAGGGGGACTTGATGAGGCGTCGATAAGGGGCACTATTGGTGAACGTCTACATATTTATATTGTTCACTATAATTCCTGAATTATTGTCTAAAGTCTCATCAGGGCATTTGGTGCATCAAGAAGTATCAGACCTGTAGGTCGGGCATCTTACCTGACTGTGCCGCTAGCGGGGATAGGTGTGTGAGATTGTAATTGCCGCTTAGGTTATATTGACACTCACGCTTTAAGGGTGCCGCAGTAAGCACAGACAGAAATTAAGACCGCCCCGGTGATTATCTCTGTTTCAGGTTCTAAGTAGCGTTCATGATTGGTAACACAGTTCGGGTTTTCACATGCTTGTTGATCTGATGCAGTTTCTCTGGTTGGTGGTTGCGTCAAAACCAACTGTTCAAGGCCGAGCAGACTCGCGAGCAACGCCATCCGAATCGGTACGGCGTTTGCAGATTGGTCGAAATACGCCGCACGATCATCTTCATCTAGCTCATACGCTAACTCGTTGACACGTGGGAGTGGGTGCATGATGATCGCGTCGGGTTTAGCGTAATCCATTATGGCGACATCCACTAGATAGCTCCCTCGGGCAGCTTCAGGAGAGATTTCCGGCGGTAAACGCTCCTCTTGAAGGCGGTTCACATAGATGACATCAAGATCGCCGATCACGTCGCTGAGTTGATTGGTTTCAGCGGGTGTCTGATCGTAGAGATGTTTCAAACGTGCGGAAATCCATTCAGGCATCTGAAACCCGTCAGGCGAAATATGGAGCAGCTTGCCACCGAACCGTGCAACGCCAAGTGCGAGTGAATGCGCTGCTCGACCGTATTGCAGATCGCCACAAATGCCTACTGTCAGTCCCTCTATCCGCCCTTTCCGTTGGAGGATTGTGTACAGGTCCGTGAGTGCTTGTGTGGGATGCCGGTGGCTGCCGTCACCGCCGTTAATCACCGGGATATTGGAATAGCGGGCCATAACGTGGGCTGCGCCAGCCCAACTGTGCCGGACAACGATTAGATCTGAGTAGTTCGTGACCATGCGAGCAGTATCCGCAATCGTTTCACCCTTTGCAACGGAGGCAGCGTCGGGGTCCGCGAAACCGAGTGCCCGTCCATCGAGTCGTCCTATCGCACTTTCAAAGGAGAGGCGTGTCCGGGTGCTCGGTTCATAGAAGAGCGTGGCCAGCAGTTTGCCTTTGCAGAAGCCAGACCATGTGGCCAGCTGTGTCTGCATCTGATCTGCGAGTCGAAACAGCTGTTCGATTTCAAAGTTGGATAAGTCATCAAGCGTGATGAGGTGTCTCATGGGTAATCCCTATTGATAAAAAGCTGTGGGCTCTTATGGGTTATTTTACTTCTGTGACTTCTAGACTTCCCACCAATTCTGAGAGTGAGCGGATTTTGTGATGTTCGAGGTATGTTTTGATGCCCTCAACGACCTCTAAGGAGGCGCGTGGATTGATGAAGTTTGCAGTCCCGACCGCAACGGCAGAAGCACCCGCGATGCAGAACTCAATAGCGTCATCACCCGTCATGATGCCGCCCATACCAATGATTGGGATATTGACAGCGTTGTAGACCTGCCAGACCATGCGCAGTGCTATCGGTTTGATGGCGGGGCCCGAGAGGCCGCCTGTGACGTTGGCAAGCTGTGGACGACGGGTGTGGATGTTGATTGCCATGCCGAGGGCGGTGTTAATCACGGAAAGTCCATCGGCGCCGGCACCTTCTGCAGCACGCGCAATGACGGTGATATCAGTGACATTTGGCGAGAGTTTGACAAATAACGGCAGGGCAGTCTTCTCTCTAACGCCTTTAATGAGTTCATCGGTCAACTTTGGGTCAACGCCGAAGCTCATTCCGCCACAATGAAGATTTGGGCAGGAGATATTGAGTTCTATTGCTGCAACGCCATCAGCGGCGTCCAGCTTCTCCGTGACTTCTAGGTACTCCTCTACCTGTTCACCACAGATGTTCACAATGACAGGCACATTGAAGTTGCGAAGGTAAGGCAGCTTCTTATTGATGAAACCGTCCACGCCAACATTTTGCAACCCGATTGCGTTAAGCATTCCCGATGGGGTCTCAAAGATTCGCGGCATCGGATTTCCTGCCCACGGCACACTGGTAATCCCCTTGACCACGACCGCGCCAAGTTGATTCAGATCGACGAAATCAACATATTCACTACCGTAGCCAAAGGTGCCCGATGCTGTCATGACCGGGTTTTTCATCTGGATGCCCGCGACATTGACTTCCAGTGAAGGGTGAATCTTACTCATGTTTCGCTCCTCACTCCGCATATAGTGCGTCCGTCTTTGCCGCCATGATGAAGTCGTTCCGATGCAGCCCCCTGATTTTATGTGTCCACCACGTGACAGTTACCTTTCCCCATTCGGTCAAGAGTGCGGGATGATGACCTTCCTCCTCTGCTAGATCGCCCACGCGGTTAGTGAACGCCAACGCCTGTGCGAAACCATCAAACTGGAAAAGACGCTCTAGCCGCTTAATTTCATCGCGTTCAATCAATGCCCAGTCGGAAACCTGTGGGTGGTATTCTGCAATTTCTGCCTCAGTCACCCTCGGTGCGTCCCGACGGCATGCAACACATTTCATCCCAGTTAATTTTTCCATGATGAATCTCCTTTCAAACACTTTGGTTTATTTTATAAAGAAAGTGCAATCCGCGAAGAGAACCCGAGTTTTTTTCACAACTCGGTTTCTACCGTAACACTTTTTACGCTTCACCAAACAATATCTTTAGCATTAAACACGGGCCCTTCTGTACACACCCGCTGATACTCAAATCCACCTTCCGGCATCTGCACTTTACAGACGCAACCGAGGCAGACTCCCAACGCACATCCCATCCGATTTTCCATCGCTAACTGCGTAGGAATATGATAGTCCAACCCAATTTTCGTGACCGCATGTAACATCCCATCCGGTCCACAAGCGTAGATAATAGGACTTTGCATTTCGTGTGTGTCGAGCAGGTGCGTGAGTAGTTCGGTGACAAACCCGTGATGTCCCACGCTGCCGTCATCGGTCGCAATGTGCGTTTCAACACCGATTGTTTTCAAATCTTCCACGCTTAATAAGCGTCGTCGGTTCATTGATCCGACCAAACCAAATGTGTGTACACGTGCACGTCTCAATGTAGTAGCAAGTAGCATCAACGACGCTATGCCTGCTCCACCACCAACGATTATCGCGGGATTGGGAACAGGTAAGATGTCGAAGGTGTTTCCAAGCGGACCCAACACCTGGATTGGATCTCCCCACTTCAAGCGTGACAACACATGTGTGCCTTCACCGATGAGTTGATAGAGCATGGTAATCTGATCGCCTTCAACGGTGTAGATTGTAAATGGACGGCGCAGGAGCAAGCCACTGCCTTGTGGGATAAGAACATGAATAAACTGTCCGGGTCCCGCACTAGCGGCTATTTCTGGACACGAACAGCGCAACAGATAATGATTTTTAGCGATAAGCTCGTTAGAGGTGACCGTTGTCGACAGATCGAATTTTTTCGAGGGAATTGGCATCAGATTTATGTTGTCGCAAGTCAAACGTAACCGTTTTCTCCTTACGCTTTACTAGTGTGGGTTTTTCCATTGAGTACGAAGGATTTCGATAATTTTACCCTGTTTTAAGTAGAAACGCAACCGTTTTCCCGAATCATTAAAAGCAGGCGGATTCCTAAACCTAGGGATAGATTACTTTCTCCGGCATGGCGCATGGATCTCAGGTCGTGTGCAAATTATGTTGTATTTTTGGGTAATCTACCCTATAATTTCTAGCGGCTATTACTATAGCGATCCGACTACAAAGGAAAGGACACACAGATGGGTAGAAAAATTGAGAAGTTATTTCGTGCACCTTACGGCGTGCCCAACGGCTTGCAGGTAACAGATGAAGGGCTGTGGGTGGTAGATCAAATTACTGACCGGGTAGCGCTGGTGGAGATTTCCGAGCCCTCAGGCTACGGGGTAACCAAGCTGATCCGAGACATTCCGAGCGACTGCTCCAACACTAGTGGAATGGCTTATGGCGATGGGGCACTCTGGCTAGCGGCAAACGGTTCTGGGGACCAATGGCGTCCAACCCGCCCTAACGATGCGAAACCGGGTATGGGCGAAATTCTGAAGACCGATCCACACACAGGGGAATGCCTAGGGCGATACCCCATCCCGGATGGCGGAGGCACGCACGGCGTCGAATACGATCACTATGAAGAGGGGTATCTCTGGGTCGAGACGCTAAAAAACCAGATATTGCACAAGGTGCGAATTTCCGATTGGTCTGTGCAGCACTCGCTTCCGTTGCCGTATGGACGGGGACACGGCGTTGTGCGGGTAGAGGACGGGGTTTGGGTCGTGCACACCTCTGACCGAGTGATCGTTAAGCTCGATTTAGACAGTGGTGACGAACTAGATCGAATCGAGGTGCCGGAGGAAGATCCTGAACCGCACGGTCTATCAATTTACGGGGATGATTTCCTCTACTGCGATGCTACCTCTGGATGGATAGCGAAAATTTCGCTGTGAGTTGAAGAATCAAGAGACCACTGATGCTAAATCCCATCTTGGATTTCTAGCAGAAAGGTCTCCAGATCTCCTAGTGCCCGTTTTGCATAAGCGGCGGCACGTTTTCGCTTGTTAAGCCGTTTGCTTGTATTCAAGGGCGGGACAATCCCGAAGTTTGCCTTCATCGGTTGAAAATCAGCCGGACTTGCGTGCGTTACATAGTGACAGAGGGAACCGAGGATTGTGGTCGTCGGAAGCGCTAATGGTGTTTGACCGTGGATGAGACGTGCGGCGTTCCAGCCAGCGAGCAAACCTGTTGCGATGTTGCCCATGTAGCTCTCGACACCTGTAATCTGTCCTGCAAAAAAGAGATTATCCCGCCCACGAAACTGAAGGGTGGGATGTAGCAGTGTCGGCGCATCGATAAAGGTGTTCCGGTGCATCTGTCCATAGCGCACGAACTCCGCCTTTTCAAGTCCAGGTATTGTGCGGAAAACCCGCTTCTGTTCGGGAAATTTCAGGTTGGTTTGGAAGCCGACCATGTTAAAAAGTGTGCCGGCCAGGTTGTCCTGGCGCAGCTGTACGACTGCGTGTGGACGCCTCCCGGTACGCGGGTCGGTCAAACCCACCGGACGCATGGGACCGAATGCAAGGCTCTCGTACCCGCGTCCCGCTAAAATTTCAACAGGTAGACACCCTTCAAAGAATTGGTGCCATCCGGCCCTCACCCCCTGCTCTAACTCCTGCTCAAAAGATTCCAACTTAATACGTTCAGCACTGAGCAACGCATCTACGAAAGCATCGTATTCGTCCCGATTCATTGGACAGTTTATATAATCACCTTCTGCCTGCTCACCGCGTTCATAGCGTGAAGCACGGAAAGCAATTTCCATATTGATGGACTCTAGGCTCACAATTGGTGCTATAGCATCAAAAAAATAGAGATGTTCTTGTCCGCTCAAGGCAGCGATGGCATTTGATAGACTCGGCGAAGTTAGTGGTCCCGAGGCGACAATGGTAGGTGCATGAGGCAGATCTGTCACCTCTTCGCGGACCACTTGAATTTTCGGGTGATTTGAGATTCGTGTTGTGATGAGGTGAGCGAAAGCGTCACGATCTACCGCAAGTGCACTGCCCGCGGGCAACGCGGTTTTATAGGCGCATTCTAGCAGCATTGACCCTAGCCGGCGCAGCTCCGCCTTGAGAACACCGGAGGCACGGTCAGGGAGATCTGAGCCGAGTGAGTTAGAACAGACTAACTCACCAAGATTAGGGGTGAGATGGGCCCCTGTCGTCATGGATGGGCGCATCTCATAAAGATATACGTGGATGCCGCGGTCAGCCGCTTGCCATGCCGCTTCGCTGCCAGCTAGCCCGCCGCCGATGATGGTTAAATCTTTCATAGGTACAACCCGAGTTTCTAGCGATGAGGGGGTTGGCGCTGATATTTAAAAGGGTCTTCCCATACGATTGAGTGCGACCGGTACTGTGTTCTTGACAGGTTTGATGCTCTGCAAATACGCCCACATCGCCTTGAGGTCTTCGTCGCTCATGTTTGCGTATGCGTTAGTGATCGGCATTGGCGGCAGGAGTTTTCGATTACGTTCATCGCCTTGGTGGTATCCAGTCCGCATGGTATCAACGAACATCTTTTCCGTCCACTCGCCGAGTCCCGTTTCTTTATCGGGCGTTAGGTTCGCAGCAAACGTGGTTCCGAAGGGCATCGAAAACGCCGCAAGTGTCGGCGCTGTAAGCATAAAAACGCCGTTTTGCATCATACTCATCTCAAATTTGGGATACGGTGCATTCGCAGGATGGCCCGCGAGGTACATACTCATATCCATCTCCGCCCCTCTACGTGGGGTGTGGCACTGACCACAAGCCCCAACCGCGTCAACGAGGTATTTTCCACGTTTGACCTGATCGTTCTGACTTTCTGCGTAATTTAAGCAGAGCAGTACAAATGTCAATGTTGCAAAGATTGCGATTCCAAGAATCCACTGTTTTTTTCGCATTCTATCGGTTCTCCTTCGGATTTATGGTGAACCTTACAAGTAATGAGAGACTCCAAACCGGTGCGGTTGGATGAAGTTTCAGAAAATAATCGGGTAACTCTATATTTCCCCAAGACCCGGTAGGCGCGGTTTGCAACCGCGCTGGTGTCAATAGCAAATTACCTAATTAATAAATTAATCTTCATGAAACCGCACCTACCGGGTACGAAAATCTACCAGGGCCGAAAGGGTCTACTTATTTTTTGATTCACCATAAAAAAGATAAAAGTCATTGTATTATATTGCTGCACG
>JAJEAL010000099.1 GCA_022822785.1 Candidatus Poribacteria bacterium
AAGGGCCTCTATAACCACTTCTGCCTTAAATTGAGCGGTGAATCGGCGCCGTTTTGCCATCGGATAGCTCCTTTCAATTGCAGTGATATTGTATCACAATCTTGGTTTAAGGAGTGGCCCTAATTTCCGATGGCAGTACAATTCGATTGCTATTGTATCACAATCTTGGTTTAGGAAGTGGACCTAATTTCCGATGGCAGTACATTTTCATCCTTTAGCAGATTGTTATTCATCTGCAAATGACGAAGGTTTTGCTTACTATTCGGTTTGGAGATCGACGGATACCTTACTCAGTTCCTTACATCGTTAGGCACAATATTTAGGTGTGATTTGCCCTTGCATATCAAATTGGGTTGATTTTTGCACGAAATATGGTGTAAAATTTATATGTATAGTTCTGTGGATTGAAGTTAAACTGGGGGAGTCTACAAACCCGCGCAAAGCGAAGTTCAGATTGCGTTTAGATAGACAATTGGTTCGATTTCCAACATTATTAGAGGAGGAAAATAGCATGAAACCCTTCGGGCGATTCGCACTCAGTTGTCTGGTTATATTCGTTTGTATAGCTCTTCTTCCAGCGATGGGATATAGCGTTGCTGATTGGGAGGATGTCATATTTTACTACCCCATGAATGAAGGGGCAGGGAATGCAGTCAGCCAACATCCTAAGTCACCCAACCAGTTTGCTGCGAAGATGGACAATAGTCCTGCATGGGTAACAGACGATATACCGGACACGCAAGGAAACAAGGCTGCCCTTGAATTCGTTATTGCGAAAGAACAGGGGTTGACAATATTTGACCATCCTGCGTTGGATTTAGGAACAGGGGATGTTACCCTTGAAGCCTGGGCGAAAACAGAGATAGACGACCAGGATCACAAAATGATAATTACTACCTGGGGAGAGAACGGTAGTGGATACTATCTCAAGATCAGTCAGGGCTTGCTCTTAACTCGATTTAATGATACCAATGGAGTTGGTCCTGAAGTAAAAAGCGTAACAAAAGTCGCCGATGGTAAGTGGCACCATCTAGCTTCTACTCGGAAGAATAGAACCGAGGTACGCATATATATTGATGGTAAATTGGATGTTGAGCAACTAGATGGCGCAGGTCCGGGAGCAGTGGACCCTGACGCTAACTTCTACATTGGTTGGCAAATAAATAGACCGGTCCGTTTCTTCGAGGGGCGAATCGACGAGGCTCGTATCTGGTCGAGAGCCTTAACGGATGAAGAAATTGTAGAGGCAATGAACGGATCGATTTTAAGCGTTGAACCTTCAGGCAAACTTCCTATTAGCTGGGGACGCATCAAGTCCAGCTACTATTAACCTACAGCAACAATGCTAAAAGTAGATGTTCTGAGTCTCTATGAGTGCTGTCCAATTACGCTTGCGCCGGGCAGTAGAAGGTCTCCAATCCACATAATTAAGGTAGGGGCGAGTTATTTTGTCCCTACCTTTTTTTCTATACAGACACGATATGAAAAAAGAAACCCTCGTTATTTTCTGTTTTGCTTTCAGCCTGATAATGTCCTGTGAAATTCAAGCAAAAAAGGAAGTTGCTTTAAGTCAAAATCTGCTTGGTAGTGAATTCTCACCGGAGTTCATCAAATATTACAACCGCGGATTGGCATTTATCAGAAGTGAGGATTACTTGGAAGCTGTGGAAGCATTCAAGCAGGCCATTGAAATTGACCCGAGTCGCGAGGAGGCGTACGATGCACTTGGGAACATTTATTTAACCGATTTAGCCCAAACCGCAGAAGCAGTTGAAGCTTTTCAATGTGTTATTCAATTAGCTCCTAATCATGCTCGCGCACACCAGATGCTCGGAATCGCCTATTTCAGACAAAATGCGTATCAAAAGGCAATACAAGCATTACGGCGTGCGATTGAACTTGATCCCACCAACTTGAATAACGAGTATCATCCATATTACGATCTCGGAATGGTTTATCTAAGACAGAACAGGCTTGACGATGCTATTCAGTTATTTGAGCAGGCAATTCAGTTGAATCAGGATCACATCCGTGCATATTACAATCTCGGTACTGCCTATATCCGATCAGGAAATGTTGAAAAAGGTGTTGAGCAAATTAAGAAATATGAAACACTGAAACCTTACGCGAATCGCGTGTCACAAATCGAGACCTCCATTCAAAGAACCCCTAAAAATCCTGAACTCTGGTATCAACTCGGGCTCGTTCATCTACAATACGAAAAGTTTGAACTTGCCATCAAATCTCTAGAAAAATCCATCGAACTGAATCCAAACAACAGGGAGGTTTACAATACGCTAGCGGCATGCTATATGAGACTCAACCACTTCAAAAAAATGCAGTACGCGTGTGAAGCGGCTGTCCGTCTCGCCCCCAACGAGGCGAACGGACATAACAACCTCGGGATGAGTTATTCACTCCAAGGAAAACATACCGAAGCCATGAACTCATTTTTAACAGCGATCCAACTGGATGCAGAGAACCCTAGATTTCACCAAAATCTTGGAAAAGTATATGAAAGGTTAGGAGATGTGGAAAAAGCCGCTCGTGAGTTCAAAACAGTTCAGCAACTTCAAGCAAGGCCGGAGAACAAAGGAAAGATGCGAGGAAAGGCGGGAAATCAGCGAACCTCTACACAATAGACAATACGTTTTATGTTTTATGCCTTTTTGGATAATGTTCGTTCTACATGCCTTCGTCATTTCTCCCCGTGCACGAATGACCGTTCAGTTTGTTGATGTCGCCGAAGCGTTGGGAATTACATTCAAGCATGTCAATGGCAAAAGTGGACGATTATATTATCTGGAAACCATGGGGTCTGGTGCAGCTTTTCTGGACTATGATAACGATGCAGATCTCGATCTTTACATCGTCAACAGTGCTCCCTTGCCAGGTTTCGTGACGGATACCCCACCTACGAACGTGCTCTATCGAAACGATGGGCACGAAGGCTTTACCGATGTCACCGCCAAAGCGAATGTTGGGCACTTTGGCTACGGGATGGGGTGTGGCACCGCCGATTATGACAACGATGGGGATCCAGATTTGTACGTGACCAATTTTGGGGAGAACGTATTGTATAGGAATAATGCTGATGGAACTTTTACAGATGTGACCACGCGTGCTGGTGTGGGTAATGGCGAGAAATGGAGTTCAAGTTGTGCCTTTGTGGATTATGATCATGACGGTAATTTAGATCTTTACGTTGTCAATTATTTGAATTACACTATTGTCGGGGATGGTGAATGGTATGATACTAGTGGGCGACGGATTTATAGCAATCCACGAGTCTATGAAGGGGTTTCAGATACCCTTTACAAAAACAATGGAGATGGCACGTTTACCGATGTCACACAGCGCGTAGGTGTTTACAATGATGGTGGGAAAGGGCTCGGTGTCATCTGCGGGGATTATGACAATGATGGACGGATAGACATCTATGTCGCCAACGATACAACTCCAAATTTTCTCTACCGCAACATGGGGGATGGGACCTTTATGGACCTCGGCGTTATCGCCGGGGCCGCGTATAATGAGGATGGAATTGCTGAAGGCGGAATGGGAGTAGATTTTGGAGACTATAACAATGATGGTTTTCTGGACATCTTCGTGACAAACTTTTCCCGAGAAACCAACACATTGTACCATAACAATTCAAACGGCATCTTCACCGATGTCACATACGTTACGCACTTAGGAGACCCAAGTTTCCTGAAACTGGGTTTTGGGACGAAGTTTTTTGACGCTGACAATGATGGTAATCTAGATCTCTTTGTTGCAAATGGACATGTCTATTCAACCGTCGAATCACAATCTGATGCCCTCGAATATGCACAAATCGACCAACTGTTCCTGGGCACGGGAAAATCATTCTTTCTTGATGCCTCCGAGGCGGCCGGTGCCTATTTTGTAATGAAACAGGTCGGCCGAGGCGCTGCCTTTGGCGATTATGATAATGATGGCGATACTGACATTTTCGTGGTGAATCTGAATCAGAAAGCGGTTCTGCTCCGTAACGATGGAGGTAATAGGAATAATTGGTTGATGATTAAAACTGTGGGAGTCAAAAGCAACCGAGACGGGGTTGGCGCGCGTGTTAAAGTTGTCACCCGTTCTCACACCCAGATCAGAGAAGTTCAGACTGGTTCCAGCTATCTTTCGGGGCACGACTTACGCCTCATCTTTGGATTGGGTGTCGAAACGAAAGCGGAGACGGTAGAAATCACATGGCCAAACGGCTCTAAGCAGGCTATAGCCGATGTGGAGTCGAATCAGTTCCTTATCATCACCGAGGGAGGAGGGGTAAACACGCAGCAGTTATCAAAGTGATATGGTTCCCCACAGATACTCCAAACGCAGATACTCCAAACGGTCCAATGGTTAAGAATCATTAGCGAAGTTACAGATTCCGTTGGTAATTCTCAAACTCAGTCTTTTAGTTGAAATATGCAAAAGCATCGTGTATAATCTAGTCTATGAAGCGGATAAATGTCTATCTCACAGGCAACGTTCTGCACAGGTCACTCAGCAAATGTTAAGCATTTCTTTCAAGGGAGGTAATAGAAATGTACGGCAAAGGACATAAGTTGACAAGTGTGATTGCGATAACCGCCATGTTGATTTTGATTCCGCTGCTCAATGCACATTCCAAGCGGCTATTCTACAATTCATTAGATAGCCCGGATGCAGTTGAAGAGGGTGGTGGAACAATTTATCCCATAGAAAAGAAGGACAAACGCGACCTCTTTGAAGGTGCCCAAATTGAGAAGGGATTTTTTGCAAACGAGGTTGGTCAAGCCATCTCGTTTCCTATCGAAGATAAAAAAGGTAAACCGCTCATCAAACAAGAAGCAGGTACAATTGCATTTTGGGTCGATGTGCGGCATCCTGTCGGTGAATGGGGAGGCGATGGAGGTGTCGCGCAATGCTGGATATTTTATTCGCGTAATGCTAATAAAACAGATGCTTGGGCTATCGCGCACAGCCATCCGAATGAACGCTACGGCATAACGTATATGATAAAACAGAATCGTTTGGACCATTTTGTTCTCGCTCAAGTCGACAAAAGGGCCTGGAGAAAAGATCTCCATCATATCGCTGCAACGTGGGGATCAAAAGGGATGCAGCTGTATTTAGATGGGGAGTTATCGGGTATTGCATTCCCTGACGAGTTCAAAGAAGGTCCCAATCAATTGGACAATGACTTCTGGATTGGAAATCGAGATATAGACCTAGATCCGGTAGGAAATCAAACCTTATTTGCGAGGTGGGTCATAGACGAATTTTATATCTTCGATACCCAGCTAGAACAGGCAGAAGTTCAGAAGGTTATGGATTCACCAGGACCCCAGGCAGTGGATTCTGTGGATCTACTTTCGGTAACTTGGGCCTCGCTCAAAAACGAAACCCTTGAGTAATGCTAGATTAAAGTATCCGATTAATAGCGAGTTAGCTTTGCCATCCAACAAAGTGAGTGATGAAAGAAGCATCGGCTTTGCGCCGATGCTTCTTTTTTTCTATACACTGGAAGCAGGGAAATTGACAGTATCCCTGACTGGAGGTAGCAGGTATATAATGGAACGAAAATAGACCATCATAACGCAAGTTAGCAGTTACGTTATAATACCACATATCGTCCTGTCGACGCGAATGAAGCACAATACGTAAGGTGTGGAAATTTCTGTGACTCAGGAATTAACCTCGCTAGATCGTTGGCGTCTGGTAAGATTCCCGAGCTACGAGCGTGGTTTAGGGTTCACAGTATCTATAAGCCGATGGTGTTGAAAAACGTAGGTTCTATTGTGGTTGATAGAAACTTCTTTAACTGTTCAACCTCGCTGAGTTCCCAGAGTCGCCGACCTACGGTACTGTGGTTATGGCTTGGATATATCTATCTAAACCAAGCGGGGTTGACAGATAGCACATTAGGTTACCACAATAGAGATAATGGTTAATTTTTGAGACGGAGGAAAATCCCATGAAGGTTGGAATTGGTGCATCATCAGATGTGCAAGGGACCGTTGACCGCTGTAGAAAGCTTGGTATTGAATGTGTTTATATTAGTTTCCTCCCTGGGTATGAAGAGAATGGGTATCCGGATGTAGATCGCCTGCGGGAAATGAAACACAGATTAGAGGATAATGGTCTTGAAGTTCCAAGCGTCACTTACCATTTTGCGCGCTGGCCCTCACGTCCTTGGCGGACAGAGCGCTCAATGAATCCGGATATCTTATTGACCCGTGACCGTCGCTGCATCGATGTCATGCTGCACACAATTGACGTTTTAGGAAAGGTTGGTATCACATCAGTGTTACACTATGTGAGTTTGGGCAAACCGATGAATCCTGTTCAAGAAGAAGCTTGCTGGGAGGGTCTCATCGACATTTATCGCGAACTGATTCCGGTGGCCGAAGCAAACGGGGTTAGTATAGCAAATCATAGCCTCCACCGGATCTTGCCGGACGACGTGCGTGAATGGGCACTTGCAGCGGATGTACGTATAAAGGATTACGGAAATTTTAGGGCAGATGGATGGGGTGGGCCCTTTTTAGTGGGCACTTGGAAGGAATTACGTCGGTTGATTAATGCAGTTCCGAGTCCGTCGAATGGAATCGCGTTATGTACCGGCATGGACATCCCAGGTGGGGATGTGCCTGCACTAGTGGCAGAATTTGCAGATAAGATTCACTTCTGCCAACTTCGAGACCATTCAGAGCGATGGCCCGCCGGACGGGAAGTTCCGCTTGGTGAAGGCAGGGTTGACCTACGCGCTGTTGTCACCGCCTTGCGGGAGGTTGGTTACCAAGGCATTTTGCATCCAGAACACTTGGGCCAATCAAGATATCCGGGTGAAGATTTAGAGGCAAAAGCAGTTAATTATATCAAATCTCTAATCGCTGCATGAGTGTAATTGTTGATTTTCCAAGACGGAGGGAAACCCCATGATACTAGGAGTTAGTGCGTTGACCGATGTGCAAGCCACTATTGATCGTTGCAAACAGCTAGATACCAAGCGTGTTTCTATCAGTTGTCCTTCCCTTCCCGGATTTAACGAAAACGGGTATCCACACCCCGCAAACCTTCGAGAAATCAAAAACAGGTTAGAGGACAAGGGGCTCGTAGTACAGGACGCCTCTTGGCGGTTGTTGAAATGGCCTGCGCTACCATATCGGACCCATTCGCGCGGTGGTGTCACGAGCCCAGAGGTTTTATTGAATCGTGACCGTCGTGCTATTGATGCGATGGCGCGAATGATCGAAGTTGTGGGAGAAGTGGGCATCACATCAGTGTTGCAAATCATTGACATCGCCAAGCCGATAGATACCATACAAGCTGAAGCGTGTTGGGAGGGTTTAATTGACATCTATCGTGAACTGATGCTAGTGGCAGAAGCAAACGGCGTTGGTATTGGGAATCACACGCTCCACCGGCTTCTACCAGATGGAATTCGTGAACGAGCGGTTGCAGCCGGTGTACGTCTTGAAGATTACGGAAGTTATACGGCTGATGGCTGGGGAGGACCATTCTTGGTAGCGACTTCCAATGATTTACGCCGATTGGTCAATGCTGTTTCCAGTCCATCTAATGGGGTGATGTTGTGTACCGGCATGGATTTTATCGGTGCAGATATGCGGTCGTTGGTATTAGAGTTTGCGGATAAGATCCATTGCTGTGGTTTTCGCGACCATACGAATCTCTGGCCTATGGGGCGGGAAGTTCCTCTTGGCAAAGGACGAGTTGATTTCCCTGCCGTTATCGGTGCCCTGCAGGAGATTAATTACCAAGGCATTTGGGCGCCTGAACATCTGGGAAAACCAAGATATTCAGGTGAGGATCTGTTTGCTAAGGGCGTTACTTATATCAGGTCCATAGTAGCTTCAGTTTCCAAAATATGAAGGTCAAGTGAGTTTGGCTAGAACTAGATTCAGTTGTAATTCAACCTTCTAAGTTGAATTTTGCCCAAGAGCTGAGATAGAATCTTGAGTTACTAGAAAACTAGGCAATCAATCAGTGGAGGGGCCACAGTATGCAAACCCGGAAACTCGCAACGCTTCAGGTAGCGCCCATTGGAATGGGCACATGGAAGACATTTGATGTCCGTTCAGAGAGGGAAATCACTGTTCGCAAGGAGATAATCGAGGCTTGTCTGTCGGAGGGGGTTGCCTTCCTCGACTCGTCGCCTATGTACGGCGAAAGCGAAAGTGTGATTGGTGGAACAACTGAGGGAAGGCGGGAGCATTTCCAGCTAGCGACAAAGGTATGGTGTCAAGGATTGTCACAGGGAAAAGCTGAAATCGCTCGATCGTTTGAACGGTTTCGGACCGACTATATTGATGTCTTTCAAGTCCATAACCTCTTGGATTGGAAAACCCACCTACTCACGCTAGAAAAGTTGAAGGCGGAAGGCAGAATTGGTCTCATTGGAATTACACACTACCTCACCGAATCCTATCCTGAGATGATCCAAATCATGAAAAGTGGGCGAATCAGTACGATTCAAATCCCTTACAACGTGTTGGAACGAACATGTGAAAGGGAAATTCTGCCGCTTGCTGACGAACTTGAAATCGGCGTGATAGTGATGCAGCCGCTTGATGTGGGAAGGTTGGTGATAGGGCTCAGAAGGAAGCCGGACCTCGCGCCGCTTCAAGCGCACGGAATAGAAACATGGGCACAGGCATTACTGGCATGGATTCTCGCGGACACACGCGTGAGTGTGGCGATCCCAGCTACCACAAAGCCGGAACGGATTCGAGAGAACGCAGCGGTAGGGGCGTTACCTACACTCCCCGAGGAGTTACGAACATATATTGAGAGCGAAGTAGAACGGTGCTTCTAGCCGTTTTTGCTAAAGCACAATTTGACCGCCTATGAAAGGAGCTTCAGATGTTAACCCAAGAACAGATTGACTTCTATCAAACCCACGGTTACGTTGTTGTTGAAGACGTAGTTTCAGCGGACGATATCGCCGAGCTCCGCCGAATCACTGATGCGTTTGTCGAAAAATCCCGTGAGGTTACCGAACATACCCATGTTTTTGACCTTGAGCCCGAGCATATGCCAGAAGCACCTCGGTTACGCCGTCTGAAAAATCCGGTAGGTCTGCATCCAATTTATGAACGGATGCTTCATCACGACTATATTCTCGATAGTGTTGCCCAATTAGTGGGACCAAATATTCGCTATCAAACCTCTAAACTCAATATGAAATCTGCTGGATTCGGTAGCCCAGTTGAATGGCATCAGGATTTTGCGTTTGGAGGGGATAAAACCAATGACGATATGCTGTCGGTGGGCTTAGTAATTGACGATATGACACAGGAGAACGGAGGCCTATTGTTTATTCCAGGCTCCCATAAAGGTCCAATTTACAACCATTACCAGAACGATGTCTTTGTTGGTGGAATTACTGACCCTAATTTCAGACCGGATAACGCCGTTCCCGTTGAAGTGAAAGCTGGCGGCATCACTATCCACCACACCCGTACCTTACACGCTTCCGCGCCTAACCGTAGCGGACAATCTCGCCGTCTGTTCCTGCTTCAGTACTGTGCAGCTGATGCACTATCTCCATTACCTATCACTGATTGGACCGTCTTTGACGCCGCCCTGCTGCGCGGCACACAACCTCGCGAACCCCGCTATGCTGACCTCCCGCCTGTTCCTCGGCCTACTAAGCCTCGGACTGGACGGAGTGGATCAATCTATGAACAACAGACACTTCTGACGAAAAAACAAGTTGTCGGGAATACTTCCTAGTAGACCAGCTCTCCCAAGTGGAAATCAACCGGGACCCTGACAGGCAGAAAACGGGGAAGACCAAGGAGGGAGATTTGCAAATTCTGTGACAGCATACCCCCCGCTGGTTCTGAATTTTGCTTGACACTTTACCAGAGATTTGCTACTATTCATGTAGGTTTCGGGGCTCCTAATCTTTGGCAGACGTAAGTAAAGATTGCGGGACAAACTGATATCGGCGGTTTGTCACATAGTGATCGGGGATTTCTATGAACACGAACAGCATGACTTCGATGAAAGCCTGCAGTAGTGTATTAATAGCGATAGTGTCGGTTGTCTTTCTGATGTATGAGACAATTGGCTTCGCAGGCACGTGGCGTGACGATTTCGAGGACAGAATTACTAGGGAATGGAAAATCTACAATCTAGACCGTCAGGTCGAAAACTGGTGGATCAATAAGGGCGAAGCCGTTGGACGGATTTTTAAGCGTGGGTTCATCAGTTTGTGGTTGACGGGAAAATTGGAGTGGGAGAATTACTCCGTCTCATGTCGAGCGAAATTAGTCAAAGAACGAAACGACCCGGCGCGTGTCGGACTTTCCCTGCACGATCGAGGTGATGAGCACAGCCGCTACCTGTTTTTTATCAACTTCTTTTATGGCACAGTGTCGATTACTAAGGCAGGACCAAATCTTTGGTCTAAGCGGGAGTTTCCCTTTCCCTCAGATATTGATACGTGGTATCAACTGAAGGCAACTGTCAGCGAGGGTCAGCTGGAATTTCAGGTCAATGATCAGGTCTTTGTGGCAGAAGATCCGTCTCCTCTCAAGCCCGGCCAAGCAGGACTTGTGGTCGGTAACGCGGAAGGCCGTTTTGATGATGTTGCAATCACCGGCACAAATATTAGAAACGGTGGACCTGGCCGTCCACACGCTGTGGAGGCGCAGGACCCAATCACAATGACGTGGGGGCAAATCAAAAACGATAGGTGAAACGTAAGAACTGTAAGTGGTTTATTGGCCGTATTGGCGTGGATGGATAGTTCACAGAAGGCGTGTCAGATTGTACTTGCGTGCACTGAAGGATTGTGCTACAATGAGATATAGCTTTGTGATAAGGAGGCAATTATTTGAGAAACAATGATAATCAACCGTCCGGCTTTACATCTACACAACTCCTCATTGTGATTGTTATTGTGGGAATTGTGGTGGCAGTCGTCCTAGCGTCAGGTTTGCTAGGTCAGGCAGGAAAAGCGGATCAAGCGCAAGCAGCGGAAGAGATTGAAACTATCGGTATCGCATTGGATACCTATGCGAAAGATAATGGGGATTATCCCTCGACTGAGCAGGGACTAGCAGCACTGTGGGAAAAACCTGAGCAGCCACCAACCCCCGTGGACTGGAGTGGACCCTATTTGAAGGTGCCCATCACAATGGATCCGTGGGGAAACGTTTACATCTACATCCGCCCCGGCGTGCATGACCGATACGGTTATGATCTTATCTCTTTCGGCAGCGATGGACGCGAGGGTGGCACCGGCGATGCAGAAGATATCGTCAGCTGGATTCGCCCGGATGAGTAAAGTGTCGAGCGTCAAATTTAAGTCGCATCGTTGCTCTATCGCTAGCGCGCAACGGCGATTGCGGCTTTCAAATCCAAGGCACCCGTATAAAGTGCCCGACCAACAATCGCCCCATGAACCCCTATCGCCTTGAGCGCTTCAAGATCCTGAATTGAGGTAATTCCACCGGAGGCGATAACATCGACCGAGACTGCATTGGCAATAGCTTCAGTCGTTTCCAAGTTGGGTCCTTGGAGCATACCATCGCTTCTGATATCCGTATAGATGATGGTCTGAACTCCGCAATTCTCCATCTCTTTGGCGAATGCAACGGCAGGTTTTTCAGATACATCAAGCCACCCCTCCGTAGCGACCATCCCATCTTTTGCATCGATACCAACGGCAATTCGTGGGCCGTACTCTTTACACCCCGCTTCGACTAACGCCGGGTTTTTGAGCGCAGCTGTCCCCAGGATTGCCCTTGTCACGTTCTGCTCTAGAACAGTATCTAGTCGTTCCCTAGTCCGGATGCCGCCTCCCAGCTGAATAGGGATGTGAAGCGTCTCAACAATCTCCTTAACAATGTAGAGATTGTCGGACACTTTACCAAACGCACCATCAAGGTCTACAAGATGCAGGTATTCAGCCCCGCCCTGTTGCCACTGTAGCGCCATATCCACAGGCTGATCTGAGAAAATTGTTTCCTCCCCGGCACGTCCCTGCACTAAGTTTACACACTTTCCATCTCGGAGATCAATTGCTGGTAAAATTAACACGATTGTTAGAACTCCCCTCTTGGAGTGAAGTAGTAACCGTTTAGGTAGTATTGATTGTACGGTTTTGAACGATTTGATGAAAGAAAGGAATCGCAGATGCGTCCAGTTATTGGCATCACTTGCAGCTTGACAGCGAGTCCTATCGGTGACTCTATATACGCCCTTGAGCGCAATATCATCGCCCGTGACTATGCCCGCGCCATTGAATATACTGGCGGCACCCCGCTCCTCGTACCACATGTTGAAGGTGTCGAGTGCATTGACCGATATCTGGGGGTGCTCGACGGGCTTGTGCTCTCCGGCGGCGGTGACATTGATCCGTTACTGTTCGGTCAGGAGCCACATCAAAATATGGGCAACGTTGATCGTGTGCGTGATAAAATGGAATTGCAGCTCACGCAAAAGGCGTTAAACCAAGACCTACCGATTCTCGCAATTTGTCGAGGTATCCAGATGCTGAATGTTGCAGCAGGCGGCACAATCTACCAAGATATAGCGGCCGAAATGCCCCAGCCAACTTTGTGCCACTCACAAAAGGGCGCAGGTTGGTATGCTTCCCATACGATCGACATTACAGCTGATAGCCGCCTATTTCAGCTTTTTGGTAACCCAACAGCCCGTGTCAACTCATTTCACCACCAAGCAGTGCGAGAGGTCGCCAAAGACTTCGTTGTAACAGCGAGAGCAAGAGATAACGTTATCGAAGCCATTGAGAGCCCGACTCATCGGTTTGCGCTCGGCGTGCAGTGCCATCCAGAGATGATGTGGGAACACCATCCAGAAGCCCTGAATCTGTTCACATCGTTTTTGAAGGCGTGTCAATAGCCAATCAGCGGCATATATCTGCTATGCCCAGATTTTGCTTTCACGTCCTTCCACCCGATGATCGTACAGTAATTTTGTCTCCTCCGGGAATGTATCAAAAACGTCCGCTGGTATAGGTGCAGTATTAACACCAAAGAATTCCAGATTGAGCCACCACGGCGCATAGCGCACCACCACAGCAGTTCGTGGCTTGTCGCTGGGACTAGCTGCATTTGAGTGCCAGATACGGCTATCCATTATCAGGACGCTGCCGGCGCCGCCTGTCGCTTGCAATTCGCCGGGAATTGGTGTAAACTCGTCAATGCCGTCATTCTCGCCCCTCGGATTCTTGGGACTCACGTGTGTGCCGGGCACAATCCATGTGCCGCCGTTCTTAGTCGTGAACGGGGTCAGCATCCACAGCGTCGTGATGCCGAGCACCGCCTTGGGAAAGGGTTGGCTGACATGCCACGGTTGCTTGAGGTCGTGCGGAAAATCCGAATGATACGCACGATTCAACTCGTAGTGGGGCGGCCGAATCTTGTACTCGGTTTGGGAAATTCGTACCTGAGGTCCCAATATCGCTTTAACGACATTCAACAGGCGTTTGTTAGACAGATGGGGCGCCAGCGACGGGAAGAAGGCGATGACGTTTTTTGACCACCGATCATGTTCCTCGCTAAACTCTTTATATGATTGCTCTGATGTCTCCACCTCTTCACGCACACCGTCTACCTCCTCCGCCGAGATGACGCCGTCCATCACACACCATCCCTCTTGCTCCAACTGCGTGACATACTTATCAATTGTCCGATCTAACCTATCCATAATCTACGCTCCCACTTCCAAGCTAGTTGAAAAACTTTAACGATACGTCAAGCGCGGTTCTGCACGTCGCTTCTTTAAGCCGCTGACGATGATTTTGTTGTTCGGTTCCTTGGCGCCCATCCCAATAGGTCGCATATCCGATGCGTGATAGCCAATCCTTACTGACTTGCGCCACTGATCGGTCTGGTTAACATTGGACCAGTGAATCGTACAGTAGCTGAAAAAGATGATGTCCCCCGCCTTAGCGGGAACCGGTACGGTTTTAATTCTGTCCGGGTGGTACTTCTCAGGGGGTAGATATGGACGAGTATGCTCGCCGGTGATATGTTCCAAGGGCCCATGCTTATGGCTACCGGGTACGACACAGAGACAACCACTCTCTAAGGGGGCATCGTCGAGATGAACCAGACAATCCACGAAGTCGGGCCCATCGTGCGGATAGAACGGGTAGTCTTGGTGCATGGGAAAAGGGGTTCCCAATTCTGGCGGTTTACCATGCAGCACGGTATGATGCCACTGCACACTAGGACCAATTAAAGCTTGAAGGCAGCCGATAATGCCCTCATGCAGGATAATCCTGCTCCAAGCGGCTGAATAGAAGTGTGGGTTCGCAATGATGACAGCTTTGGTCTTTTTGCGCTCCGCTTCAGACAGATAATGGTCGCGCCACGGGCCCCGCCAACCGATGCTCTCCTCGCCCCACCAATCTTCAATAATCTCGTTCATTTCGGATTCCAGTTCTCCGACCTCTTTCGGCGTGAAAAGTCCCTCAACCTTAAGATAGCCATCTTGTTGATACGCTTCGACCTGTTTTTCAGTCAGCATCTTGTCCCTTCCTCGATTATAGAATAACGACTATGCTGCGAGCACTTCCATCTGCTGTGTATATTTTCCATAACGCGCAGCGCTGTTGCACTTGGCTCGGTGGTAGAAGATTTTTTGAGCTTTAGAGATGTTAGCCGCGTTTCCCTCCCACGCCTCAAGAGTTGGTCCCTGCAGCGCCCGCCCATACGAGAAGCTGAGTTCCCATGGACAGTTACCAATGGCGTTCATAGCATTAAGATGTGCCGTCGCCAATTTGGCGGTCTGCCCACCGGAGAGGAAGACAACCCCGGGCACCGCTGCGGGCACCGCTCGTCGGAAACACCGCACAGTTGCCTCTGCAACTTCTTCGACCCCCGCTTGCACCGGACAGCTCGTTCCCGAAAGAACCATGTTGGGTTTTAGCAGGGTTCCCTCAAGGTGTACCCGGTGTGCATGGAGCGCGGAATAAACCCGTTTCAGCGTAGTTTCCGTAATCTCCTCACAACGTTCGATTGTATGCGTCCCTTCCATCAGCACCTCCGGTTCTACAATGGGGACGAGTCCGACCGCTTGACAGATGGCCGCGTAACGTGCCAACGCATGGGCATTCGCATCGATACCTGATTGCGTCGGGAATCCATCACCGACATTGATAACCGCTCGCCATTTCCCAAATTTTGCGCCCAAGTCCCGGTATTCTGTGAGACGTTCACGAAGTCCATCAAGTCCCTCCGTCACGGTCTCGCCCGGAAAACCAGCGAGATCCTTCGGTCCCGTATCAGCCTTGATGCCGGATATAATGCCCTTGTTCGCAAGCAGTTCAGGGAAAGGTGTGCCGTCCTGAGTTGTCTGACGCAGGGTCTCTTCAAACAGAATGATTCCGCTGATGAATTGTTCTGTACCCGGTGTGGTAAACAACATTTCCCGGTAGGCTCGACGATTGGTTTCAGTAGATTCGACGTTGATACTGTCGAAACGTCTTTTGATAGTAGCCGTACTTTCGTCCGCAGCGAGAATCCCTTTTCCCGGTGGAACAAGGGCTTGGGCGATAGATTCGAGTTCGTATGGTTTCATAGATTGCATATTCCTTTCAACAACGTGAGACATATAGATAGATTAAATAGATGGAAACTGTGCGCTTGCTTATATTCGGACTTACATTTCCCTGTCAATACTCTCGTTCAATAACAAAATCAATTAAATCCAGAAAGATACCCTTCGCTGGTGTCGCCGGTAAGTAGGAAAATGTCCGGTTAAACTGTGTATATGCTTTCTGGGCGAGACGCTTGGCGTGTTGCTGGGCATATTGAATCGATTCATAGTGCGCCATCAGATCTAGCACCTCTTGAATCTCATCAGGATGTTTTTCTGCGCGCTGCTGACTCATGATTTCAATGACACGATCTGCCTCCGCCTGTGAGCAAACACTTAGCAGGTGGATGAGAATTAGGGTGCGCTTCCCTTCGCTGATATCGCCGCCAATCTCTTTTCCGTACAACCTTTCCTCACCGATGAGGTTAAGGACGTCATCCTGAATCTGAAACGCCACCCCAAGGTTCATACCCAAATCAATGAATAGATCCAGCTCCAATCTGGAAGCACCCGCGATGAGCCCACCAACACGACAAGGGGTAATGCAGGTGTAAGAAGCCGTTTTCCTAACACACATCGTCCAGTAATCCGCTTCGGTCAAGTTCCAACGGTTGCTATCGACCCAGCTCAACTCAATGTGTTGGCCTTCGACGATACTATTACTGAGTTGCACAAATTCCGACGCGATTGTAAAGGCGAGTTCGTATCCGAGCAGATCTGCATTTTGATTCAGCATCTCCCACATCTTGCAGTGAAGGCCGTCCCCTACATTAATGGCAATTGGGATGCCGTATTTCTGATGTAGGCACGGCTCTCCACGACGCAGGTCAGAACCGTCTTCAATATCGTCGTGAATTAGTGCCCAGTTTTGCAAAAGTTCAAGCGCAGCGGCGGTATTAAGCGCATTGCGTGGGTTACCACCGAACGCTTCGCAAATCAGTAGACAAATTGCTGGACGTAAGCCTTTGCCAGCTCGGAGCGGGTAATCCAGCATCATCTCGTAAAATTGATGCACCTCCGGATGCTCATGCTCACGGGGTAGAAAGTCAAAGATGTGCGCATCAATTTGCGCTTTCGTTTTCTTGAGAAATTCGAGCGGCTGGATTTCTGACATATGAGTTATTGCCTTTGCAAAAGGGGTTTGATATAATGTTGTACAGAGCGAATTTTCTGCACCAAGTTGCCCTGGGGCAGCTCCCTAAAATTATAACCTATGTTTCAAGGGATTTTCAATCTCAGAAATTATAGTGAAAGTTTTAGGTAAGAATGGTATACTACTTTTTTATATATATCATCAATAATTCATCTATTCAGTCCCTTCTACGCTTCACGTCTAACAGTACCAGGAGAAAAAATGCCCAATATAACACCTGACCGGTTGCGGAAAATTACAGCGGATATCTTTGCAGCAGCAAATGTACCTGCCGACGAAGCACAAATCATTAGCGAAATCCTCGTAGATGCCAATCTTGCGGGACACGACTCACACGGCGTGATTCGTATCCCACAATATATGGGCTTCATAGAAGCAGGGCAAATTGATCCCGGTGCCTCAATGGATATCGAGCGAGAATCGCCATCACATGCCCTGATTAACGGTAACTGGGGGTTTGGGCATGTCATAGCACAACGCGGGATGTCGTTAGCAATCCAGAAAGCGAAATCAAGCACAGTCAGTGCTATTAGTATCTATAACTGCAATCACATCGGCAGAATCGGTAGCTATACCATGATGGCAGCGAAAGCAGGATTAATCGGCATAGTGATGGTGAATGCCGGGGGCGCCGCACTCTACGTCGCACCCTTTGGCGGCAGTGATGGACGCCTTGCAACGAACCCAATCTCGATTGCTGCACCAACACGAGACAACGACCCTGTGGTGCTAGACATCACGAGCAGCGTCGTCGCACAAGGAAAAATTCGTGTGGCGCTCAATCGTGGTGATAGCGTACCGCTCGGATGGTTGATTAACGGCAAAGGTGAACCGACAACAGACCCACGTGACCTCAACGGACCGCCGCCCGGTGCATTGCTACCGCTCGGCGGTATTGCTGGACATAAGGGGTTTGCCCTAGGGTTAATGATTGACGTGCTAGGAGGCGCACTGTCCGGGGCAGGTTGTAGTGGATCGGGCACAACCCAAGTCCAAAACGGCGTGCTGATGATAGCTATCGACGTTACACAATTTACGCCGATGGAAGAATACTACGGGCGTGTCGATGCGCTTGTCGAGCACGTGAAAGCCTCACCACCGGCCCCCGGTTTTGATGAGATCCTCGTGCCCGGCGAAATTGAATCCCGCCAAGCAAAACGCCGTTCAACTGAGGGTATTCCAGTAGATGATGAAACATGGCGACAGATCCAAGAGACAGCAGCGGCGGTTGGGATTTCGGACATTTAGATAACATCTTAAAAGTGTGATAGAGGGGGTACTATGGCGAGAAAGTCGAAACTTTCCCCTTTGATGGAACAGTACAGGCAAGCAAAAAAACAACATCCAGATTCGATTTTACTCTGTCGTGTCGGTGACTTCTACGAAGCGTTCTATGGAGACGCTGAGCTGATTGCCCGTGTCCTAGAGATTACGCTGACATCAAGGGATAAAGATAGCGTGGGCGGTCCCATTCCTATGGCGGGAGTTCCACACCACGCGCTCGATTCGTATCTCTACAAGTTGGTGAATTCAGGGTATAAAGTTGCAATTTTGGAACAGGTTGAAGACGCTAAAAAAGCGAGGGCGGAAAATCGGCTTGTTAAACGTAATCTCGTTCGTATCGTGACAGCCGGCACCGTCACCGACCCAAAGGTGCTAGATAGAAAGACAAATAACTATCTAATCAGTATTTATTCACTTAAAGATAGTTACGGTTTGGCAGCTGTTGACCTGTCGACAGGAGAATTTACGGTAACGGAACTGGAAAACTTGGCAAAGCTCTGGTCAGAGATTCATCGACTAGCTCCGAAGGAATGTCTCTTTTCTGAAGATTTCGAGGATTCGGAGATACTGGAGCAGATTCGGACGAATCTGAAGGCAACGGTCAACTACCTACCGGACTGGCGTTTCTCGTTTGACACAGCGCGTACCGAACTTCTCCAACATTTTAACACACTTTCATTGGATGGCTTTGGGTGCGAACATCTACCCGCTGCAATCTGCACAGCCGGGGCGTTGGTCTACTACCTGTATGAAACCCAGAAACAGGAGGTGAAGCATATTGTTTCTCTCCACACCTACACTACCTCAGATTTCATGCTTCTCGAAGCGGATGCCCAGCGAAATCTAGAATTGACGACCTCAATCCGCGATGGCTCATCAAAGGGAACCCTTCTGGAAGTCATGGACGAAAGTGTAACACCGATGGGGGCGCGAAAACTCCGTCAGTGCATATTACAACCACTGCTACAACCGGCGGAAATCAGTGCACGATTGGACGCTGTTGATGAACTGAAAAACAGGATTGGGTTACAGGAAGAACTACGCGAGCGGTTGAGTAAAGTATACGACATGGAGAGGTTGATTTCTCGCATCAGCTTGGGTTCAGCGAATGCCCGAGACCTCATCGCGCTGAAAGATTCGCTGCGTCTGCTTCCCGACATCAAGGAACAACTCAAGGAGTGCAACGCATCACTTTTACAGACCTTAGACGAAAATCTTGACCCACTGACAGAATTAGCTGATTTAATTGAGACTGCCATCCACCCCGATCCCCCAGCGACAATTCGTGAAGGTCGATTGATTAACGACGGTTACAACGAACAGTTGGATGAGTTGCGGGAGATTACCAGTCAAGGAAAAGACTGGATTGCAGAACTTCAGCAGAAAGAGCGTGACCGGGTGAATATCCCTTCCCTGAAGATTGGGTTCAATCAGGTGTTTGGATACTACATTGAAGTCACCAAGCCGAATCTGCATCTTGTTCCAGAACATTATATCCGTAAACAGACGTTGACGAATGCTGAGCGATTTATCACCCCTGAGCTCAAGGAACGGGAATCGCAAATCTTAAACGCACAGGATCAGATCCAAACCCTCGAATACGACCTCTTTTGCGAGGTACGTGACCAAGTCGCAACTGACACCGAAGGTATTCAGAAAGCCGCCGCCGTGGTTGCGATGATCGATGTCGCTGCCGGACTCGCCTATATCGCCTCCAAATACGACTACGCCAAGCCTATTATTGATGAAAGCGATGAGCTGATCATCCGGAATGGACGACACCCTGTCGTGGAACGACTATTTACGCAGGAGGGGTTCGTTCCCAATGATACAGCGTTGAACTGTCGTGAGCAACAGATGCACATTATCACGGGCCCCAATATGAGCGGCAAAAGTACATTTCTCCGTCAGACCGCGCTCATCACGCTGATGGCACAGATGGGGAGTTTTGTTCCCGCGTCCGCAGCAAAGATTGGCATCGTGGACCGCATCTTCACCCGCGTCGGCGCATCCGATAACCTAGTGATGGGGCAAAGCACCTTCCTCGTGGAGATGAACGAAACCGCAAATATACTGAACAACGCCACGCGCAAAAGCCTGATTATCCTCGACGAAATCGGGCGGGGCACCAGTACATTCGATGGATTGAGCATCGCGTGGTCGGTAGCAGAGTACATTTTGGATGAGAAACGCATCGGCGCGAAAACACTGTTCGCAACCCACTATCATGAATTAATTGAACTCGCCGGTAAATATAAGAATGTGAAAAATTACAATGTGGCTGTCCATGAGGATGGAGAAACGGTGACTTTTCTACGAAAGGTTGTCGAGGGAGGAACGGATCAGAGCTACGGCATTCACGTTGCCCGTCTCGCCGGACTACCGCAGGCTGTCATTGAACGGGCAAACCAAATCCTGGAAGTCCTCGAACAGCACAATCTCAGCATCGAAGGTGAGGAATCAGACCAACCGCCATCAAAATCGGTTCCGAAAGCCCCACGTCCTCGCCGTCGGATGTCAAGTTCTACTTTTCAAGGAGATTCCCTACAGCTCGCCCTTTTTACGCCGAAAACGCATCCCATTGTTGAGGAACTTCGAAACACCGAACTTAATCAGATGACCCCGATGGATGCCTTGAATCTTATCTATCATCTGAAGGCAAAAGCAGAAGAGTGAGACTCTATTCTCGATTAAGCACTATAAGGAGCCAACTATGTCTAAAATCCGATTGGCGATTATCGGTTGCGGCGGAAATTCGTCGGGCCATGCCCGCCGAATGAACGAAAACTCCGATGTCCAGATTGTCGGCACTTGTGATGTGAACACCGACATTGCTAACAGCTATATCGATCGTAACTTGCCGGAGCTAAGTCCGCGCCCAGCTGCCTTCGATAATATACCCGCGATGCTCGAGGCAACAACGCCCGATGCTGTGGTGATCTCCACACCTCACACCCTGCACTTTGAGCATAGTATGCTATCCCTCAATGCGGGCTGTCACGTATTAGTAGAAAAGCCGATGGTGACAGCAGCACCGGATGCCTACGCAATCGCCGAGAAGGTTAAAGAAACGGGTAAGGTGTTTACTATCGGCTATAATACCCCGTGTTCAGCGAACTTTTACTATGTCCGCGAGTGCATCCGCAACCAAACACTCGGTAAGCTGGAATTGGTGACAGGCTATATAACTCAGAATTGGCTGCGCGCTACAGAGGGGAAGTGGAGGCAAGTACCCGACTTGTCTGGCGGTGGACAAGCTTATGACAGCGGGGCACATCTGTTCAACAGTCTATGCTGGTCCGTTGAAACCAACGTTGCTGAAGTCCATGCCTTCATAGACAACTGCGGTGCGGCGGTTGATATCAACTCATCAACTAACATCCGGTTTGAAAATGGTGTTTTCGCAGCGATTGTCATCAGCGGAAATTGTCCAAGCCCCGGCGGCACACACATGACTTTAATTTTTGATAACGGTCGAATCGAAGTTGACGGTTGGGGCGGCGGCTGGATTCGGGTCTACGACGGTGGAGAACAGCTTGACCCACCACCGATTACCGAGGACATGTCGGCTGGTTCGCCGGACGATAACTTCATCGACGCCATTCTTGGTCGTGCTGAACCGCGCACTAGTCCGATGAATGGGATTATCCAATCGGAATTGATGGATGCTATCTACGAATCGGGTCGCACCGGGCTTCCCGCTCGCCCCGTACGGAGAGATTAACTCAACGTCAATAGGACTGAATTTCGTTTCGTCCGCGCTGTTTTGTAGGAACGGAGGATACCCATGCAAACATATCGGGCGGCGGTTATCGGCTGTAGCCGGATGGGCGCCTTTATCGATAATGAGAGGGTCGGACATCTTGCATTTGAGGTGGCAAACTACCTAGCCCAAAATTTCCCGGTATCACATGCTGCCAGCTTTTTTGCAGAAGAGCGGACAGACCTCATCGCTTGTTCCGATCTGCGTACCGAAGTGATGGCGGAATTCGGCAAACGATACAACGTCCCGGCTGAACGCCAGTATACCGATTATCGAGAAATGCTTGAAAACGAGCAGCCGGATATCGTTAGTGTCGCGACACAGCCAGAACAACGAGCGGAGGTCGTCATCTATGCTGCGGAGCACGGTGTAAAAGCCATCTACGCAGAAAAGGCGATGGCAGCATCAATGGACGAGGCAGACGCAATGGTGGAAGCGGTCGAACGCAACGGTGTAGCCTTCAATTTAGGCACTAATCGTCGGTGGGACACCGGCTTCGATAAGATGAAAGAGATCATAGATAGCGGGGAATTGGGGGCGCTGCGGACATTGATTATTTACGGAAACGGCTCGCTGTTCAACACCGCCAGCCATAATTTCGACCTCATCCTCAGGCTTAACAATGACGAACCAGCGTCTTGGGTTTCGGCACACCTTCCGGAGGGAGATAACATTATTGATGGAAATATTGTCCGAGAAGATCCAAGCGGGCAAGGGATAATCCAGTTCTCAAATGGCGTGACGGCACATGCGTTGCTCGCGCAACTTGGTTGGGAGGCTATCTGTGAGCGGGGCAGCGTTACCAGCTCTAGAGATGGTGTGATGTGGCAAGTTCGTCGTCAAAACAGACTGGAACCGTTCCCTATATTTGAACGCACTAGCAGTGGAGCAAATATCGTCACAGATCTCGTTCATGCCTTGGACACAGGTGAACCGACGCGCGGCGGGGTGCGTGTCGCGCACGCAAGTACCGAGCTGATTTTTGCGTTTATGGAATCCCATCTACGAAACGGTGCACGCGTCGATCTTCCACTGAAAGGGAGCAAGCTGTGCTTACAACGAGACCGTGGACCAAGACAGCCAAGATTCAAGCCGTAACAAACAATCGTTGCAGAGAGGAGACCCTATGGCAGAAGAAACAATCTTTAGCAAAATTATCCGGAAAGAGATTCCCGCTGACATCGTGTATCAAGACGATTTGGTAACCGCATTTCGGGACATCAAACCTCAGACCCCCACACATATCTTAATTATTCCGAACAAATTGATTCCCACTTCTGACGATGTGACACCTGAAGATGAGCCGGCTTTGGGGCGAATGTTCACAGTGGCGGCAAAGATTGCCAGAGAAGAAGGGATCGCTGAAGATGGCTACCGTTTAATTATCAATTGCCGGGGGCATGGCCTGCAAGAAATTTATCATCTGCACATGCACCTCGTTGGTGGTCGTCAGTTAGGGCGAATGCTGGCACAGCAGTGACCTAGGGATTCGTCAAAATTAATTGTCTGATCGAGGCTAGGAAGCCTCTCCCACAGTGGGTTTAGGCTGCGGAGATTCCTCTCCTGAGGCCGCGTTGAACCTCCATCGTCCGGCCGTTACCATTGATTTGTTCAGTTTTCCGATCCAGTTTTGAATCCCGCCTTATCGGGGCGGAGCACAATGTCAGGTGTGCAATTTCGTGCCAATCGGGTTCGGTCACGATTCAGAGAAATACCGACATCTAAATCACCTAAGCCATCTACGCTGTCGCGCTCGCAGATTAGGCAATCTGCGCTACACCACCGGTTTTCCCAAGGTTCAGATCGGTCAATTTCCTAATTTCTATAACATGATCAATTCTCCTAACTATCACGGCTTATCTGAGTAATAACCCATTTCAAAAAAGGAATACTGTAACGAGAATGACTATAACTGGACCGATTCTTTCGATCCCATTTTCACTCAACACCTTTGCCCAAGATTACACACAACGGGGGTTACCCGAAGGTGCTAAAGCGCGCCTCGGCAAAGGGAGTAGGAGTATAAGTGAAATACAGTATTCGCCGGACGGCACCCACCTTGCGGTAGCGGGTGCTCTCGGTATTTGGCTCTATGATACGGCGACCCATCAAGAGGTCGCCCTGTTGACCGGGCATACGGATAGTGTCAATAGCGTATCGTTCAGTCCCGATGGGAACACGTTGGCAAGTGGGAGTGACGACGACACGGTACGGCTGTGGGATGTGAACACCGGCGCGGAGATACGCACCCTTCAAAGGTATACGGAGGATGGTATCTTTAGCGTGTCGTTCAGTCCCGATGGGAAGACGCTGACAGGTGGGAGTTACTACCCCCCGGTGCTGCTGTGGGATGTGGACACCGGTGCGCTCATACGCACCCCCACTGGGCATACGCAGGATGTCGATAGCGTGGTGTTCAGTCCTGATGGAAACACGCTGGCAAGTGGGAGTTTCGACCGCACGGTTCGGCTGTGGGATGTGAACACTGGCGCGGAGGTACGCCTCACTGGGCATACGGGTGGTGTCAATAGCGTGATGTTCAGTCCCGATGGGAACACGCTGGCAAGCGGGAGTTCCGACCGCACGGTGCGGTTGTGGGATGTGGACACCGGTGCGCTCATACGCACCCTTGAAGGGCATACGGGTAGTGTCTATAGCGTGGTGTTCAGTCCTGATGGGAACACACTCGCAAGCGGGAGTTGGGACAACACGGTGCGGTTGTGGGATGTGGACACCGGTGCGCTCATACGCACCCTTGAAGGGCATACGGGTTATGTCAATAGCGTGATGTTCAGTCCCGATGGGAACACGCTAGCAAGTGGGAGTTGGGACGGCACAGTCCTCCTGTGGAAACTCACTCCGCTTGCTGTGCAGGAGAATGTATAGGTCAAAGGGGATGTCAATGAGGATGGGGTGATTAACTACCCGAACCCGTTCAACCCGGAGACATGGATACCGTATCACCTCGCTCACGCCGCCAATGTAACCCTCACGATTTATGACATAAAAGGTGCATCGCCACGGCGGCTGAATTTGGGGCATCAACCTGCGGGTTTCTACACCGATCGGGCAAAGGTGGCGTATTGGGATGGGGGCAACGATACCGGAGAACGGGTCGCCAGTGGTGTCTATTTCTATCGGTTGAAGGCAGGCGATGTGTCCCCCTGCGGCGGAGGGTTATCCTTAATTACCTGATGAACCAATGAACCAACACAATTGGTTATGATCGAAGATCGAAGACAGTTTTCACTGCGCCGGATTTACCGGTATACATTGCGGCGTGGAGGGCTTCCCGATACTCTCTCAAGGAGAACTGTTCCCCAATCAAAGGGAGCAGACTATTCCCCATCTGTTGCAACAGTTGGATGCCAAGTGGGAAGGTACGAATCCGTTTGCCTGCGTAGTTTTCGGTACCGTAGGTATATGCGCCGATAACCCGCAATTCCTTATACCAAACCGAGGTCCAATCGATATTTTTCGGAACGGCGGGCATCCCCACAAGCATCACCCGTCCTTGCGCTCGCGTGAAGCGGAGTGCGTCGTCAATCGTCGTCGCAGAGGCAACGCAATCAAACGTCACGTCAACCCCTCCAAGCAGAACAGGTTTGCCCAATTCTGGCTGATAGCTTTCTGCCTCTGTTAAGCCACAGAAATTTGCGTAGAGCGACTTGTCAGAAGAAAGCACCTCATCTGCACCGAAATCGTATGCAAGCTGACGCTGATGCGGATATTTGGCAACAATCAAGATACGGTTCGATTTCCCGATTGCGCGAATTGCAGCGACGGTGAGAAGTCCTACTGTCCCCGCACCAATGACTAAGACTTCATCCGTGCCTTTAAGGTCGGCTTTCAAAACGCCGTGCAGCGCACAGGCAAACGGCTCAAGAAGCACGGCGATTTCATCGGAGAGGGAATCTGGTACACGGTGAATCTGGTTTTTATGCGCTAGCAGGTAAGGGCTCCAGCCGCCACCGGTGTCGTGGCAGTATCCCGTCTGAATGCCGGCTGAAATATCCCCTTGTGTAATATTCTCGCAGTTAGCAAAATACCCCTGCCTACACTGGAAGCATTCGGGCGTTATGCCGCGAATTTCACAGGACAGCACAGGCTCAATCACAACACGATCCCCGGCACTGTACCCCCCAACCCCCTTACCTATCTCCGCAATTTCTCCAACGACTTCGTGTCCCAATACAAACGGACACGACGTGAATGGCGAAAAATAGGGGCTGCCCTTCGCCGTAATGGTCGCGAGATCTGAGCCGCAGATACCGCTCAACCGTGTTCGGATTTTTACCCAGTCTGGAGAGGGCAGCTGTGGCTCATCAATATCAGTCAAACGGATACATGAAACCCCAGAAGTGTAGAGCCAGTTCCAGCGCTTACCTAGAAGACGCACAATCAGGTAGCGCGGAACACTTTTGATATATTGGATAGCTTGCATGATTTTATGAGATTATAGGAAGCTGGTGTGTTATTGCTTGCCAAGCACTACTCAAACGCTACCCCCAGCTTGACGCTTCTTTCTGGATGCAGGTCCATCTCCTCATAAGCTGCGGCAGACTCCGTAAACGGCACCACCGGGGAGACAATCTCCTCACACTGGAACTGCCCTTCGGCCAGCCACTGCCAGCAATGGTCTGTAATACGCTGGAAATCCCACCGTGGATGGTCGCGATTGGGATCGCTACACGCTCTCGCAAAAATTAGATTCGGGATTTCGAGATGAGCGACAGCGCCGAGATCCAGTCCACCTTTGCACTCTTTCATCCAACCAACCACCGCCACGTTGCCCCCAAATGCCAACCCACGAATTGCATCGTCCAGCGCGTTATAGCTAGCGCTTGTTTCGATTGCCACATCAACTCCAAGCCCACCGGTCGCGCTCTTCAGTTCCTCGCCAACATCAACAGCAGCTGGGTCAAGCACAAGGTCTATCCCAATGTTTTCAACAACCTTCCGCCGTTTGGGGATTGGATCTACGGCAGCAACAAAGGATGCCCCCGCTATTTTCGCCATCTGCACAGTCATTTGACCAATCGCACCAAGCCCATAGACTGCAACTCTATCCCCCAACCGTACCTGACCGTCTCGAATCCCAGCAAGGGCAAAATGTGCAGGATCATAACAGACCGCTTCCTTCCACGTCATCCGGCCGTTCATGCGGAGGACCCTGTCGGCATGCCACGTGTGTGTCTCTCGAAGGTTACCATATCCGGCAACCCGATCGCCTACTGAGAATCCTTCGACACCTTCTCCAACTTCGATGACCTCACCGACACACATATTTCCCAATCCCATCGGGAATCGCGTCCCACGATACGCATGATAGCCTGTCAATTCCGTACCCCGTTTAGGTGAGCCATATTCTACCTTGATACGGACATGTCCAGCTGGTAAAGGACCTTCTTCATAGTCTCGTAAAACGGGTTGCTGCACTGCGACCGCAACTAATTCTTTTGGCATTTTCCTCTCCTTAGCTAGGCATCCCGCTAGGACATTAAGTAGCAATTTCCGTTATTGTAACGCAAGCTACTAGTGTTAAAAAACCCAGCGGTTTACCATTAAAATTGGCTGCTTTTAACTTTCGCTCCAGTTGCTTTGAATCCCGATCCATCGGGGCGGGGCAAACGGCAGATCTTGTGCCTTCCCATCTGATAACCACCAACTTGCGTTATTGTAACATTCCGGATGAATCAAATACCAGCGAATTGTGCATAGAGAAGTTGATGACAACTTTGAAGGCGTTGATACGCAGTTTCCCCTATCGGATCTTTCTATGTTGACGCCATATAGAAAATCTGCTAAAATCGCAAATGTGAACAGTGGGGCTTTTAGGCAGATCCGTTCACGCTACCCAATCTCACAGACAGGAGAAACCATGATAAGTACACCAGACATTGAACGTCCGTCCAAAGAACTCATCGAAACACTCTCCGCTATCAGCAGCGCTACCGCCGCCGGTGAACTTTGCCGTTTGGGAATACGCGATCCCCAAATTTTAGGACCCGTCCCTCGCACCCCCGGACAATCAGTTGTTGGTCCTGCACTTACCCTCCAATTTATGCCCAAACGTGAAGATATTTACGCGGTCGATGAATATAACGACCCCGAAAAACAGCTGCACCGCCACGCGCTCTATCATACCCAACCCGGCGATATCATCGTTGTTGACGCAAGGGGTGACCTGAGCAGCGGGGTCTTCGGCGAGATGATGTTGACCTTTTTTAAAGGACGCGGCGGCATCGGTGCAATCGTAGATGGTTGTATACGAGACTTCCCCTATGCCCAGACGCTAGGCTTGGGATTGTGGTTGAAAGGGACCACTCCCAATTTCCATACGCAAACGAACATCTATCCCTTCGCAGTTAATGTGCCTGTCGCCTGCGGAGACACCTTGGTTATGCCGGGGGACATCATTGTGGCTGACGACGATGGTGCCGTTGTAGTTCCGATTAAGCTTGCACCAGAGCTAGCCGAAAAAGCTACCACCCACGCGGAATGGGAGGACTTCAGCCGCATGAAGCTGGCTGAAGGTGGTCACTTACGTAAATATTACCCTCTCAACGATGAAGCACGGGCAGAATACGAAGAATGGCGTAAAACCCAAGAAAAATAACAAGTCATCAAATCGGTTCTCAAAGACAACCTATTTTGTTTAGTGGATTTACAACGTGACACAATGTTTGAGTTTAAATGTTAGGCTTGAAGCCTCCGTTAATCACAAAATTCTTGAAGAAGGTCATCACTACAGCAAGATTATTTAAGGAGGAAAACTGGTGGCGTCAACGATGCAAATCCCTACCCAGATAGGCGAGTTT
>JAJEAL010000021.1 GCA_022822785.1 Candidatus Poribacteria bacterium
GCGCCTACCAAATGGGAGACTGGACGGCGCAGTTGGAAACAGCGCCTACCAAACATGTGGAGCGAAAGTGTCTACATATTTATATTGTTCACCATAAAACCTTGGGTCAACCTCTATTCTAGGGTATGATATTATAAACGCTCTCGAATTTTCCGTCAACGCATTTCTCATGTAGAAACAGGTGGATTAGAAAAGCCAAAAACCGTAACCCTCACACAAGTTCAAACGAGGAGACAAAGCATAGCCATACGCGGACGCTAATGCTTTGCGGGATAATTTCTCTTGAAACTACCTGATATCTGTGTTACAATCTGAAATTCCTGAAATCATCGGTTGTGCGAATTGCGCTATGGATATTATCACCTCACAGATTACGAGCGATACTGTTATGAGAAATCCGGGAAAAGCGTTTCTGCATTTCACAGTTTTAGGACTGCTCCTGCTCTGCATAATCGCCGCTGCCTCCGCCCAGACTGTCGAGCAGATTGCCGAAAGAGCATTAGCGACTACGGTCTATCTGGAGATGATGGATAGGAATGATCGGCTTCTCGGATTTGGCAGCGGTTTCCTTGTCGGACAGAATCAAGTTATAACTAGCTTTCATCTTATCGAAGGTGCAGCAAAAGGCACCGCAACACAGGTCGGTAAGCCCACAAAATATACCATCGACGGCATAGTCGCAGTTGACAAGCAGAATGACCTCGCTATCCTAAAGGCCAAGGTGCCTGCCGTTGAACCGCTCCCCCTCGGCGATAGCGATATGGTTACGATTGGTGAAGCGGTTTACGTTGCTGGTAACCCAAAAGGGTTGGAGGGTACATTCTCAAATGACATCGTCAACAGTATCCGTGAAGAGGATGCGAAAAAAAGATTTCAAATGACCACGCTGATTTCTCCGGGGAACAGTGGGGGCCCCGTGTTAAACGGAAAAGGTGAAGTCATCGGAATCTCTTGCATAACACTTCAAAGCGGTCAGAATCTCAATGTTGCGATCCCGTCAAATCATCTCAAGGAGCTGCTCGCTCGGTCAGGAGATGTGAAACCTTTGGGGCAAGACAACCAATCCATATCCGCCGAAACGCACCTCAAGCGGGGCTATGCCAAATACAGATTGGATCAGTATCAGGATGCGATTGTAGATTACGATACCGCTATTGGCCTTAAACCCGATTTTGCCAACGCCTACTACTTTCGGGGCGCGGCGAAGCGATTGCTAGGAGAATATAGGGACGCTATCGACGACTACGATACCGCTATCGATCTCAAACCCGATTTTGCGCGTGCCTACTACTCTCGGGGAACCATGCGAGGTGACTTAGGCGAACACCTTATCGCCATCCAAAACTACAACAAGGCGATCGATGTCAAGCCCGACTACGCTTTTGCCTATCTCAGACGGGGAATTGCGAATTATCTACTAGATCGCACGTGGGCGGCGAAGAAAGATTGGAACACCGCATTGGAGCTTGCGGAACAGACGGGCGATAGAAGTCTTAAAGCCAAAGCCGAAAAGCTCCTCAAGCGGGTTGAATAGCGCAGTCTGAAATGTGGGAGAATGGGACCCTGAAGTTCTACGAGGTACCTAGACTTAAAATTTAGCTGGGTTTCGGAGTGAAATTGGAATCGAGGTTTGTTACAGGACAGGTAAGATAAGGTTTTCCGTCTCATTGAGTTGGAAGGGCAACCAATTCTTGATGCGAAAAGTACAGGATTGATCCCCTTTACGCCGTTGATGAAACCACCCGCGGGGGTTGAAAACGAGCAGTGGTTGCGGCAATGTGTGCAAACCGCCGATAGCCTTGACGTACCGAACAAGGCGGAGTATCTCACGGAATTGGCTATCTTGAGTGGATTAGTTTATGACCCCCAAACGATTAGAAATATTATATCGGAGGAAACCATGTACGAATCATCAATTGTTCGATACTTCGCAGAGCAAGGCCACCGAGCAGAGGCAAGAGAAAATATCCTTGAGGTGTTGACACTCCGATTCCAGTCCGATGTTGCCCAGACGGTAAAGCCCAATCTGGAAGCCATTGACGATTTGCAACGTCTTAAGCAGTTGCATCGCACGGCGATACTCGTAGACACCCTTGATGATTTCCAACAAGTTTTGGCGAAAAACTGAATTGAAACTCGCAAAACAGTCCGACGATAAGAGTCTCAAAACTCAAACTGAAAAATTTCTTAAGCGAGTCGACTAGCGCAGCCTGAAATACGGGAAAAAGGGACCCTGAAGTTCACCAAGAGGTCTGTGCTTACAATTCAAGTTTCCTTTTGGACTGTATGGCCCAAATTAACGTTGGCACTTCACATAGTATATCTCCACACTAGTGTTGAAGATAGCCAGAATTACTACCAGGTACTAGCTTGGACACTGAGTTCTCAATTTCATAAGAAAAAATCAATCCTTCAGGATGTTATACAGAGTTTCCAAACCACTCCATGATGTTAACTACTCTACTTAGAAGCGAATCCCGATGAAATCGGAGGTGTTAAAATCCTAAAGGTTGGAATGAGGATGGTTATACAATGAATAGATCATTGAGTGAAGTTGACCCGCAGATTGTCCAGATTATGCTGCAAGATCTGGACCGGCTGCAAAATTGTTTGACACTCATCCCCTCGGAAAATTATGTGAGCCGAGCAGTCATGCAGATGCAGGCGAGCATTCTGACCAGCAAATACGCCGAAGGAACACCCGGTGCCCGTTACTACAACGGTTGTGCAGCCGCAGATGGCGTAGAGAGCCTCGCAATCGAACGGGCCACGCAGCTTTTCGGGGTCGATCATGTCAACGTCCAGCCGCACGCTGGGAATTTAGCCAATATGGCAGCGTACCAAGCACTGCTTGAGCCGGGCGATACAATTCTGTCGATGCGGTTAGATCACGGTGGTCACCTGAGCCATGGGCTGCCTCAGAACTTCTCAGGCAAATATTACAACGTCGTGTCTTACGGTGTTGATCCAGAGACGGAACAGATTGACATCAATACGATAGCTGAGCTTGCAAAAGCGCACCAACCTAAGCTAATCATTGTGGGTGGTAGTGCTTACCCCCGCTGGTTCGACTTTGCCGGATGGCGCGAAGTTGCGGATTCCGTCGGCGCATATCTGATGGCGGACATCGCCCACATCGCCGGGCTCATTGCCGCAGATCTCCATCCGGATCCAGTGCCTTATTGCGATGTGATTACCACAACCACTCATAAAACCTTGCGTGGACCGCGTGGCGCCCTTGTTATGTGTCGCGCTGAATTGGCGGAATCCATCGACCGGGCGGTATTTCCGGGGATACAAGGCGGTCCCTTTATGCACACCATCGCCGCGAAGGCAGTTGCTTTCAAAGAGGCGATGGAACCCGATTTCAAAGCATACCAGAGCCAGGTTGTGAAGAACGCTAAAGCGCTCGCCGAAGCATTGATGGGGGCCGGTTTTCGCCTAGTCAGCGGGGGCACGGACAACCACCTCATGCTGATTGATTTAACCGCGACATACAAGCAGCTCAGCGGGCGGCAAGCCGCAGATCACCTTGAGGAGGCGGGAATTATTGTCAACAAAAACACCATCCCGTTAGATAAACGGTCGCCGACCACAACGAGTGGTATTCGTCTCGGCACGCCGATGATAACAGGACGTGGGATGAAAGAGCCGGAGATGCGGTTAATCGCCGATTTCATAACGGAAACCCTTGAAGGCCGCAGAAGTGCACAAACCAAGCGGACGGTAAGGGAGAAAGTGCGAGATCTTTGTGGACAGTTTCCAATCTACGCGGATCTGAATCTATGGACATGAACCAAAATTGAATTACGAAGCCGCTCTCGCCTATATTGATATATTCATTAACTCCGAGAGGAGCCCTGATTTCTCAAGGCAGGCACGCCTTTATAACCTTGAACGTATCTCCCAGCTGCTAACACAATTGGGAAATCCACATCGGCAGTTGCAGGTCGTTCATGTCGCCGGAAGCAAAGGGAAGGGGTCAACGGCAGCGCTGATCGCTTCAATCCTGACTCACGCGGGCTATAAGACTGGTCTGTTTACACAACCCCACCTGATGACCCCCCGTGAACGGTGTCGTATCGATTCTCGGCTCATTTCAGAGGAAGAATTTGCACAATACGTTGAGCGACTCAAGCCGGCAATTGAGGCGATGGGAGAATCAGAATCAGTTGGGCATGTCTCATTCTTTGAGATTTATACAGCCCTCGCCTTCTCCTATTTTGCTGACAATAAGGTTGACCTCGCGGTCATAGAGGTGGGGCTTGGCGGGCGGCTAGATGCAACGAATGTGGTCGATCCGCTTGTAAGCGTGATTACACCGATTAGCTTGGAGCACACAGCAATACTTGGAGACACACACGAGGCAATAGCAAAAGAGAAAGCGGAAATAATCAAACCCAACCGTCCGGTTGTGCTAGCCCCACAACTTCCGGAAGCACAAGCCGTGTTTGAAGGTGTCGCTGCAGAGCGGGATGCACCAATAGATGCGGTTGGGCGTGATATTCATCTGAAACGCAAGGACTGGCACATCAACGGACAGACGTTTGATCTGACAACACTGTCGGCGTGCTATTCGGATCTCTTTTTACCGCTACTCGGTGAACATCAAGCGGTCAACGCAGCAACTGCCGTTGCCTGTATCGAGCGTATATGTCAGGAAGGATACAAGGTTCCTCGACATAGTATCTATGACGGACTCAAGGAGGTTCGCTGGGCGGGGCGGATGCAGGTCGTGGGTCGATCGCCGGTGATTCTGTTGGATGGCGCACATTCCCCCACGTCAGCCGAGGCACTGTGTAGCGCTATCCGTGAAGTTTTTCGCTACAACCGTCTGATTCTTGTTGTGGGTTTGATGCGAGACAAAGACCTGTACACTATTGGTCAGATTTTCTGTCTATTTGCAGATGAAATTATTACAACGCAGGCGTTTGATAACCCGCGTGTCGTGCCTGCTGAAGAGATTATGGGGGCATGGTCAGAATTCGGGTCAAATTTCCATGTCTGTCCGAACGTCTGTGAGGCGATACCGTTGGCGCAATCCATCGCCACCGCCTCAGATCTTATCTGCATCGCAGGCTCCATCTATATCGTTGGAGAAGCGATGAAGGTACTTGGTATAGATAAAATATAAACACATGGCGAGTAACGAGTAATACGTAAAAAGAGAGACCATCTCCTTACGTATTACGCATTATTCTTCATTTTGTAAAGGAGATGTTTTATGCTTGAAACAGTTGTCAAACGGCTCCGTGAAAGGCGCCGTGGATGTTTAATTTTTCTCACTTCGTGGGTGGGAATGGCAGTTGCAAATTCTGCCTTTGCACAATCAGAATCGCTCCCACCCCTCCCCACCGCGTGGTGGCTTGTCCCAATCGGCTCACTAATCGCTTTGGGATTCGCATTTGTTTTCTATAAATCGGTCATGCGCCAGGATGAAGGCACAGATGTGATGCGTGAAATCGCCCAAGCTGTCCGCGAAGGGGCGATGGCTTACCTGAGACAGCAGTATAAAGTGGTAGGAATTGTCTTCGCTGTACTATGCGTTATCTTTGTCATTATGGCTTTCGGACTGAATGCCCAAAACAAGGTGGTGCCCTTTGCGTTTTTGACGGGCGGATTTTTCTCAGGGCTTTGTGGTTTTCTCGGCATGAAGACCGCAACGAACGCATCAGCTCGCACGACAAGCGCAGCGATGGAGGGACTAAACTCAGGCTTGCGGATTTCTTTCCGCGCGGGTGCAGTGATGGGGTTGGTGGTCGTCGGCTTCGCCCTATTGGACATCGCCGGTTGGTTTCTGATTCTTTATTACCTATTTCCAAAGATTTTTCCGGGCTTCTTGGGCACAAATCCGCTGCCCCAGATTACTGTAATCATGCTGAGTTTCGGCATGGGCGCTTCGACGCAGGCACTCTTCGCACGTGTCGGCGGTGGAATCTACACCAAAGCTGCTGATGTTGGCGCTGATCTCGTAGGGAAGGTGGAAGCTGGTATCCCTGAAGACGATCCGCGTAACCCTGCCGTCATTGCGGATAACGTCGGTGATAACGTTGGCGACGTAGCGGGGATGGGCGCTGACCTATACGAGTCCTATGCAGGTTCAATCCTCGCCACCGCTGCGCTCGGCGTTGCGGCAGTTGCAGCGAAAGACCATGGTAATATCGCGCTTCAGTTGAAGTATCTCTCTGCACCGATGATTATTGCAGGGATTGGGGTAATCCTCTCGATCCTTGGGATTTATATGGTTCGCACGAAAGAGGGCGCCACGATGCGGCAGCTGATGAGTTCGCTCAACCTTGGCATCAATGGAAGCGCGGTCGGCATCGCTATCTGTGCGATCCCTGTATTGTGGATTCTCGATCTCCCGAACAGGTGGCAGATTTGGGGTGCCATTATCGCGGGACTCGCTGCGGGTCTGATTATCGGCAAGGTGACAGAGATCTTTACCTCTCACGACTATAAGCCCACACGTGCTATCGCCAAGCAAGCGGAGACGGGCCCCGCAACGGTTATCATCGAAGGAATCGCTGTAGGCATGGAATCTACCGCTATCCCTGTGATAACGGTCATCGCTGCGGTCGCTATCAGTTTCTATCTGCCGGGTGGAGCCACGGATACGTTAATGGGACTCTACGGTGTCGGTATCGCCGCGGTGGGGATGCTCGCAACACTCGGTATCACCTTAGCAACCGATGCGTATGGACCGATTGCAGACAACGCAGGCGGTAATGCCGAAATGTCGGAGCTCGATCCGAGTGTTCGCCAGCGTACAGATCAGCTCGACGCCCTTGGGAATACGACTGCCGCAACGGGAAAAGGCTTCGCTATTGGGTCCGCTGCACTGACTGCGCTCGCGCTGCTCGCTGCTTACCTTGAAGAGGTTCGCTATGGACTAATCCACATGGCACACAAGGTTCAACTGGACATCCCCGGTGAGGGCATGGTCGATACCGTCAAGGTCAGCATTGCCCAATTCATGTCCTACTACAATGTGACCCTGATGAACCCCAAAGTGCTAATCGGTCTGTTTATCGGTGCGGTCATGGCATTTTATTTCTGTGCTTTAACGATGAAAGCAGTTGGTCGTGCCGCCGGTGCGATGGTGCAGGAGGTGCGTCGCCAATTCCGTGAACGCCCGGGCATCATGACGCGTGAAGAACAACCGGACTACGCCCGATGTGTCGCGATTTCGACCGTAGGCGCACAAAGAGAGATGATTTTTCCGTCGCTGATTGCCATTATTGTCCCGGTCATTGTTGGCTTGGTCTTCAATGTTGCGGGTGTGCTTGGCTTGCTTGCTGGTGGTTTGGCAACCGGATTCGTGCTGGCGGTGATGATGGCAAACGCCGGCGGCGCGTGGGATAATGCAAAGAAATACATTGAGGGTGGCGAATACGGCGGTAAAGGTTCTGATAACCATAACGCAACTGTTGTCGGCGACACCGTTGGCGATCCGTTTAAGGATACATCAGGGCCGTCGCTCAATATCCTCATCAAACTCATGTCGATGGTGTCGGTGGTATTCGCGGGATTAATTGCGAAATACGGCGATGTAATCGGCGGGTTGTTGGGAATGGGATAGGGATGGCCTGCTAACCTCCAAAGGTTGAAAAAAATGTTTAAGAAAATCTTAATTGCAAATCGTGGTGAAATTGCGGTTAGGGTTATCCGTGCCTGTCGGGACATGGGTATCAAAACCGTTGCTGTCTATTCGACTGCTGACAAGGATTCGTTGCATGTCAAGCAGGCGGATGAAGCCTACTGTATAGGTCCACCCACTTCAACGGAGAGCTATCTCAGACCCGCAAACATTATTACTGTCGCTGAGCTAACTGACGCTGACGCCATCCATCCCGGTGCAGGCTTTTTATCTGAGGATGCACAATTCGCCGAAATCTGCGAAGCGCACGAGATTACTTTTATCGGTCCCACGCCGGAGATGCTGAGAACAATGGGCGATAAAGCGGAGGCACGAGAAACAATGTCGAAAGCGGGCCTCGAGTTGGTGCCAGGGAGCGGCAGTATTCGTCGGAGGAGTCGGCGGAACGTTAGAAAAGGGTTGGTTGAAAACGCGGAAGAAGCGGTCGCTATCGCCGAAAAAATCGGCTATCCGGTAGGTATTAAGGCAGTCGCTGGTGGTGGTGGACGTGGCATCCGAATCGCACATGACGGTACTAGTTTGATGGATTTCTTCCACACAGTCAGAGCAGAAGCGCTGTCCGCATTTGGCAGTACCGAAGTTTACGTTGAAAAGTGGATTGAGAATGCCCGCCATATCGAAGTCCAGATTTTGGGAGATAATCACGGGAACATTATCCATCTCGGTGAACGGGAATGTTCCATCCAACGCAAGCATCAAAAACTGGTTGAAGAAGCCCCCGCGTCGTCCCTTTCCTCAAAGACGCGACAGGAAATCTGTAAAACTGCCGCCAAAGCTGCAAAATCAATCGGCTACAATAATGCCGGTACGATTGAGTTCGTGGTGGATACTGATGAGGAATTTTATTTTTTGGAGATGAACACGCGCATCCAAGTCGAGCATACAGTGACAGAGATGACCGCGGGCATTGATCTCCTCAAGGAACAGATCCGACTGGCATGGGGTGAAGAACTCGGATACGGTCAATCGGACATCGAGGTGAACGGACATGCCATTGAGTGCCGGATCAATGCGGAAGACCCTGATAACGATCTCGCCCCTTCTCCGGGGAAGGTTGAAGCGTACCTGCCACCGGGCGGGATCGGCATCCGGGTGGATGGCTTTCTCTATCCCGGCTATGTTGTGCCACCCTACTACGATTCCTTAGTTGCAAAACTGATCGCCCACGGTAGAGACAGAGAGGAAGCGATTGGACGTATGAGGCGGGCTCTGGATGAGTTCGTCATTGAAGGTGTCAAGACAGTCATCCCACTCCACCGAAAGATTATGGACGACGAACGCTTCTTGAACGCGCGGGCCTTTACCAACTTTTTGGATTCCGGATTCGCTTGGTAACTGGCACATCAATGAACCAATCAACCAATGAACAAATGAACTCCTCTTAATAATCCATGCCCGTTTCCATTGATGTTGTTTTCACACCAGATCTTCTCCCCTTTTCCGACCTGACCGGCAAAACGGTTGTCGTCACCGATATTTTGCGTGCGACGACCACCATCTCTGTCGCCATGGCAAACGGCGCGAGCGCAATCATCCCCGTTCTCACCCCTGAAGACGCCTTTCGTCTTGCTGCGAATCAACCGAACACCCTTATCGGCGGCGAGCGGGGTGGGGTGAAGGTCGATGGGTTCGACCTCGGAAATTCACCACGCGAATATACCGAAGCGGTTGTCTCAGACCGACAGATCGTCTTGACCACGACAAACGGCACACGCACCCTACAAGCCTGCCGTGCCGCTGAGCATATTCTCGTCGGATCTTTCCTCAATCTCCGCGCAACTGTGGACCGGTTGGCACAGGTAGAAGGGGAACTTGTCATCGCGTGTTCTGGCAGAGAGGGCGGTTTCTGCACCGAAGATACTGCATTCGCGGGAGCGTGTGTGGCAGCGTTGGCGGAAACCCAATTGACCGATGCCGCCGAAACAGCAAAGCTCCTCTATCAGACGCATCGTGAAGATTTGCATGGGATGTTGAGGAACTGCTATCACGGTCGATCCCTCGCCGGCATTGGACTGGGGGAAGATCTCGAATTCTGCGCCCAAATGGACATCGTTGATGTCGTTCCCTATCTGGTTGACGGACGGATTACTGCCTAAAACCAGCGGTAGGTATCGAAAGTTCTCCGACTGCCATACCTTCAATCCCGATATAGATTTCAGAATTTCCTGCCTCCATTCCGGGGAGTGCTCTCCGATGGGCTCGGGGACGATTATATTGCCGTATGTGAGTTTCGGGTTGATCTCAAATGTATAACCGTTGAACCTATCTCACAAGTCATCTTTTGCACTAACTCTTAAAATGAGCCTATCGCCTACTTTTTCTAATTCAAGATTAGGTCTTCATTGTGCTGCACATTTTTTAGATTCAGTTCACCGCACAACACATAGAGCTTATCCCCCGAAACCGTAACGTCCAAGGCAGGAGACGGTAGGGTTTTGAGATGATCACGCTTCCTAAATTCGATCGTGCCATCCCATTTCAAGGCATGAACTCCTTCTGTTCCCGCCGCCACGTACACCGCAAAATACCCATAGGCATCTATACCGTAAAGGTGAACAAAGCGGTCAGAAGCTGTACGGTTATTCTCAAGTCTCCAGATGAGCCACCTCAGTGATGTGGGCATTGAAATCACCGCATTTTCCGTAGCTATAAAGACAACCCCCTGGTCTAAGGAAGCAAGTGCCTCAAGTTCACGGCGCTCTTGAGGGTTAGCACTCCGATACCGCTCGGCGATATCCGCTGTCTTTCCAGCTTCCCAATCTTCGCGTGAACCCATCACAAATTTCATCTCAACAACGTCACCTGGAATGCCACCCGTAGTTAGCTGCCCACCGGGATGCTCGACGGTTTTGAACCAGAGCCCCGTACCGGGGGTCGGTTCTCGCTTAAAGTCTTGATACTCTACCATCTCATCACCGGCAACAAACACCTGATGACGGTATATCCCCATCGCTACAGCGGATGCACCCGGTAAGGGAGCCAATACCTGTTCAACTTGAGGCGAATGCGGTGCTTCCACGTCGAATACCACAACGATACCCGGGCGGCTTCGAATACTAGCACGGGATGTATTGGGGCTCTCACCCTCCCCTTGCACCGTCAAGACCAGCTTATTGTCCTCACACCCAATATCGGTTCCAACAGGGTTGTTAAGGGGGTTTGGAAGGTCGAGTTTTGCTAATTCGTCCGCAAGCCTCAGATGTGCAATCTGTTTCGGCTGAGTTGGATCAGCTACATCTATGACTAGCAAACCTTCCGTATTGGTGATGTAGGCAACCGCAGCCGTTGAGTGCAGGGCAAGGGCTGCATCGTAACCGGAGAGCGGAAGCGAGGACAGTAGGCGCAGCTTGCCGTTATCGTTGCTTTCTGCTATCGAAAACTGTTTGTAACTAGCGATATAGACACGTCCGTCTCGAACAACGACCTCAGAAGGTCCCGCAATCGTCTCGGTCAGTGGCAGCTGGTCAAGGGTCTGTTTTATAGAGCCGTTATCGGACAACTGAATCACTGTCAAAGTTCCCGGCGCGACTGCTCGTTCCACCTTAAGCGCAGACGGACTACAACCGACGATTATAAACAAAAACATTAAAAACCGAAAAAATTGGCACTGCATTGGATTGTCCTCCTTACTTATTCTGACACATAGATCCGTTGTTCAACCACATCGTTGAGGGTGATTTGGAGCTTCCAATAGGCGTTTCCCCAAGTTGGCACCTTGAGCGTTTCAATATCATATCGGTTCTCAAAAGCCCAAACCCATTTTCCTCCCGTGCGCGATGCCAGAAGGGCTCCCACCTCCGTATCCGCACCGTGAATATCAAGAACGACCCCAAGTTCACGGCACTGTTCAATAACGGATAGAGGGGAATACCCGCCACATATCGGGATATCGTTACCGAAGACGATGAGCCGACGTTGAGCATCTGGACGAAACGCACACCGTTCAAGCGCGTACTGTATCGTATTCAGTTGGATATCAGTGCGGAATGGATGAAACGGGATGCTGTTTAGGACCTGAAGGGCTTTATTCAGCTGATCGTTCAACGGAAAATATCTGATATATTGAGGTCCATCAAGGAATTCAATGTCGGATGTGATGATACCCACCCGGTAATCTTTACTTGAGGCTTGATATTGCTGAATCTCACGTTTGGCAAATGCAACGACATCGTTGATGTACGGACGCATCTCCTCCCTATAGGAGATGACGAATACAACATCAACCTGATTTGAACGGTTACGCGTTAATGTTGGGGATTGAACCCGATCCGAATCAATCGAGTCAATACGGGTAACCGCTGGCATCGGTTTCTCCTTATCCATTGGAGATTGGAGATCCCCCGCGTGCGCTGTCGGATTTATCACCGTTTCACCCGATATGAAAGGAGTTCTAATACCTGTACCGGTGCCACCTCCTAGTCTCCCTTCGGCGATGTTACCATCCATGCCTCCGAAGCCTTCGGTATTTTCCATACTTGCTATCGGTGGGGAATTGTCGGAGGAGGACTGAGGGGGTAAAGGGGTAGAGAGAATCGCAGGTTGCTCGGAATCCTGATACCATCGGAGAGGTGCTCTCTGAGATCCACCATCGGCTAGCGTTTTTGAGGATTGAGTCGGGCTGAGGGGTTTGTGCGATATCGACTCGCGTTTCAAAATCGATTGTTTAACGGGGGAAAGGGTAACGGTAAATCCTTCCTCTACCTGAATGGCAGGGGACCTTCTCAGCGCAAGAAACATGATAACCACTAACAGATGTACTACAAGAGATAGAATAGCACAAAACAGTAGGTGGTGGTTTCGGATTACCCCTCCCCAAGATTGAGAATGCTCAGTCGCACGAGTTTTTTTCATTGGGACCTCCATTGTGTACGGCTAATGGTTTATTCCCAGGAGTTTAGTCAGATGAAAAGTAATCTGAATTTCCATCAAACGGCAGTTTCTTGCTGAAATACTTCCGGAGTGCCTGATATTTGAGAAAAACATAATCTATCCCTGGTTCCTCATAAGTGAGGTCTAGTTCCGGGAACATACTATCTATCTGTCTATTGTAATCACTTTCTTTCTGATCAAGGATTTTTTTTGCTGTCTGAAATTCTTCTTCAACAGTTGGATCAGGTTCTGGATACGGTCCCCCCTGAAGACGGAGTCTCCGGTAGTGTTCTTCGACATATTTTTCATATTGTTTGGCGAGTTTAAAATTTCGGTGTCTTAATTCTTCAATAATGGGAAATATCTCTGCTAACTTCGCATAACGTTCCGCTTTGAGTTTGATTTCAGGGGGCAACGCATCGGTGCTATCTTCACTCACCTGCTCTAACTCAAAATCGTCAGCTAATGAATTTAATATCGGATCCACGGATACATCGCTTGTTGCTTCAAAATTGTCCTCATTTTCAACCGCAAAACTTTCTTCATTTGATTGATCGGTATTCGCTGAAGAGACATACCGTCTGTGAACGTAAATCTCAGGCACCTCTTCCCCATACGGTGCTAACGCTACCTCCTGCTCAACAAGGTGACGCAACCGATAGGAGGTTACAATAAAGTAAATCACCGAGATCCCCAAAACAAACAGACTGAAAATTAAAAATCTCTTCGACCAGTTCATGATTATCTCCCTCCAAAATTTTCATATAACACTGAAAAGTAGCCGAATCCCTAATCCCATCAATGGAACTCTTATAGCCAACTTCACCAGTAGCAGATGCCGGTCTAGCATTTCACTATCGCTTAGAGACAGATAGGGTCAAACCTAACTTCGTTTTTCAGCGGGAAATCTCCTTTGCAAAAACTTATTGGCTCATGTTAAGATTTAGTGCAAGCGACGAGTTGTGAGATAAAGTCGCTGGTCATGCGTTTAAGATTAATGCGAAACTCACAGATTGCCACATACCCGGCTCCGATTCATCGGAGTGAACCCCCCGAAAAGGACGTAGGAAATTGCGAACCGTTGTCCAAACGCCTTCAATCGTGTTGGTGTGGACTTCTCGAATCCCATCCGCATCGGCATCTCGTGCCCACTGTCGTTTCCCGTGGCAAACTGTGGCATGACCCCGATTAAGTCCCGAATAACCGCGCCATTCATCAGTATACACAGTGGCAGCCGGTTCGGTGAACTGATGCACATGAGAAAACAGCGTCTCCTTATTGGTCTGATGCACGACCCGCAGCCTGACTTGACCCGTCTTGCGTCCTACGGTGCCTACAATTGGTGGTCGGTCTTTGGCATAGGTGCCACGACCCCTGCGTTTATTCGCACGGCGACGAGGCGGGTCTAATGGATTGGGGTGCGGTTCACTTTTTTTCCCCTGCGTTTTGGAACATCTCGTCTGTCTCGGTCTGTTGATCTACAACGGGGGAGTTGGGTTGCATCGCTTGAGCATTTGCCTGAATCGCGTGACGGATACAATGCACCGTCGGACGACTCAGACCCAGTTCACGGGCAAGCTGGGCACTCGATTCGCCTTGGTAGATACCCCGTAGCAGAAGCACTACTTGAGCAGGGGTAAGTTGCTTCTGTTGAAAAACTGTTGAACTATACAGATTGTAAATGCCATCGCACAAAAGACATCGATAGACAGGCAATTGACTCGTCGTGGTCTGGCGGAAGCAGCGTGCCTCCCCCACGCCGGCTTCACAATGCGGGCATTTTAATCCATGAGGGTGGAAGTGGTTGAGCAACCAATCAGTCGCTAATTCATTATCTATTAAATCAAGTATTGGGAAATCCATAATTAACAGTTTACCATATTTATAAAAGTATGCACTCTGTTTTTACATGAGCCTTGATCTTTTGACCGACGGGCTGCATCCCCAACTGAGAAGCGGCGTCGGCAAGCCCTTTCATTGTCGTTCCTGCCTTTGTCGTTCCCGCCAATTCCTCGACCTTTTCGGGCTTGAGCACCACCCCATGCCTTTCGGCAACTTGGCACAGCGCGTAAGGTCCGCACATCCAAGAAGGAACCTTCGCTTGGCCGGACTGCGCCAGTCCTCCAACTATAACCAGAATCATGTAAAAAAGTGTGTCTTTGTGCATTGGCACTAAGTACTCCTTTCAGCGAATTCAAGGGCAAACTAGCTCTCATTTTATTCGGTTTACGTCTTTGGTCACTTTTGCCTGATACAACAAACCGTTTGCAGAACTAGACAACCAAAACCGCCAGAAAAACAGAGGGAATTAGTTGTGTACATATTGGACTAAAGCCATACTCTCTTAATTGGGTCACTTCACCCACTTTGAATCATAAAGATTTAAGAATTCCTTTTTGGACAAGCGTTTTCTTAAATCACCTACCCAAATTTGGGAGTTCTCTGGAATATCAACGGTGAATGTTTCTTTGGAAATGTCGTGATTTACCCCAAAATATTTCATCTCAATTTGTGTCATCAAGAGAAGTTGCTTCTGTCCTTCTTGATTAATCGCAAATGTTTGAAAGAAAATTTGTTTGGGGAACCATACCTCCCCGTACTTTTGGTAAGAGGCTTCCTTGCGTTCGAGCATGGGGGTTCCCGCCTTCAGACCTCGACGCGGAAGATTCATTTTCAGTGCAAATCTATGCTCGTATTGCAAAAGACGAAATCCTTGTTCGGGCGCAATCCACATTTTCTCTCCTTCTGTATTCTCAAGAACATAACAAGTGCCCTGTTTCAACTTTTGCTTTTGCTTAATCTTGAAGTTTTTTTCCTTTAAATGTCCATAAACACTGCCTGCTGCCCATTGCGTCATTATCAACTTGGGATGCCAATCAGTAAAGGTATTCGTAGAAGCAGTATAGTAGGCGGGTCGAGGAATACTTTGCTTGGTGTCAGGTAAATGCCACTCTCCCTCGCCTCCAGTATCAATGAAAGTAAGTTTAGGGTGATGAGTATTACCTGAGAAGCGTTCAGGAATAGCCATCCGGGTTTGACGTTGAGTAAAGATCAGGTAATACTCGCAGGTTATGCGATGGCCATCATCAGTGAGTCCTGGAGTTTGAACACGTTTGTAGATGACTTCTCCTTCGCCAGATTTGATGAGGGAATCATAATACTGTATCCCACTTAAAATCACTTTCAAATCCATGTCCACGTCTAACGAAAAGGTAACGGAGGAGAAGCCTAACATAAAGGCAATAATAAGAAAACACAAAAGTAATAAAAGAGTGTTTTTTCTACCAAAGAACATCATATTGTTTTCCTCTTTGAAAGCACATTATTAGAACCTACTTGTAAGAGAGTTTATCGAGTTGTTCCACCGTAGGTCACGCCCATGGGCAAGGGTTCCATCAGTTCAGAAAGCCATCCTCCCTCGCGCAGCGGATTCTCCCTACCTGTTACGTTCAAATACGATGTATAACGCGGAATTTTTTGACGCGCTATTTCTTGAAAGAGTCGCTTCACTTCTGCCCATGTCTCGTCACGCCATTCGGCAATCTCCGGTGAACTTCCTGCCATTCCATCTGTACTTGTCAGATCTTTGTAGAGCGTTACCGCCCGCGTTAGATTGGTGCGAATTTCTTTCTCAAGCGCAGGAATCTCGGCTTCAATCTCAGCGCGAGTCAACCCGAAGAAAAGCTCTTCTTGAGCCTCTGAAACGGCTTCAGACTCAGATATTGCCCCAATTCCCCCGTCTACCAGAGCAGTCTCCCCTTCTGCCATCTCTGCGTCCTCGAACAAAGTTGCATCCGCGTCAGAAAATATCTCTGCTTGCCAATCATCAAGCTCCTCATTTTGGTAGGAGGAAGTGCTAGCGGCTCGACTCACAAGCCGCTGTGCCCCCGTTGAAGCGTCTGAGTCGAGGGGGAGCGTGGGCAGACGTTCACCGAAGAACCGTTCATTGAAGAATATCAACGAAAAAATAGAAAACAGAATCAACCCAATCCCAATAGCAAACATTGAGGTTATTACCAACTTAAACCCGCTAAAACCCTTTTGCAGTCTCATAACCCCCTCCTATACCTTTCCAATGTTGAATCTTCGGAAGATAAACCTCGTAATCGAATTTCGGACTATTCTGCGTTGTGTGGCATGTCAAGCAATCCGCTTGGGTAACTTGTCCATACCCTTTTTGCGGATTTTTTACGTGATTGCCACCGACACCGTGACAGTTTTCACACCCCATGTCCGGCAGATTGGGTGTCGTTTCGATGTTGACAAACCCGGTCTGAAATCCGAATCCCACTGTGTGGCACGTCAAACACTCTGGGTCTGCGGCGTGTCCGTGCGAGATTAGCGTTTGATAAGCGTGGGCGTGTTTGCTTTCCTTCCAGATTGCATAAACCTCAGCGTGGCACCCCTTACAACTCGCGCTTCCCACATAGGTCCCTCCCGTTGTAGGCGGCTCACGTTCCATATCCGCCGACAGGTTTTCAGCGGTCAACATCTGTTGATATAGCATCAACAACTCAATCATCCGCGGTGAATCAGGGAGGCGTTCCGAGAGGGAAAGTGCCTGAAATTCATAATCTGGGCCCGTTCTGTCGTCACTCCACCGAATGTCAAGCTGTCCGATGGCTTTTCCCTTCGTTCCAGTATTCAATAGCACGGTATTCTTAATGAAAACCGGATCTTCGTGCAATTCTTCCCTTTCATGTCCAGAGACAACGACATCAATCTGAGGAAAGGCGGATGCCAACCCTTCTGATTCGGCAAGATCTGCATGAGCCAGCAAAACGATAAGATCCGCGGCTTGATCCAACTTTTCCACTAAATCCGTCAGCACAGCAGTTGGGTTTCCCAATCTCAAATCTGCGCCTGCATTTTCAACCTGAATTTCAAACGATTGGGAGAGCACCCCTATAATTGCCATTTGTATTTGGCTACCATGGAGGTTGGCTGTGTGAAGCACAAAGGGCTGAAAGACCCGGTTTTCTCCGTGAAACAGATTCGCGGACAGAAATGGAATCCCTGACGCCTCCTGTAAATACTTCAATTGATCTATCCCCAACAGCAAGTCGCGCTCGCCAACGTTATAGGCAACGTAGCCCATCTCTTTTAGGGCGGCAAATCCAATCTCCGCCTTTAACTCGGATTGGCGGGTTGCGTCCTTAATCAAGTCGCCGTTGGCAACCGGTATGAGTGTGTTGCCTTTGGCCCCAAGCTGTTGAATCACGCTATCCCGTCTGGGAAATCCGCCGAGCTGCCCCTCCGCACAACCACACGGTTCAAGATAACCCAACTCCTCCCCACTGATCAGCAGCGTCAAGTTAGGTCCAGATTCAACTTCGGTCGGGCGCATGGATTGGGAACTTGATGCCAACCTTAGTACCAAACCGATTAGGGCTAAAATCAGAAAAGGAAAGATGACTTTCATCAATGAGAATATCTCCTCTACGGCAAGTAATTCAAGTAGCAACTGAACCCATAATAGGCAATTTGTGTGCCACCTTTCCTTTTTCGACCCGGTTACTGTCATCACTATGCCACAACGTAACGCTTGAAATCCTTACAGTGACTAAATCAAAGCGACTACCACACCGCCTTTATTTTTTTTATTAAAGGGGTAGATAAGCACCGGATTCAGGATAGGAGATCTGCCATTTCTGGCAGGCTTTTTGGCAGATTTCTGCCAATATTGGCAAATCGTATGCCACTATTGGCAGTCCCCTAGTTCATAAATTATACTTGGCTAATTTGCGGTAAAGGGTGCGCTGGGGGATATTCAGCAGACGCGCTGCTGCTGCCTTATTTCCACCTGTCCAGTCTAACACCTGATAGATATACTGACGTTCATAACGCGCCAACGCCTCGTTCAATGGCAAGAAGGGGACTTCACTCATATCTGTCTCAGTGTCCGGGTGGGGTGCAGAATCAGGGACATTCAATGGGCTAGGTTCATCAATCCCTGTTACTGGAGGGGGAAGCACATCAGCATCCGGAAACCGAAAACGCAGATGTTCGGGTTGGATCGCTGCGCCTTGGCTTATCATCACGGCACCTTCGATGATGTGTATCAGTTCACGTACATTCCCCGGGAAGGGGTAGGTTTCCAAAGCCGCCGAAGCTTCGGGGGTCAATGGTGGAGTTAGCACTCCCATTTGAGTCGCAAACTGACTTAAGTATAACTCGGCAATGGGGAGGATATCTTCTGTTCGATCCCGTAGCGGTGGAATCGAAATTATCATACCGGTCAAGCGATAGTAGAGATCCGGCCGAAACAATTTTGCATTAACCCTCGCTGAAAGCCCCACATTGGTCGCTGCTATCACACGGACATCCACCTTCTTGCTCTCTGTTGCGCCGACCGGCATGATAGTGCTATCGTCCAACACATGGAGGAGTGTGGTCTGGTCCTCAATTGGCATATCACCAATCTCGTCGAGAAACAGCGTTCCACCATTAGCACTTTCAAAATAACCTTTATGATCCTCCGCTCCGGTGAACGCGCCACGGACATGACCAAAAAAAGCGGACTCCGACAGTGTAGAGGGAATCGCACCGCAATTGACTGGCACAAATGGCTTCGACTGCCGTGGCCCTCCAAAATGAATCGCTTGGGCGACCAACCCTTTACCGACGCCGGTTTCACCTGTAATCAAAACTGGCAGCCTATTGGTGCTAAGTTGGTGAATTGTTGTGTGGAGGGTTTTCATAATATCGCTTTCGCCAAGTAGCATAGAATACCTCCTATGAAGATGAAGTCATGCCGGGCGATTTCTCGCTTCGGGCTCATCAAGACTCAAAAATAGACAGGTAGGGTTATACAATCAATGGTGATAGTTTAATGTGAGGGCATGAATCGGTTTTCGTAATTTTATCGTTAATCGGGGTAACGAACCATACTCGATTAACCAATGTAGATTTTATCATATGATCGTTCTGTTGGATAGATGATAAAGTTAGGAGAGAAATAGACAAGATATCAGCTTATTTACGGGAGGGAATACACGGATGAAAAAGGATTGGTGGACTAAAGAATTTCAGAAGCTAGTGACTATTGGAGAGAGCACAACCGCCGGCGGTTGGTCCAGTATCCGCGAGCGATGTTGGGCAAACCAGTTGGCACGGCTGATCAACGAGTTTCAGCGTGTCCCTGTGGAGTTGGTCAACGTGGGGATTGGTGCGAACCTCATCTCGACCAAAGTTCCAGCCTACCTTGAATCCGACCGAAATCCCCCTGCCAACGAGCGCATCGGCCAACACGTCATTGAGCAGGAACCGGATCTATTGGTCATTTCGTACGGACTCAATGATGCACGCGGCGGCACACCGATTGATCTCTTTTGCGACGAGATGCACGACATCGTCCGACGCGTACGGGAGAAAATTCAGCCGTTAATCGTCTTACCCGGACCGTATTACATGACCGACTTCACCGTCGGTGGCGAACGCTGGGGTCATGCAGATCTTGATATCTTCTATCGCTACAACGACGCGATTAAAGGGGTTGCCGATGCGTGCGACTGTCTTTTCGTCAACCTGCTGAGGGCATACCGGGATGCGGACTGGCTCGTCCACCATGACGGTGTACACGCCAACGATCTCGGACACCGTATCGTGGCGAATAAGATCTTTGAGGTGTTAGCATCCAACTGCTCCGGGCTGGCTTTGGAAACAAAGACGCTAGAATCACATATCCCACCGTGGCGCGACGAATCCGTCCTCCGAGGCGTTAAATAAAACCTTGACCAACTCCAATAGATTATCGGTTAGGTTCTTCACGGTGTCGACTCGCCAATATGCGCGTCCTGCCATGCAGCAAAAAAGGCTGCCATCGAGTCGTATCGCTTCTCTCGATCACTGTCGCAGGCGCGGCGAACCACCTCATACAGGGCGTCGCTCCCGCGAAACGGACGATGCTCTAACGTACCGTTTGACAGCAGCACCGCTGCAGTCCTCCCCATAGTGAACACCGTGGTACGTTCATCGATGTGTGCATCCCGTTCAAACTCCTCTGGTGCCATAAAACGCGAGGAACCGAACATCCGTCCCATCCTGTTTATGAACGGGCCCTCACAGTAATGGTCTAGGTCAACAATATGTAATTTTCGACAGGGGAAGTCGTAGATCAGGCAGCCATCGTAAAAATCGACAGCGATCCACCCTAGCTGCGCGAGTTGATGGTGCAGCTCATAGACAAGATTCAGAGCGCGTATAATTTCGTGAGATGGAAGTCGTCGGAAACGCTGAAAGGTTGATCGTGGGTCATCGCGCATTGCAGCTTCCACCCGGAGCAGCTCGCCCTCCACCCATTGATAGACTAGCAACGGACCGTGCGGCGACTCTACTACCTGATATAGAGATGGCAAGGTGGGATGGTCGCAACTTCGCCGCAGCCGGACCGCATTTCGGAATAGCGACACCCGCTCGGAGTGGCTCAGAAAGGGATTCGGATCATCGGGGTTTCCCGCGGTCTTGACGAAATAGCGTCCCTGTGCGGTTTGTACCCCGTAGGATATGTTTCCTGAATCTTGGGAGCGTTCATCAAAGACTGCAAAGACGTTGCCCACACTATTTAGATAAACGTCCGGCGTTTGTTCAATGTTTTCAACATCTAGCAATGGATGCCGGTTCATATATTTCTCCTGCGAGCAGAAATAGGCATCATCTTTGACGCTTATCTCCCACCTACATTCCGCTGTCCTTAAACCTCTACTACCAGGCCATCATAGGCAAGCTGGACATTTTCGGGCAAGCGTGCGTTCGTTGAATCATGGTCCACATCGTGAGTCATGTGGGTAAAATAGGTCTGTTTGGGGTCGAGTTGTTCCACAATTTCCAACGCTTCTGGAATCGTGAAATGGGTTGGATGCCGCGGCTCCCACCGGATGGCATCGAGCACCAGCACTTCGAGATCACTCAGCAGATCCATAGAGGCTGGCGCAATCGCGTTACAGTCCGTAGCGTATGCGAAATTACCAATCCGAAACCCAAGCACCTCCGTCCATCCATGTAGCAGATCAATAGGCACACATTCAACATCAAATAGCTCAAAGGGACCATCAATCGGCACCCGTTCCAGCTGCGGGATACCGCCGCCGAGATGCTGAAGCCGAAAGGCATATTCAAAAACAGTGCTGAGACGGTCAAGGGTTTTGGGACTGCCGTAACACGGGATGGAGGTGCCTTGAATTTCAGAATAGGCGCGGACATCGTCAAGACCGTGCAGGTGGTCTGCGTGGGCGTGGGTAAACAGGATAGCGTCGATATGGTCAATGCCACATCGGAGAACTTGGAGCCGCAGCTCCGGTGAGGTATCTACAAGAATGTTTTTGCCGTCGTCGAGGGTAATGACAATTGAAGGGCGGGTGCGCTGATTTTTCGGGTCTTCTGATTGGCAAACATCACAACGACAAGCAATCATCGGGACACCGTGCGATGTGCCTGTACCGAGAAACGTAATCTTCATGAACCAGACCTTTCCTTCTTCGGAAAAACCACTCCACACTCAGGACATTCAGAGGTATATGACCGGATCGCAAAACCGCATCGGGGACAAATCCGTTTGGTTTGACGACGGGAAATCAGCAGGATGCCGAGAAAAACAACGAGTAGAATCAGCATCTCCCAAGGACCTACGGGCATATTAAGGTCCCCCGATGCGTGAAACATAATACGTAAACCGTAAATGTACCCATGGTTATTCCGCGTCCCCCTCGCTTGCCACTCTAATGATCGTTTAGCAATCCCCTTAACACCCCAAGATTGGTCGCGTGCATTGTTTCCATCTTTGGTGTTTCAATAACCATTGGAACGCTCTCGAACCGTGGGTCGTTGACCAGTAGTTGGAAAGGGCGTATCCCAATGTTGCCCTCGCCGATATGTTCGTGACGATCGACCCGGCTGCCGTACTGCGATTTCGCATCGTTGAGGTGGAACGCAAGCAACCGATCCAACCCAACAATTTGGTCAAATTGATCGAATGTCCGGTGATAGTCGTCGTCCGTCCGCAAATCGTATCCCGCCGCGAAGACATGACAGGTATCGAAACAGACACCCAACCTTTCAGGATATTTCGAGTCGTCGATTATGTGGCGTAGGTGCTCAAAACAGTATCCCAGATTCGTCCCTTGCCCCGCTGTTGTCTCTAACAAAACAATCACACTTCCGCCCACTGTCTGCTCAAAGAGTCCGTTGAGGCTATCGCTCAATACCTTCAAACCCTCTGCCTCGCCGGCGTTAAGATGCGACCCGAGATGGGTCACAATATACCGAATCTCGCAGAGATCCGCGAGCTCCATTTGGGAAAGAAACACGTCGCGAGAGTTCTCAAGAACCTCCGGCTTAGGAGAGGCGAGGTTGGATAAGTGGATGTCGTGGACAAGTCCCTCGCGAACGATGGCAGACGCTTCCCACGCCTCCCGAAATCGCGCTATGTCCGATTCGTTGGGCTCTTTGCCGACCCAGCGGTTTGGATTTCTTAGGAAAATCTGGATGGCTTCACATTCCAATTTTTCCCCGTTTCGAATTGAATTGTGTAAACCGCCGGCGGCGGAAACATGTGCACCTAGCATCATTAATTACGATCCTCCGATGTTAAAAAGAAAAAAGCGTAAAATCAGATATAATAGACATGACCTTTGAATCATTATCACTATGGTAGATTTTAGAATTATGGTGAACCTTACAATTAATGAGACGCTCCAAACCGGTGCGGTTGGAAACAGCGCCTACCGGGTACGAAAATCTACCAGGGCCGAAAGTGTCTACTTATTTTTCTAATTCACTATAATTAGACACTCTGTACCGGCGCAGTTGGAAACAGCGCCTACCAAACATGGGGAGCGAAAGTGTCCATTTATTTTTAGAATCCACTATAGTTGGACACTCTCAACGCACAGCTAACCCCCTAAATCCCCCTTATCAGGGGGACTTTGGTAAACGTCTTTATTTCCGTACAAACGTCAGTATGACAGTTACGGAAGCAATTTAGCTGGTGAGTACAACCTTCAGCCTATCAACAACGATTTTATCCTCACGTTCGTTCAGGGTATGCGCGTGGATTGTGATGCTATCTGCTCCCCCACCGACCCTGATACGCGGCTCACCGGTGTCAAGTTCAATCACGACCTGCCTCGCGTCCTTCCCCACAGCTTCTGCATCAATACCGACCTGTAGGGTCGATCCAGAATGTGTCTCGTTACGAATAATCTCCATCTGACCAACCCCCGCAACGCCTTCTAACGCCTGCTGCATGTTGGCGAGTCTCGCCTCATTCTTCGCATGACGCGCTTCGTGGTCTGTGGTCAGCCACCACTCCAGTGCTGCTACCAGTCCGATTACATCATGACGTCCTATCTTAAAACCTCTCCCAAATGAACGGCCGTTCGGGTTATAGAAACCGATATAACCGTGATCAGCCACCGCTTCCATTAACTCCTTCTTGCCACAGGCGATCCCAACTGAGGGCGGGGCGTTAAAATATTTTCCGCTGAAACAGACCAGATCCGCCGCTTGGGCGAGCCCGCGGAAGTAGTCAACCGGGTAGACGTGGGTCGCGGCGTCAACGATGACTGGTACATCGTGGGCGTGAGCCGTTTTTACGACATCCGCCAAAGGGATAGTCGAATTGTCACTGTCTCTTCTGGCCAGGTAAGCGATGGCTGCGGTGTTAGGGCCCATCGCCTGCGTCAACACATCAACGGTGCATCCGTCTGTATCTCCCACTTCCACAAGCACTCCACCGGGCACGGGAAATTCTCGGTCGTAGCTGTTACGATGTTTCGTTTGGATGAGGACTTCGTGCTTGATACCAGCGATCTCCGGGAGTTGGCTGATTTTCTGGCGATCCCGTCCGGTCATACAGGCGGCGGTACTCAGAGCAAGGGCAGCAAAGCAGCCGGAGGTTATGTAGGCAGCCTCAACGCCCATCAGGTCCGCGACATGCTCACCGGCTTTGTCCAGAAGTTCCTCCATCTCCACGTAGTTGGAGTTCGCATCTACCATTGACCCCATTACTTCGGAGGAAAGCCTCGAACCTCCCCAAAGCGTTTGCGTCCCCCCGGCGTTAATAAGCGGTCGCACGCCGAGTCTCTTGTAAACTTCACTACCAAAATTGTTAGTCATTACGATTGTCTTACTCCTACCCTTTTATTTTACAGGACTTGTAGTTGCAACTGACTATTTATAGCAGATTTTAGAATTACTTGGACACTCCCAATGTACAGCCACCCCCCTAAATCCCCAACTCCCCTGACAAGGGGAGAAGATCTCCCAACCCCCTAGCCCCCCTTGTCAGTCTATTCGCCACAGCGCCACCAGTCCTATCGAGATGAGGAGAAAATCTCCCAACCCCCCTAGCCCCCCTTGTCAGGGGGGAAATCTTTGTCAGGGCAGTTGCCGGGGACTTTTGAGATCTTGTTAAGGGGGAGCTATTGGTAAACGTCCGCTTATTTCTATAATTCACCATAGTTAGACACCTACGCATTTTCGAGGGATTCTGCCGGGACCATCCCGACTGCATCAAGGCGACGCTTTGCCTCCGCATAAACATCTGGTGCCAACGGCCCCCGTTCAGCGGTTCGGACGTTTTCAAGCAGATGGTCGACGTTTCGTGTTCCCACGATGGTGGTATGAACATGTGGATGACTCAAGGTAAAACGCAAAATGAATGCAGTACGGCTTTCGCCTTCTTCACGGAGTTCATCCAACTTTGCCTCGTCGAACGCCTGCTGCCATCTGTCAGTATTCCCTCTACCTTCCCCCGGCTCGCCCTGCGCCACACCACCTCGGATAATCATCCCGGTCCCCGCGCTTGCTGCCTCAGTGATAAAGTTTTCGGTCGTGCGGTCAAGTGCAGAATATCCGAGCTGAAAGACATCGAACGAACCCCATTCCAGAAACGTCGGTTTATGTTCAAGCGCAGACGACGTACCGATCCAGCGCACCTTGCCCTGTTCTCGTGTCTCGTTCAACGCATCAATCACGTGCCCTTTTTCGCAATCTTGTACCGTTGCGCCGTGGAATTGCATCACATCAAGATAGTCGGTTTTCAGCCGTCGCAGGCTTTCGTCTACGCCGCGGTGGACGTTCTCCTTCGTCCAAATTTTGCCGACCCATCCGAGGTGCTTCTGCCCGTGATCCGGGTGACAGCCACACTTGCTCGCTAAGTAGTATTCATCGCGGCGGTGGGAGATAAACCTGCCGATGTACTCTTCACTGCGACCGTAACAGTCAGCGGTATCAATGAAGTTGATTCCGGCATCCAACAGTGTGTTGAGAACAGTCTCCGCTTGCGTTTCGGTCAGTGAACGCTCATCGTTACCCGCCCACTCTGATCGAATTTCCATAGCACCGTAGCTCAAGCGAGTTACGTCAAGTCTCGTCCGTCCGAGGGTTGCTTTAGATAACTGAGCCATTTGAATCTTTCCTTTCTCATTTCGCTTCAAGAGTAATTTAGCGATAGAAGGCAATGCTGAGATTCTAGCAGACAATCAGATGTCGTTCAAGGTTAAAATGCCTCATTTGATTTTGCTTTCAACCCTTCCAATTTCTCCAATGCCCGTCCTGAATCAATAGATTCAGCTGCTACTGCGAGTCCCGCTGTTATGTCTTCAACCCTACCACCCGCAACAATTGCCGCCGCTGCATTGAGCAACACAATGTCTCGTTTCGGCCCTTCTTCGCCTCTCAGGACGCCCAACGTCATTTCTGCGTTTTCCGCCGGTGTTCCCCCTTTGAGGTCGCTAGACTGTACCGTTGGGATGCCCAATTCGGTCGGATCAAGCGTGTATGTATTGACCTCCCCATCTGCCAATTCCGAAACCTGAGTCGTTGTTGTCGTTGTGATTTCGTCTAAGCCGTCTTCGCCATGCACAATAAATGCACGATGGGTCCCAAAATTCTTGAGGACATGCGCCAACGGCTCTGTAAGCGCTGGCGAGTAAACGCCAAGGACCTGCGCCTGTGCACCGGCAGGATTCGTGAGCGGACCAAGCGCGTTGAAAATTGTGCGGATACCAATTTCTCGGCGAGGTCCGATTGCATATTTCATCGCGCTGTGCAGTGTAATAGTAAAAAGAAAGCCGATTCCCACGTCATCAAGACACGCCCCAATCTGCTCTGGTTCTATTTCGATGTTTACACCCAGCGCTTTGAGGACATCGGCAGTTCCACTCCGGCTCGAAATCGCGCGGTTACCGTGTTTCGCCACCGGAATCCCCGTTCCCGCCACAACAAACGCCGCGGTCGTTGAGATGTTGAACGTATGTGCCCCGTCCCCGCCCGTGCCGCTCGTATCGACGACAAAGGGGTGTTGGGTGCGAACCTTCGTCGATTTTTCGCGCATCATATGCGCTGCACCGGTGATTTCTTCAATCGTCTCGCCCTTGATTCGGAGCGCAGTGATGAACGAAGCAACTTGCGCCGGCGTCGCTTCGCCGCTCATGATTTCGTTCATCGTGTCAACGGTTTCACGCTCGGTTAAGTCTTGCCCATCGACAACTTTTTGTATTGTTTCGCGGATCACTGTAATATCTCCTGGTTTCGGTGAATCTCTATTTTCAGAAAATCAGATGCCGCTCAAGGTTAAAATGTTTCATTCGATTTCGCTTTCAATCCCTCTAACTTCTCCAACGCGCGCCCGGAATCGATGGATTCCGCTGCTGCTGCGAGTCCCGTTGTTATGTCTTCAGCCCTACCACCTGCAACAATTGCCGCCGCTGCATTGAGCAACACAATGTCTCGTTTCGGTCCCTCTTCGCCTCTCAGGACGCCCAACGTCATTTCTGCGTTTTCTTCCGGTGTGCCTCCTTTGAGGTCGCTGGGCTGCGCTGTTGGGATGCCCAATTTCGTCGGATCAAGCGTGTATGTATTGACCTCGCCATCTGCCAGTTCCGAAACCTGAGTCGTTGTTGTCGTTGTAATTTCGTCTAAGCCGTCTCCGCCGTGAACAATAAACGCACGCTGACTGCCAAGATTCTTGAGGACATTCGCTAGAGGCTGCGTCAGTGTGGGTGCGTAGACACCAATGACCTGCGCCTGTGTGCCAGCGGGATTCGTTAGAGGCCCGAGTACATTGAAAATAGTGCGGATACCAATTTCCCGGCGGGGGCCAATCGCATACTTCATTGCACCGTGCAACGCAACGGCAAAGAGAAAACCGATCCCAACATCATCAATACATGCTCCAACCTGCTCCGGTCCGATTTCGATATTTACGCCCAACGCTTTAAGAACATCCGCACTACCACTCTGGCTTGAAGCCGCTCGGTTACCGTGCTTTGCCACCGGAATCCCTGCCCCTGCCACAACAAACGCCGCGGTCGTTGAGATGTTAAACGAATGTGAACCGTCTCCACCTGTGCCGCAAGTATCAACAGCAAAAGGATGTTTGGTGTGAATCTTTGTCGATTTTTCGCGCATAACGCGTGCGGCGCCGGTAATTTCTTCAATGGTCTCGCCCTTGATTCGGAGAGCGGTGATGAAAGAAGCAACTTGCGCCGGCGTCGCTTCACCGCTCATGATTTCATTCATGGCGCCAACGGTTTCGCGCTCGGTCAAATTGTGTCCATCGACAACTTTTTGTATTGTTTCACGGATCATTATAATATCTCCTCGTTTTAATGAATTTATAGTCTCGGATGTTGATAAAATTTAGAATAACACAGATATAAAAAATCCGGTTACCCTCGCACGGGTGGGTTCGCCGAATATCCCAGAAGATACCGCAGCTCTGGTGAGAACGTTTGCGCGATCTCCGGGGCTAGTGATGTATAATTGGTGAACGGCTTAATCCATGAGCGAGAGTAATAGCAAAGGATCGCCCGACGGGGGTTGTCTGTCGTGTTTGGTCCTGACCGATGCCATGTATTGGAGAGCCAGATAGCGACTGAGCCGGCAGGGGCCGTCAGTATCTTCCCGTCCTCCTGCTGTCCTCCCCACACAGGTTTTCTGCGCGTGCGATGGCTGTCAGGAACAATCTGCGTCGCTCCGTTGGTTGTTGTGAACGCATCGAGCATCCACGCATTTTGGATGGTCAACGGAAAGTCCGGTAAAGGTTCCGGCAACTGGCCGAGCGGCACATCTACATGCCACGCCCCACCTTCATCGGTGTGAGGTCCGATACTGGTAGCGCTACAGTCGGCGAGCACGCAATCGTCACTGAGAACCCCTCGTGCCAATGAAAGCATGACCGGATGCGCTACCAGTTTTCCAAAATCTGGAGCTTTGTTGATTAAGTTCCAGATACGCTGGGACCGGTCATAATCAAACAGGGTCGGCAGATGAAGGAAATTCTTAACCACCTCTGAAGGAGGGACGGGCCATGGTGTACCTTGATTTTGTGCGCGTGAATGACGGATACGCCGCATGAGTCGAGCCCGTTCTGCTTCGCTGATCTGGTAACTTTCTTTCAGATACGCTTCCATGTCGGCATCCTCTGGCAATGGGGGTCCGTCTTCTGGCTCAAAGGGTTGTCCCCGTTCTCGTTCAAAAAGTTCCTCCACAAGTCCCCGGTAGTGCTGGATTTCATCTTCGCTGAGTACACCTTCAATTACGGCGTACCCGTGTTCAGAAAGCTGTGTGAGCGCTGCCTCCAGATCTTCGCTTGAAATTCCATGAGTTTCCATAATCTTCCTCCAATGATAAGCGTCTGAACTGTATATCGACTTGCCGGAGAAACTGGCAGAGGTTCGCAGGAGAGGACAGCTAATTATACGTCGGAGGCGATTACGTGTCAATAGACAACTCGCCCTTAACATTTTTGGAATTGCATCCCACCGTCGAAGGAACCCTTAGATGACATCTGAACAGCGTTATCTTTTCGATTTGACCGGATACCTACACCTGAAAAATGTCCTTAACGCCGAAGAATTGCACCAGGCCCAAGAGGCAGCCGACCGTTATATTCGTACTCCGCCCGACGCTTTGCCGACAGGCTTTGAGGCAGATCAGGGGAACTATACACACGGCTTTGCGTTCGATAAGGCGTTAGAGGTACTGACTATGCACCCGATGATCTGGCCGATTATCAAAGAATTAACGAACGATAAACCTCAGCTTGTCGGCGGTTCTCTGCGCATTAATACGCACGAACAGCGTCGTTTCTTCGAGCTGCACTCCCGTCGAGAAGAAGATGGCTGCCTGGAGTGGCCACGTTATTTTTCTAAGGATGGACGTATCTACTGCGACGATTTAGTGTTCTTCTTCTACCTCACCGATGTACGCCCTGGAGACGGCGGTCTCGTTGTCGTTCCGGGCTCTCACAAAAGCGCGTTCACACGTCCCGACAATTTTTTCGTACCTGACAGCGAGGGTACTGACCCTCAACCCCACCCGGCTGTGGTCAATATCACGCCGCGCGCCGGGGACGTGGTAGTCATCACGGAGATGCTCACCCACGGTGTCCTGATCTGGAAACCCGAAGACCGGGATCGCCGCTTCCTGATCCTGCGATACAGACCGCAACATATGCTCTCCTTGAATACATTTCCCGAAGAAATCAAAGCGCGATTATCGCCGGAGACGCTGGAACTGATAGCAGCTGTCCCGTACTATCACGTCAAAGAGATCGTCAAATCGAATCACGGGACAGTCTGAGCCTACCACCATCAAACGCTTTCTGCCAAAAATTGGGGAAATGTGGTATACTCTATACACCAAATTACAGCTCGCCTGTCCCGGTTAACATACACGTGGCAACCAACCCAGTGCTCTATATGTCTCCAGGCCGAGCGACTCAGCGATAGGACAGTGGAGGCTATTTTAATGAACCGATGAACTATGGTAGATTATAGAATTACTTAGACACTGCCGATGCACATGTACAGATTAGGCAATCTGCACCCACAAACAACCCCCTAAATCCCCCTTATCAGGGGGACTTTGGAAAATGTCCACTTATTTCTCTAATTCACCATAATAGTTTCACGCTGAGGCGGCAACGTGAATCAATCAAGGAGGATTTTGAATGATAGGACCCAACATTATCTTACTCATGACTGACCAACAACGTTGGGACAGTCTGGGTTGCAACGGCAACAAATTTGTTTCCACACCAAACATAGACCGGTTAGCGGCTGGCGGCGCAAACTGTACTAACAGTTTCACCCCGTGGCCCGTCTGTACGCCTGTACGCGCCACCATGTGGACCGGCGTCTATCCGCACCAGCATCAGGTGATCTATAACTCCTATAACATGGATAATCTGCTCAAAGAGACTTCCCATGAGCAGCGCACAGTTTTCGAGTCCATGCGGGAGGGCGGCTATACAACTGCCTATTTTGGCAAGTGGCATCTGGGTGAAAAAGACCCGGAACTGTTCGACGTTTGGAGGGGATTCAACTCCATGGGCGGTCATTGGGTGGACAACAAACGGGATGGCGTTTATAAACCCCACCAACAGACAGATCAGATGATTGAGTTCATCAAGGAGCAGGGGACAAGCGGGAAGCCTTTCTTTGCGGTGAACGGCTACTACCCGCCCCACGACCCATACACCGCACCCAAAGAGTTCTATGAACCGTATCGAGGCAAGGGGGTGCCGTATGCCGGCTATTACGCCGCCGTCAGCGCCATCGACTACAACGTGGGACGCTTGATGGCAGCCCTAGATGAACTGGGCATCGCCGAAGATACTATTGTCGTCTACTACTCCGACCACGGGGATATGTTCTCCTATCGTGGCTCGGACCATAAGTTCACCTGTCATGAAGACTCGATCAAGGTGCCCATGATCTTCAGCCAACCGGGAACCATCGAAGCGGGCTCAATCATTGAGGAGTTTGTGGGGTTGGAAGATCTGATGCCCACTGTTCTTGATTGGGCAGGATTGGAAATTCCCGACTATCTTCACGGCAGCAGTATAACGCCGCTGTTAAGGGGTGACGCCGTTCCGTGGCGGGATGCCTACTACACCCAGAACATCACGCGCGACCAATATGTCGATCAGCGCTGTATCCGCACCAACGAATGGAAACTGATCCTGAGCCGACCTGTGGGCGGGTTACGCAGTTATACAGGCAACCATGAGTTATACGATCTGGTCAACGATCCGGAAGAGGAATTGAACCTGTATAAAACACCACGGGCAGACGGTCACAATCAGTATCTCCACTTTCCGCCATATACCGAAGTTACCGCTGAGCTCGCCCAGTTACTCAAACGCCGCGCCCTGGAGATAGATGACTCCTTAGGCAGCGATCTGGCAGACCTGTGTCTGTTAGAAATGCAGAAACGCCGCGAGGTGGAGAACAGCTGAACCAACGGCCCCGTCTAGAAGGCGGGGATTCTATTGCAGAGATTTTGTCGACTGAGTTCCAATGTACCTACCTCCTCCAATGCGATACCACATTGGAAAACGTCAAGCCGAAAAGCCCTGTGCATAATACATAGGGCTTTTTTTGTATCATAGGACTTACGCAGTTGAACGGTCAAAACCAACCCCCCTGCCCCCCTTATCAAGGGGGTAGTTCGGTGATTCATCGCCGCTAGACACCGTCGCCAACGCCCGATGAATCGGGCAACTACAATCTGGAGTGCGTAAGCCCTGTATCAAGAGGAAGCGCAGATAATGGTAGAAAAAGGGGAGATTTACCAAAAAACGACGGAGAACGTGACGTTTCGAGCGGTGCTTCTTGGATTGCTGTTGATCCCGGTCAACACCTACTTTATCATGGCGAACCATCTGAAGTTTTGGAGCACATTGCCGACCACAATGGCACTTATTTACAATGTGGTGATCACCTTAATCGTGCTAATGACCTTCAATTCCTTCCTCAAGCGTTTCCTGCCACGTGTTGCCCTTCAACAACAAGAGCTTTTGACAGTCTTTGTGATGCTCTCAATTTCTTCGGCAATCTCCGGGCACGATATGATGCAGACGGTTATCCCGACGGTCCCCGACGGGTTCTGGTTCGCCACCCCTGAAAACGAATGGAAAGCACTCTTTTGGCGATATATTCCGTCCTGGTTCACAACGAACGACTTTTCAGGGGTGGAAGCCTTCTATGCTGGCGAGAGCACATTTTATACCGAACTCCATATCCGGGCTTGGGTACGCCCTATCTTCTGGTGGACCGTGCTTCTGACAACGCTGATCTGGGTGATGATCTGCCTAAGTATCTTGGTTCGCAGGCAGTGGATTGAACGTGAACGACTCGCATATCCAATCGTCCAGTTACCGTTGGAAATGACCCGTTCCGACGGTAGGCTTTTTCGATCAAAGATGATGTGGCTCGGATTTGCCATCGCCGGTGGAATCAATCTGATCAACGGACTCCATTTCTTTTTTCCAACCCTACCAGAACTCCCGGTGCGCCATGCAGAGATTGGTCAATACTTCACCCAAAAACCGTTCAACGCCATCGGTTGGACGCCCGTCTATATTCGTTCATTCGCCGTTGGGCTCGCGTTTCTGACGCCGCTGGAGATGTCTTTTTCGTTATGGTTCTTCTACTGGTTCTGGAAAGGAGAGCGGGTATTGGGGAGCGCACTTGGACTGACATCTATGCCTGATTTCCCTTACGATTGGTCACAGGTCATGGGCGGGTATTTGGCGCTCGTGTGCTTTGCGCTTTACGGTGGGAGACAGTATTTCCTTTCAATTTGTCAGGAGATCTTTCCATTTCAGCGAGGACACAACGGAAATAGAAGGGAAGCAGAGACCGGGATTGAGGCAACCCACCGGTTTAGCGAGACAAAAGAGCCCGTACCGTATCGATGGGCGTTTATTGGATTGATCTGCGGGTTGATTGTTTTACTAATTTTTTCCTACAAAGGAGGCATGGCGCTGTGGACAGCAGGAATTTACTTTCTAATTTACTATCTCTTGGCGATGAGCATCACGCGAGTTCGCGCCGAAGTGGGTCCACCGATGAATCGCGTCAGATCTACGCCGCACGAATTTCTCATCAACCTCTTTGGCACGCGCCGGCTATCGCCTAGTAGTCTTACCATGATGCGATTCTATTTTACGTTTAATCGTGGCTCCCGCGCTCATCCGATGCCCCACACACTCGAAGGGTTAAAGCTCGCTGAAGAATCAAAGATGAATTCAGGCAGACTAGTTGTCGCCATGATGTTAGCGACGGTCATGGGCATCCTTGCCGCTTTCTGGGCGTACCTCGTCGTCGGTTACGACATCGGCGTGGTCAGTGGTCTGGGCACCGGTGGGTATAATCTCCTGCAGAGTTGGCTCTACCACCCCACCGACACGGACGTTCCGGGGGTCGTTTTTACGGGTGTTGGTTTCTGCTTCACCGGCTTACTCTGGTGGCTACGCACCCGGTTTCCTCTCATGCCTTTTCATCCAGCTGGATACCTCATCAGCAGCGAGCAGATAACCATGGGCAGACTCTGGTTTTCGATATTCATCGCATGGGCGGTTAAGAGTATATTACTCAAAGCGGGAGGAATCCGTCTATATCGGAAAGCGTTCCCCCTCTTTTTGGGATTGATTCTTGGCGAGTTTATCGTCGGCGGGACGTGGGTAATTATTCGACTCCTGTGGGACACTGACGTATATTCGTTTTATCGATGATGAATCACCAAACCGCGAGGCTTTGAGGTTTCAGCTGCATGACCTAAAACTAAAAAAACAGAAGGGTTCCAGATTTTTTTGAAACATATACTGACCATCTGTGTCTATCTATTCTGCAGGTTAAATTGTTAAAAACGAGATAAGCCGATGCCACAAACAGATTGTCGGAAAGACGGTGGAACTTTATCCCACTCAGCCGATGCGAGTCAAGCAGATGATAACGAATTAGTCAAACGGGTGTGTATGGGCGAGACACAGGTGTTCAGACTGCTGATTGAGCGTCACCAACAGCATATCTTCAACCTGTGTTATCGTATGCTCCGACAGTTTGAGGAGGCGGATGATGCAACACAGGATACGTTCCTGAAGGCATATCGTTCTCTGAAGCAATTTCGGGGTGACGCCCGCCTAAAAACATGGTTGTGCCGAATCGCTCGGAACGAGTGCCTTAATCGCTTGCGCCATGAAAATATGGTTTCACTTGATTGGCAACCGACAGCAGATTACAGTTTTGAGATTGCCGATTCAACACCATCGCCGTTAGAGTTGATAGAGCAGCAGGAAACCCAATCTATCGTTCACGCGGCCATTAACAAACTCCCGCACTCTTATCGGTCAGTTATCACGCTCTTTCATCTCAGCGGACTTTCCTACGAAGAGATTTCGCGGGTAATGGAAATTCCGATAGGAACAGTGAAAACCTATATCTTTCGGGCAAGAGAGCTGCTAAAATCGAAGTTGCAAGCCTTTGTGGAAGGAAAAATATGAACCATGGATTGTAGAAACTTTGAAGAGTTATCGCAATTATACATAGATGCGGCGCTCGATGATGAACGAATTTCTCAGTTTGAAGCCCATCTCCTCGCCTGTAATGATTGCAAGCTGAAGATGGAATACCTACAAGCGACTCTCCGCGGCATCGAAAGCTACCCACAGCTTGACCCCCCTTCAGATTTGGCGGATAATGTGATGGCGCGAATAGAGGGGGCTGCATCGTCGTGGGATTTCTCTCAAGAACTCGTATACTTCACAAAGGTATCAAGACAACTCGCCAGCGGACAGTTGAGGAGATTCCCCAAAGCGTTTGTCACAATGATTGTTAGTTTAATTTTATTACCGCCTAGAATCTACCTTCGCGTTTTTGCAACCCTATCCCATCGAATCCACATCGTGCTAGTGAAATGGAGCCATTTCTCGAAAACTCAAACACTACATTCGATTGAATCATCCCGCCGTTCACTCGCAACATCTCATCAAAATCCGCTGAGACAGATTTATCCACATCTGTTGTATCACTTGAATCCGCTGACGAAATTGACATATCAACCGATGATTAGCAGTCTGAAACGTTACACGTTATTCAATTGACTCAACCTTAAAAGCAGTAGGAGGAACAACAATGGATACACAAACCCCATCAACGCAGCCAGAATCTGGCAGTTACAAAGGGAAATTACTGAAGATTCTCGTATTCGACGGTGATTTAGAAGCGCCAGTCGTGTGTGTTGCACTGCCGCTATCGCTGGTAAAGTTGGCAGGACGGCTCCTGCCGCCGTCCGCCAAGCTGATACCACTCATGGTCGATCTTGCAATAAGTCAAAATGAACAGTTTGAGGGCTCTGCCCAACTGATTCGTGAGAAATACGCCGATTTTGACTTCGTTGAGACTTTCACCGCCATCTGTGACGTGATTGAAGAAGGGATTGACGAACTCGAAGACATCGGCACATTTGACTTCGTATCGGTACTTGATGGAAATGACGGTGTAACGATTCGCATCGAGTGATGTCACGACTGGAGGGAAGATGAGGAGGTTAAGTCGTCGGCGTGTCGCACTCGTTCTAAGAGTTCGCATCCTCAACGGAGACGCAGCCAAGCCGGAGCGGAATATCTGGATTCCTCTTCCGCTTCTCTTTCTCCTTGCGTTCGTCCTAGATACGTTTGCCTGCGTTTCTGTTCATGTGGCTTCAATCGTGCTCCTCAGCTTTGGCAAGAGAAGATGGAGGGAGATGCTTCAGAAACCGCTGTCGCTGGCAAGAGCCGCAACGCGAATTTTTTATCTGACACGATTAAGTTACGGTTTGCTGCGTTACGGGAACGCGCTCGAAATCCGTGTGGTTGATGGCGGAAGCGGTTTCGTTGTTTCAGCAGAGTGACCCGCAATTTCAGGTTTGATGTCAGTCGAGTGCCTCCACAAGAAATTTTAGGATGCGGACAACCCCTCCCACTGAGTGTGCAGACGTGCGCCCCAACTCGATATGACATTGCGCGGATTCGGATGCGTAATCTGCCGTCGGTTTAGCTTGGCTTCTTGGGCAAGTAGATTTGCGCGACACGAATCAATTACATCTTCATATCCCGGCTGGCTTGCCAAATTCTGTGTTTCCCACAGATCTTCCTGTAGATTGAAAAGCTGTGCACGTCCAAGACGGGCTGCGTCCGGCCCCGGCGGACGGAAATCTTCCGGGTCGGCAGGTTTATACTCTGTGATATATTTATATCTGTTCGTGACAATCGCCCGTCCCCAGTAATTGCTCTCCACATAGGCGTATTCCCGCCAGGGTATATCGTCCCCTTCAGCAAGTGGGCGTATACTCGTGCCCCCAATTCCTAGAGCTTCCAGCGCACCTATACCCGCGTAGTCGCACACTGTAGGAACCAGATCCACGCCGGAGATAAAATGGTCTCTATCGAAACGGTCTTTCTGCACCGGTACACCGTCCCCCAAACACGCAACGATGAACGGGACCCGAATACTTTCCTCGTATAGCGTGAACTTCTGGAACATCTGATGACTTCCACATGCTTCTCCGTGGTCGGAGCTGAAGATGATAATCGTGTCGTTGCAGAACGGCATCTGTTCGAGCACATTGAGCAGAATGCCAATCTCCGCATCAACCTTTTCGATGAATCGGTAATAATTCCAGATAAGATAGCGCCAATGTAACTCGTCCCAATCCCGTATGCCGTTCAGGATCGCCGAGTGAATGAGCGCGTCATCGGCTCTACGGCATACCTGCTGCAGTACAGTTTCGCTTTCATCGTAATGGAAGTTTTCGGGTAGCGGCGGCAACTCATCTTCAGTGATGATGCCCTGCTGCAAGGGGTTTGGGACGCGCTTCTCCTCGTGGTTGTGCAGATATTCACACACATCGTGCGGATTCAGGTAGCCAATCTGCAGATAGAATGGCGCGCTACCGTCATAGGTTGTCAGAAAATCGACCACAGCGTGCGTAGACGCAGAATCGTAATACTCGCCACCGCCCGCACCGATGTCACGCTTTCCGTAATACAGGGTGTGAAAACTTTCACGTATGTTTCTGCCCGGCACATGCCACTTACCGCAGTGAAAAGCCTTATATCCGTTGGCATTCAGAATTTGCCCAATATCCTGAATTTCTTCGTGCATATACCCACCGTTAAACGGCACCCCCGTCTCTGAAGTGTAAAGTCCCGTTGCCCAACTGGAGCGCGTCGCAGCGCATACCGGGTCGCTACAGTAAGAACGCATGAAAGATGTACCGTTTCGGTGGAGGCGGTCAATGTTCGGCGTGTGAATGTACGGATTTCCATACGCGGAAACAGCGTTCCACGATTGTTGATCCGTATTGATGAAAAGGATATTCGGTCGTTTGCTCATGCGCTGCCTCCCACAATCTCTCTAAGCACGAAAGTTTGGAAGAAGTTGGCACAAATTGCCACGTTGCCGTGGGTATCAAGCCACCAGTAGGACGGGAGAAGTCCCTCTCCGTACAGGTAATAGCCGTCCAGTTGTGTTTCACCCATCTCTATCGATTCGAGGAAACCGATGCGGTTGCTAGGTCTCAGTTTCTCAAGGTCTTCCAAGATAGCCATTTCCACGACTTCGCCCGATTCGTGAATTGTTCCACTGAGCGCAGGAATCACATCGAACAACGCCCAGTTGCAGGTGAACGGTATATCTTCCCCTATCAGACCAACGGTGATTTCAGCGTGATTGACGGTCAGCCGAATCTTGTCCGCAACCTGTTGTCCTTCACAGTCGAACCTAGAATAGCTGTCCTGACAGTCGTTCTGTGCTTGGATATACCACTTACCGCTGAGCGATCGGTATAGATCATCGGCGGTATGAAAACGGAGTTGGAGTTCCTCGCCGCTCGTCCCATTGGTGTATTGAATCGTGTAGTTCCAACGTCCATTGTCCGCACCCTGCCGTTTGATAATCGCCTGACCAAGGATTAGGTTATCCTGCCGGTCTTCTCCTCTTGCATAGCCACGCCAGTAATTTGGAAATATATCGTAAATATGCTCGGTGGTTCCGGCACTTATTCGATCCGCTTTGGGTTCCGCATAAAATCCGAGGAACGTTTTGACCAATTGCTCTGTGAAATGGGGATTTTGTGCGCCGTAGTTGTAATCAAACGACCAGTGCAACCCTTCGCTCACCTTCATGTGTCAACCTCACTTTTCGTTATCCGTTGGCTGCGGTTCACCCGGTGCGGTAACCTTCAGAAGATTCAAATTCATCGAATCTCTCCTTTTTGAAGGGGAGTAGAAAGATCTGTGGACGGTTCTTCTGATGTTGCAACGGGTGGAGGGTTTTTCAAGGAATAAAGCACTTCGGAGTGAGGATAGCAGAATTCCACCTTGTCGTTTTCACTGAACGCCTTATGGATGATTTTTACAATATCACTGACATCCTCTGCGTAATCTTCGGGGGTTGTCCTATAGCGCAGACGCATCAGGACACCCGCATCAAACAGCTCTGCCCTGATGTAAGGTTCCTCGCTAGTAATCTCAATAGTTTTCGCTGTAACCTGCTTCGCCGCATCAACTAAGATATTTTCCGCTTCAGCCCAATCAGACTGGAACGTTATTCGTACCGGCACTTCACTCAGGATATACTCCACCTCAAAGGTATAATTGGTAATCGTCTGGCTGAAAAGGATTGCATTGGGAATCAGTATCGAACGACCGGAACGCTCCTCACCTACAATCGTACCACCGACCTGATCAAGGATTACATGGGTGAGCGTGATATCCACCACATCCCCTTTGATACCGGCAATGATGACCCGTTGTCCAATTCTAAAAGGACGTTTCAAAATCAGCATCAGCCATGCAGCGACACCAGTTACGGGTGCTTGTAACGACCAACCGACAACCATGCCCAAAAAGCCTGCGGAAATACCGAGTGCTTGGATTGAACCGCTAAGGCTAATAACACCGAAAATCACAATGATGACAATCCAAACAAACGTCCACGTCAGCATGAAATTATCGGCATTGGCTTCTTTCAGTGCCCGTTTATAGACATACGCTTTTATAGGGCGTGTCAAAATTGCTTTAACCAACAGCAGCGTAGCGATGGTTATAACGCTTAGCATTACCCCACGGTATCGGGATTGACTCAATGTAACAACAAGGTCTTTAACGGTATTCCAAGCCTCCAATAACATTTCCATCTGTATTCACCCTCCTTTTAAGATTTAGTGCAAAGAAACCGAGTTTTGAAGAAAAAACTCGGTTTCTCCAAGCTGCCTTTTTTATTTAAAGGATTATACCATAGATCTATCCCCAACCCGAATCGATATTTTTGACTGCTCGGTTTGAACTTGACCCTTATCAGTCACTATGATACCATCTATCCGCATAAGGTTTCATTATACACATCGCCACAATTTTCCCGCGCAAGGAGCAGACCATTGAGATACAATTCAAACCCTGTCATCGTCAAAGTTGACGCAGGCACTGTAGATCGAAACAACGACCTCATCCGATTCCCTTTCAATCCCAAAGACCACTTTCCCGATTGGCGGGAGGGAACCGCGACACTCGCTATCTCTCAAACCGATTCGGATGGCGCTCAGCTAGATGCCGAAATCCCCGCCCAGTTTGAGCCGACAATCCGTGAACTCAGTTGGCAGACCGGCGCCCTAGCAGCGGGAGAATCCGCCCGGTACGCTATCCGCGTGGTCAATCTGCCCGCCAATAATCGCTACGCTATCGAGCAGAAACCGGCGCATCTCCTAATCACCGTCGATAATCAGGTGTTCGCGCGATACAATTACTTGGGGGTCTGGAAGCCGTATTTCTGGCCCGTGAACGGCAATCACGGCACGGTTGTGCGCGGTGCGGGCGGAGGCGATCACCCACACCACACCGGACTCTATCTCGCTTACGGTGGGCACGGCGAAGGTGGATCGGCGAACATCTGGTCGGATTGGGACGAACCGCCTTATGGACCTTGTGGGAAAATGCTGCATCAGCGGTTTATCAGACTCACCTCAGGACCCGTGTATGCGGAATTCGTGGAAGATCTAATTTACGTCAAGGGAAACGGCGATCAGATTCTCACCGAAACCCGAACAGCGCGTATGTGGTACGCTGATAATGGGAGACGCCTCTTAGATATTACCCACGAAACCACGCCACCGATAGACGTCGGAGATAGACAGTTTCTCCTCGTAGCGCGACTGAATCCTTCCATGAAGCTACCGGACGAAGGGCACGTCGAAAATTCGGAGGGACTCGTCGGTCGGCAGGAGGTGCATCATCAACGGGCACGTTGGTGCGATCTCGGCGGGACTGTCGGCGCTGGCGTGAATGGACTTGCGCTGTTTGACCACCCGGAAAACATCGAACATCCCGGCTTCTTCGGGGAGATTGCCGTTCCCGAACAGATGAGCATCCTCCACCATCCGCCGCACGATAACGTTCATCTGCGATTCCGCGCCTATGTCCACGAAGGTCTCACGCCGGAAGCGGAGGTCGAATCCCACTATCAGTGTTACGCGAATCCACCGAAGACTGAAATTTGCACTTGATGAAGATGGCACCAAGATATAGTCCGGAAATTAAGGAGAAAAAGATGAAATATCGCTTTGCTGAAATGATTTGGTACGAAACCAAAGCGGCAGCCGAACAAGACCGTGTCGCAGTTCTACCCGTTGCGACGTATGAAGACCACGGGCCCCACCTCCCCGTTGATACGGATGTCGTTCTATGCACAGGGGTTTGTGAACGCGCCGTAGCGCGTATCCCATCGGAGGCAGTGCTCGCACCGGCGGTCCCACACGGCTACAGTCCCCATCACATGGATTTTCACGGGACGCTCACTATTGGTTGGGACACCTTTATCAAGTATGTCCGGGATGTCTGCTGCAGCCTCGCCCACCACGGGTTCAAGCGAATCCTGATCGTCAACGGTCATGGGAGTAACACGTCTCCCCTCGATCTTGCTGCACGATTAACAAATATCGAATATGAGGGGCAGATCCTCTGCGCTTCGGTGAACCATTGGGACACCCGCAAAATTAAGGATGCCGGTGCCGAGGTTAGGGATTCTGAGTATGGTGGAACATCACACGGGGGAGAATATGAAACCGCGCTTTATCTTGCTTTAAAGCCGGATTTGGTCGATATGAGTCAGGCGGTCGATGAAAGGTCACCGCTGCCACCGAGTTTCAAGACGGATTTGCTCGCAGGAACTCACCCCCAAGGGTCGGCGGCGCGTTTGATACCGTATTGGAGTTCGCAGACCGCAAGCGGTGTGTTAGGCGATGCCACCAAAGCCACCGTGGAAAAAGGGGAAAAGTTCTTGGAGGCAGCGACGGAAGGACTGATTGAGTTGATCCGTGAATTGAAGGGAACAGAAATTCCACCCCGCCGCGACCAGCATGAGGACCATATATCAAGAAAAACCGCGTGGACGTAGAAACATACCCCCATCCTTTAGACAAAAAAGGGAGAGATTTAAGGAGGTAATTGGTCAAGTTGAAAATCTCGATTTATCGGGGTGTTCATTGGCTCATTCGTTCTTCTTACGTTCCATCCTTCGGATACACATGTCGCCCCGCTGGAGCTTGGGGTATTTTTTTATCCCGCGTCTATAAACATGTCGCCCCTCTGGGGCTAAATCAACTTACGCGCCTTTTCCTATTTGGACGCATCAGGGCTGCGCTATCCTGACAATCCTGATTCAGACCACAATTATGAGCACTCCTCAATTACACTGATCGCTTTAGTAGCACCGATGGCACCTGCCGTTCCCCCAACGTAAACGCCTCACCCGTTCCAACTACCTCAAATCCCAACGACTCAAACATCAACCGCTTATCCTCATCTTCGGCAGAGAGTTTTCCACACCACGCCGTCGCCCCACGGTCTGCGGCCCAGTCCATCGCTGCCCGGATTAAATCCGTCCAAACATCCAACCAATCTTGATGGGTAAAACCATCCACATGACACACGCCTAACTCGTCGAGATGTGCCGTCGCCAGTCCAATCAGATGACCGCTGTCTGCCCCTGCCCCAAACCATGTGCCAGTCTGCCCTTGGATGAGCGCATCGTATTTCGGATACAAGCCCATACATGATAACTGTAGGGCATGCCGTGTCGAAAATATGCCCGCGTTGGCATCCAATACCTGCCAGTCGTGCGGACAAACGATCAGTGGAATCATGGGGATCCGTTGCGCTGACGTTCCCGGTACGATAGTAATCTGTCCTTCTGCCTCCCTGAAGTAGTCCACCAGAAACGCTTCCGGTGACTTGCCAGATACGATCAGCGCCATCACATTGGCACCGGCGAGTTTCCGCCAACCGAGCCGATAATATATCCGTGCCGCTGACGGGTTGCCTGTACCGAGAAAGAACGCCTCACCGCCTTGTCCACGAAAATCGTCGAGAGCAGCTTCACAGAGCTGGGCAGCGATCCCTTGACGCCGAAACGCGGGGGGCGTCGCAACCTCCCCCAGTCCGCCCAACCGAGGGGTTGCCTTGCCAACGGTGAGATGGGAGGTGCCCGCCAAATCTTCTCCCTGCCGCATCAGGTAGAGGATATCTTCGTTGTCTTCGGTCTCATCGCCGGCGAAGATGGGCCTGAAATCTTCATAGGAGGTTTCAAAAGTTTCTTCCCAGAATGCGGTCAGCTCCGGGATAAGTTCCTCCGGCAGGGGCGCGCTGATTCTCGTAAAATCCATAATTTCCCTCCATCCCGCTTAGATTGGGACGCCTAAAAATTCATGTGTTCTTCATCTGGCAATGGTACAGGCGGTGCGTCTTCTGTCCGAATACTCCAGTCCGCTAAACGTAAACGTAGGTCTGCCAGTACCTCTCGGTGGGCGGGATTGTCCACCACATTCTCTAATTCCCACGGGTCCTTTTCCAGATCATACAGTTCATCGCGATCGCCCATCGGGTCGTGGACGTATTTCCACGATTGGGTCCGTGCCATCTTGCGTCTGCCCTCCGCTTCGCGCCACTGCAAGGACCGCATCAGCGCACGCCTGCCGTAGGGTTGGGGTAATTTCTCCAGATCTGCCATACGGAAAGGAGGTCCCCCGCTACCGTATTCAGAAAAGGTTACATCTCGTGGTTCGGCAGCAGTTACCGTCGGTAATCCCTCACCGTGCATTGAGCGGGGTATATCTAGCCCCTGAAGTTCTAACAGCGTCGGCACAATGTCGATGAGATTTGCCATACTACTGTCCTTCACATTGGCGGCGACCTGCCCGGGCCAAGAGACGATCAGTGGCACACGCGTCAGGCAATCGTAGAAGACGCCGCCCTTGCACTGCATCCGGTGCTCGCCCATGAAGTCCCCGTGATCGGAGCAGAACACCACAATCGTGTTTTCGCGGAGACCGAGATTTTCTAGTGCGTCTATAATCTGTCCCAGACCGTCATCAATAAAGCGGACCATTCCGTAATAGACCGCCATTACACCGTATATATCTTCGAGCGCATCCTCCTCCGCCCCGAGTATCTCGTGCAGCACGCGATTCCGTTCAGGTGCGCGCTCATCAAATTCGTCCGCCCGCCACGGGGGCAGATCAATCTTCTCCGGTGGGAACATCGCAGCGTACCGCTCCGGCACAACCCACGGCTCATGTGGATCCGGGAACGAAACCCATAACGCAAACGGTTCATCTTGGTGAGTTTCTAAGAAACGGGTCGTTTGACCCGCAATTAACCCTGTGGAATAGTCCTCCAACGGAAAATCGGAGGTGGCGTAACCGAAGCGCGGGCTCTGGGGGGTCATTGTCCGCCGCAGTTCATGGGCAGCTTGAATCCCCTCGATTGGGCGAAACCAGTCCATGCCACGCGTCTCCGCATGTCCCGACATCCAACCGTGCCCAACCTCGCACCATGTATCGAAAAGTGCCAAGTCCTCCGCTCGCTCGAAACAGTGATTCTTGCCAATCAAGCCGGTGTGGTATCCTGCATCTTTCCAGAGCTGGAACGCATGAGTTGCATCCGCTGGCATCAGGGTCTGATTACGCCTGCCACCGTGCGAATGTGGGAACTGTGAGGTCCAGAGCGAAACTCGTGCGGGGACGCACAAGGGATGGGGCGTAAAGGCATGTTCAAAGAGCACCCCTTCGTTCGCCAAGCGTTCCATAGAGGGCGTCTCGCAAAAGGTATTGCCGTAGAGGTGGCTGGCGGTCGCTTTCTGCTGGTCTGTCATGATGACTAAAACATTAGGTCTTTCGGACATTTCGCGCTAGCTCCTATCGTGGGTTGTCACATTTCATATTATAGTAGATTTTAGAATTAATGAGACGCTCCAAACCGAACTGCATTGCCCCCAGGGCCGGTAGGTGCGGTTTCTCACCGCACCGCATCGGCGCAGTTGGAAACAGCGCCTACCATACACGGGGTTGGAAACAGCGCCTACCATACACGGGATCGGAAACAACGCCTACCATACACGGGATCGGAAACAGCACCTACCATACGTGGTTTGTCGTATCAAATCGAGATTATGGTAGTAGATATTCAATCGTTTGTCGAGTATAAAATTCAGTTCTGTTCTTAAAACGGTTTTCGATGCGGTATACTATTGACAACACCCACTGCCTCTGCTACAATTAGGTTTTGTGGACAAAAGCGAGTTGCTTTGAATCCTGTTCCGTGTAGCCTGCCCCCCGGCCTCGCCTGTCCCGATTTATCGGGGGAACGGCCGATTTATCGGGACTGCATTTATACCAATTCACCTACAGGTGGAACTCATGAGAAATACACGGACACAATCCCGGATTCTTGCACTGCAGATGTTGTATCAGGCGGAAATCACGACAGATCCAATTCATCTGGTACAAGAGCGTTTCTGGCAAGCAAACGACGCGCCGACGAACGTTAAACAATTCGCAAACTTGCTAGCAGAAGGCACAGTGGAATATCTCGCCACGATTGACGCGGCGATTCGCTCGGCTGCGACCCGTTGGAAAATCGATCGTATGCCGGTTGTAGACCGATGCTTGCTGCGGAGTACCGCCTATGAACTGCTCTATCTCATTGACATCCCGCCCGCAGTTTCAATTAATGAAGCGATTGAATTGGCAAAGAAATACAGTACAGACGATTCTCCACAGTTTATCAACGCAATTTTGGACAAAATCAAAGATATGGGCACCGAAATGGTTAGCCTAGAAGATTTACGAACGAGTAGGGGTGAATAGTTGGTAATATTTCGCAAGATATTGTGGGGGCTGATTTTAAGTTTCCTGATATCTCCACTTGCCGGTGCACACAAGGAAGTCGAATTTATCCGAGAGTTTGGAGGAAAAGGCGAGGATAAGGGCGAATTCGCAAAGAAGACATCTTTCGCATTCGATCGGGACGGCGGGATTTATATCGCGGATACCGAAAATCTCCGCATCCAAAAGCTCAACGCCGATGGCAGCTTCCAATTTGAGATTCGGGGGACCGATCCCGATAAGTTTCTCTTCAGCAACCCGATGGACATCGCCGTTGGAGCGGATGGGACAATTTATGTCGTCGATTGGATTACCGTGCAGGTTGCTTTGAATCCCGATTCTAGCGGGGTGGAGGACACAGCCTCCCCGCGAATCTTCAACTATGCCCCTTGCGTGCATCGATTCGATTCGGAAGGTAGCTTCGTTGGGAGTTATCCGCTCCAAGATTTAACCAAACGGATTGGGACACTTGAAGCCGCTGCGCCGGCACTTGACGCCGAAGGGAAGTACGCACTCATCATCCCACAGGGAGATACCCAGAGATCGCTCCTGTTGACGGTCGATAACGAGGGGCACATCTACGTCTTCGATAACGGCGATATCTATAAACTAGACGCAGACGGCAACCCCTTGGGCATCTTCGCCACCTCTCAACCCAGTGCCGGACAGTTAAGCAAAGCCGCGGATATGACCGTCGATCGCGAGGGCAACCTTTACATCGTAGATGAGGATGCACATCGTGTCCTGAAATATGACAAGGCTGGACAGTTTCTACTCTCATTTGGCGAGTATGGGGATCGTGTCGGGCAGTTTATATCGCCGTTTCACGTCATCGTGCTGGACGATGGAACCATCCTCGTCGCGGATAAGGCTAAATATAAAAAGGATTACGCCTCCGATTTACCCAGACAGCGATACCATCCATTTCAGTTCGGGTATGTGCCTTACCGCATCTATCGTACGCGGCTGCGCCGTGTTCAGCGATTTTACGCCGACGGCGAGTATGCCGAGAAAATCTTAATCCGTTTACGGCGTGAGAATGAAGCGGACGCGCATCTGAACCTCAAAGCCATCGACTACACCGGCAATCTCTATTTCGTTGACAGTGAAACCTTGAAGTTTAGGGTGTTTGCTCCGACCACACCACTGATATCTGCCGCATTTCAAACAGAGGCAAAGCTACGATACATTTACGATTTTGAGGATGTTGAAATAGACAATCAGGATGACCTAGATCCTAATCTTGGAACGAAAGCCGATTTTGATGAACGGATTAGACAGAATCATATCGGGGCGGATCTCTCTTTGACCTATGACATAAACGAAGACCTGCGATTCGCAATTTCTAACGGTCTAACCTACCTGCGATTGACCGATACTAGTTTTTTCCGAACGCCGGATTTCGAGGACTTCCGGGGCTCATTCAATCAAGACGATGAAACTACCGAAACGTCGTGGGAGAACCAGATTCAGCTTGACTTTACGCTAATCCAGAATCACAATCCCTATCAATACCGGGAGGCTGGTGCGTTTGCATATCTCAACGTGGTCCGAGATGATTTTATCAATGAAGCACTCGATCCAAACAACGACCGCTTGCTAGATTTCAGGGTCCGGATTTCCAGCTGGGGTGCGGGGCTGCGCTACGACCTCGGCCGGGCATTTCAACTTCAGTTTATGGTGGCTCACTCCTACGGCTATAACGAGTACACCTATATCGATGAAACAGATATTCTATATGCAACGGGCTATATGCAACTTGTCGGCACCGTTGCGCTCTTGAGCGTTGATGGCGTGTTTTAATGAAAGCTTAGAGAGAAGGGGTAGGAGCGGAGGCGTGGCTGGCGTGGTTGATATTTTGCCATATCGGTATGGGAGTTATACTGCGGTAGGTAGGAAGTAGCTTTCGCAATTGTTTTGAAGCGACATGATTTTGGTGTTTATAGTAAAGTTTAGAATTAATTGGACACTCTGTACCGGCGCAGTTGGAAACAGCGCCTACCAAACCTTGAAGCAATATGCTCTTAGTGTTCAATTTTCTGTTTCTGGGCACCTATTTTCTTCGGCATAACATGACGCGAATAGTTCCATAGCTTGCGACATATCATTTCCTATAGCAGCCCAGTCAGATTTCAGGGCATTATAATCAGCAGAAGCATCACCCTCATCAGTAGAATCGTCATATCGGTTGGAACTTTGAATCCCGAATAGGTCAACTACGCTGCCTATTCCCGCTATTATATTATTTTTGTTGAACATCTTCTCCCTCAATTTGTTTGTGGTAAGCTGTATTTAGATGAATCATTTTGGGTCATAATGGTATACTAGAACATTTTTTCTTGATTTATTTTACAATAATTTGTTGTAAAATACAATATTTTGTTGTAAAACCCTATAATTCGTCACCTCTGCCTGCTATCTCGTTTTTTAAGAACAACCTTCTTTTCGGAGGGATAATCCAATCATGACAGCCCCCCGTCCATGGATGCCCGTTGAGGGCGACCTAACAGACATACTGAAACAGTATCCGCAGCCGCTCACGGCACTCGCAGCCGGTGAGATGCCAGCTGTCCTCCTGCGACAAGCCTACAATCCCAACCATTGTGCGGGGCTTATAGAGCGATTTTATGAGCGCGGGTTGATGTATGACCCACACAAAATTGGAGACGGGAGTCCGCACCGCGTAGATATCGGCACCAGTTTGGGACGGTACAATTCTAACCGTGAGGAGTTTTTTGCCCACTCCGCCGGGACGCATGAACTGTTCAATTCCCTGTTCAACGGATACGACGACCCGGTGAAGACTATGTACGATAACCTGTCGCAGCTCGCACCGGACAAGAAAGTGATGACAGCGCGGGAGCCTGATGGTAGCCTTTACGGTCCCGCTATTTTTCGTATCTACCACGACGGGTTGGGACACGGTCCCCATTACGATTCCGTCGCAAAGCGATCACAGCTGTTCACCTACGCTGTTTCTCGATTCCAACATCAATTCGCCGGCGTGCTCTGCTTCCAAAACTCCAACGACGCCGGTGAGAGCGGCGAACCTTTTCTCTATAACTGCACCTGGTCGGATGCTGTGCAGGAGGCACGCGATAGCGGCACCTTCCGGGAATATGTCGCTGAACACGGTATCCCCCGTACGCAGGTTCAGCTAGAGCCGGGCGACCTCTACTTCTTCTATTCGGAAAACCTTCACGAAGTCCCTTTCGTTATAGGCGATCGACCACGGGCTGTATTGGCAATCTTCTTTGCGATGTCCCCGGACGATGAAGAGATTTTCGTTTGGTCATAACCGACCTTCAATCAAAGAGATATTAGGTACTTTCAGAACGCTCCCACTGTATAAGGAGGGCCCTATGCAAGCGGTTACTACCTCTGAACAAGAGACGACCATTATCCCTGAAATTGATCCCGACGAAGTCATTAACTTCATGAACATTGATGAGACAGATTTCGGCTCATTCACCACGGCACAGCGGATCCGCCATTTCGAGGTGGAAGGCTATGTTGTGCTGCCCGACGTGTTGGACGCGGAACTTATCGCGAAACTCAAAGCGGAGCTCGCGGACATGCCGATGAGGCCAAAACCGTATAGCGAGTACCAAACCACGGGGGCTGTACAACCGCAATGGTTCAGTCGTACGACAGCGGAGCTCATTGGACATCCACCGATGATTGAGTTCCTCTCAGAACTGATGGGTCCCGACATCGTATTCACGCGCGGTTTCTTCCAGCGTACGAATCCCGGTTCGCCCGGAATCTCGGTGCATACCGATGGTCAACCCCACGGCTCATCAATTTTTGACTACGAAGGCAGTTCCCCACGGTTGCTGCGGGTGCTCTACTACCTCGACGACCTTATCCCCAAACGGGCACCGTTCCGACTTATCCCCCGGAGCCATCTCTCCTTCCACGCGCAGGCAAGTCCGTATGTGCGCTACAAGTCGCATCCGGAGGAGCTCACCCTCTGTCTGGAAGCGGGATCGGCAGTCATCATCCCGGCCACCATGTTCCACGCCACGCACCCGAATACGGACCGTTCACCGAGAGAGCTGATCCAATTCGGTTATCGACCCGCTTGGGCGGGACCGATTCAACCGATGAAGGAGTGGGACCCCGAACTGGTCGCCAACGCCCCGGAACAAGCCAAACCGTTCTTGCAGAGCCTCAACACCACCGGAGACACCTGGAAACTTGAACATAAGCCGCAAGGGATGACAACTGAGGCACCCGGCATTAATCCGAGTCGTTGGGACGACTAAAGGGAAAAAACAAATGCAGATTACTCATCTGGAACGCACCGTCGTCTGTGTGCCGTTTCTGCCCGGAATTTTGCCACCGCCCGAATACGAGGAGTTTACTCCCTCTTATCCCGCCCCCCTCGGAGAGAGAAGGCAGGATGTACTGCGTATTCACACGGACGAAGGGATCACCGGAATCGGCATGAGCGGTCCCTATTTCGGCGATCGTGAGGAGCAGCCCCCGGATTTAATCGGTAAGGATCCGCTCGATTTTGAACCGCGTAATCTAGGCGGCGGTGGCTACAATATTGCCCTCTTGGACCTGATTGGCAAAGCGATAGGATTGCCTCTGTATCGTATCTTCGGTGGCAAATTTCAGGACCGTGTGCTCGTTGATTACTGGATTACGCGGATGGGACCGGAGGCATCTGCCGCTGCTGCCAAGCAAGCGGCAGAATTGGGATTCCACGGCATCAAGATAAAATGCACCATAGACGACGGCAACGTGGCAGACCGCGTCCACGCCATGCACGACGCCGCGCCCGCTCTACGGATTGTTTTAGACCCCGGTCACCGATTTCACACCGTCGGACAGGCGTTGGCATTGGCACGCGAAATTGAAGCGTATGATATTGTCTTTGAAGATCCAATTCCCAAGGATAACATAGACGATTACCGCCGACTCAAAGACGAGACATCAATTATCATCGCGCCCCATCTACAGAACCCACGCCAAGTGATTGAAATGGTATATCTAGAAGCGGTGGACGGGATTAACGTTGCGCCTTCGGATTGGGGTTTTCTGGACATGGCCAGGATTGCGGACGCTGCCGGTATTCCGGTGTGGCAAGCGTCCAACGTAGACCTTGGGGTCTTCGATCTGTTCCGCCTCCACGCTTCCGCTGCGGCCCCAAATTGCACCTTGGGCAGTGATTTATGCGGCAACTTCGTTCACGAGCGCAGCTTGCTTGCCGAGCCCTTGGTCGAAGATGGATATGCGGTAGTCCCAGATACACCGGGACTAGGAGTCGAACTCGACGAGGACGCTGTACAACGGTATGCGCTGCGTCCATAAGTTTCGGGGAGGAATGAATCGTGGTTCAAGAGATCATGGTTCCTATGCGCGACGGTGTCAGGCTTCGGACGAAAATCGCACAGTCTAGCCCCGGTCGCTTGCCCGTTATCTTAATACGCGGATACGACACCGATTCCTGGATCGATGTCGATCGGTTTGTGCGTGCGGGGTATATCTGTGTGAGTCAAGCGACCCGCGGACACATCGGGTCTGAAGGCGCACACGGGATGGATAACCGGTTTTTTGACGATGCCCAAGACGGCTACGACGCACTGACTTGGATTAGTGAGCAGCCGTGGTGCGACGGAAACATCGCCATGTACGGCAGCTCCTACTACGGCGCTACGCAGTGGCTGGTCGCACCCAACGGGCATCCCAACCTCAAGGCGATTGTTCCGCAGAACATTAACCCCGATCCATGGCAGCGCATGTACCGTGATCACGGCGCAGTCCAGCTCGCCCATACCGCCCGGCGCATCTACGATTACAGCGCGGAGAACAACGAAAAAGTGGCACGTTTCGGGTGGTGGACCTGGTATCGACACCTACCGCTTATCACCCTCGACACCGTCGCCGGCACCCCGCCCAACAAACTCTACAACGACTACCTTACCCATTCCACCTACGACGATTTCTGGAAGGCAATCGGCATACGGGATAAACTCCACAATATTCGGATTCCCGTATATCTGATGGGTGGATGGTATGACAACTATCCCGGTGCGACCCTCGACTATTTCGAGAAGCTGACAAAACTCGGCGCAACGGAGGAGATTCGCGTTGCGATCAGTCCGACAACACACACCCGACACATGGTAGTCGGCGATCGGGACTTCGGCGAAAACGCGAGGAAAGACGAAATCGGCTTGACGATTCGATGGCTGGATGCGATTCTCAAGGATAAAGATAACGGTATCCGAGATGAGCCGAAGGTCAAAATCTTCGTCATGGGGATAAACCGGTGGCGCGAGGAACAGGAGTGGCCCCCGGCGCGGACCCGATTCACCCGGTACTATTTCCGCGGTAGCGGAACGGGAGAGGGAGCGCTGAGTCCAGATGCGCCCGAAGGCAGACCGTCAACCGGCTACGTCTACGACCCGGAGGTCCCTGTGCCGACGCTCGGAGGAAACCACTCTGCCCCGCACATACCCGGCATCATCCGAGCGGGTCCCGTCGATCAGCGACCGAACGAAGCACGGAAAGATGTCCTTGTCTTTACGAGTGACCCGTTGACGGAGGATCTGGAGGTAACCGGTCCAATTGTCGTAAAACTTTACGCCGCATCCACAGCACGGGATACGGACTTCGTCGCTCGGTTGATAGATGTCTATCCCGACGGTCGAGGCTATAATCTCACCGAGGGTATCATTCGCGCCCGGTTCCGTGAGTCGATTTGGGAACCGCCGCGTCTTTTGACGCCGGGAAAAGTTGAAGAATACACCATCGATCTGATGGCGACTGCCAATGTCTTTAAGAAAGGGCACCGCATCCGCGTCCATATTACGAGCAGCAACTTTCCGATGTGGGATCGAAATCCCAACACGGGACACGAACAGGGGTTGTCTACAGAAATCCTCACCGCCGAACAGACTATTTACCACAGTCGGAAGTATCCCTCTCACATCGTGCTGCCAATTATCTCACCGGGTATGGGATAGTCCGAGCCGCTCTAAGGGAAAACGTAGCACCATGCAGTTCGCTGTAGGACTTACAGGAGAATGGAAACTATAGTAGATCTTAGAATTACTGAGACACTCCAAACCGCACCGCATTACCCTCAGGTCCGGTAGGTGCGGTTCTAACCCTGGTCTCGATTCATCGGACCGCACCACATAGTCGCGTAGGTTGAAACGGCGCAGTTAGAAACAGCGCCTACCAAATGGGAGCCCGGACTGTCCCCATGCCCGGTAGGTGCGGTTTGAAGCCGCACCGCATCGGCGCAGTTGGAAACAGCGCCTACCATACACGGGGAGCGGAAGCGTCTATCTGTTTTTAGGGTTTACCATAATAACTCCAATTCATGTAACCCAAGCAAAGGAGATTTCACCGGATGAATTCATCTACACCTATTCGCGCTGCCGTTGTTGGTCTAGGTCGCGCTGGCTGGAATATCCATGTCCGCACAATGCAGGGGCGCGAGGATTTTGATGTAATCGCTGTCGCCGACCCTGACCCTGACCGCCAACAACAGGCAAAGGCAGAAGCATCTGCTCAACCGTTCGATGACTTAGATTCTCTACTGTCAGGTTGCGATGCTGAACTCATTGTCGTTGCGACCGCATCAGCAGACCACGCGAACCATTCGATCGCTGCACTCGAAGCCGGGCGGCACGTCCTAACTGAAAAGCCGATGGCGACCGCCCTAGAAGACGCAGACCGTATGCTCGCCGCCGCCGAGAAGGGGGGCAAGATTTTGACCGTCCACCAGAGTCGTCGCTGGGGCGAAGACTTTCTCTTTATCCAACAGATGTTGAAAGACGATCGTTTAGGGCACGTCTTCTTCATCCGCTCAGGGGGTTACGGTTATCGTCGCCGGAATGACTGGCAGACGTTGCGAAAATATGGTGGCGGACTGCTCAACAATAACGGCGTACACGCCGTCGATCAGTGTGTCATCCTTATGGAATCGCCTATCGTGGATGTCTTCGGGGACCTGCAACAAATCCTGCAACCGGGGGATACAGAAGACCATCTCAAAGTGGTCATGCGCGGTGAAAATGGTCGGGTAATCGATTTAGAGCTCACAAGCGCCTGTGCAGCCGCCCTGCCTTCGTGGACGCTCATGGGCACGCGCGGTACACTGACTATTGCAGGTGGGGGCCCGGCAGTGCTGCAGTACGTGAAGGCCGATCTAGCACCGCTCGAATCAGTTGACAGGCCCCTGGCAACTGGTCGCAGCTATGGCGTTGAGGGCGGCGATGAGATCGAATTCGAGACAGTGGAACTTGAACCCAAAGCACCGTCGGGCTCATCGTTCTATGACCAGCTGTACAACGCGATTCGCAACGGTGGACCGCCGCCGGTCGATCCGGCGACTTCACGTGAAACCATCCGTGTAATGTCCGAAGCGCGAAAGGGAACCCAGTTTACAGACTGACCGCGAATCGATCCGACCTCCGCTGACGCTCGATTGATATCATAGACCCGAAAGGAAATTACCATGCCACAACCACGCATCATGTTCTATCACGATGGACGCCATCCGCTCATCTATATGTACGAACCACCGATGCAGAAGGAGGAGTATGAGGCAGCGGTCAACGAGCTGGTCGGTACTCCCGTAGATGCGCTGATGTTCTGTTTAGGGGATGGACGCACTGTCTTGCACGATACGAAGGTGGGTGAGCTGTGGGGACATAACGTTGAAAACTGGCCCCACATCATCTTCCGCCGCGCGCATCAAAATGCCACACACCTAATCGAGTCGGGCAACGATCCGTTACGGGTGGTCTGTGACCGCGCCCATGCGAAGGGGATGCTCATCTATCCGACGCTTCTGGTGCAGCAAGGACGAGGGCCTCGTGACCAAGATGTGCGCTGCTCTGACTTCCGTTTCGACAACCCACACTTGGAGATTGGTGCGCGCGGCGATCTGGATGCTGAATTTCCCGGACTCACCTGCCTTGATTTCAAACACGAAGAGGTGCGTGAAGAACGGTTTGCGCTCATTGAAGAGACCGTGACCCACTATCCTATCGATGGTTTTGAGTTGCAACTCAACTACACACCGTATTACTTTCATCCGGACGAGGTCGAAGCCGGGCGCGAGATTATGACCGCGTGGGTTCGGCGCGTCTATGAAGCTGTCAAGGGGAGCGGCGCAAACCGCGAATTAGCGATCCGCATCCCCGCGAGTCTCGAAGGGTGCTTACAGGTAGGTATGGACGTGTGTGATTGGATACAGCAGGGGATAGTGGATGTCGTGATCGGACAGACGTTTTCGGGCCCGGAGTTAGTGGACTCAACAGTTGATTTCCGTCCCCTAGTCGAAGCAGCCGAAGGGTCGAGTTGTCGGGTCCATGCAGCGATTCAGAGCCATGTAGACTCTGATCGTTTGGGCGAAGCCACCATTGAGATGGTTCGTGCCACCGCCTGTAACTATTGGGCGCAGGGGGTGGATGGACTCTACCTCGCACACTGGTTCGGCAATTGGCCCTATAAGGCGGATTTCTATGAAAAGCTGCGGGAGTTGCCGCATCCGGAGGTAATGGCGCCTAAGGATAAGCATTACTACGTTCCCACGGAAACGGGTCGCTATCCAAAGCCGCCCACGGAACCCGGCATCGCCATGTCACTGCCGGCTGGGCTGGCAGTCGATCGCCCCACTGAGGTGAAATTTAAGATTAGCGACGACCTACCACGCTGGAATCAGGTTGGGCGGATCCACGAGGTTCTCCTCCGCCTACGGATTATGAACACAACAGAACTCGATAGCCTCCGCTTTCGACTGAATGGAGTAGACCTACCGGATGAACTGCTACGCAAAATCAATGAGATGTACCGGATGAGTGCGCCACGCTACCGCACCGGATCGGGCTACTGGTTCATTTACCGACTGGACGAGGCGCATTGGCCCGAATGCGGCGATAACACGCTCGAAGTTACGCTGTTGGAACGTGATGCGGACGTAATCCCAGAATGCTATATCCGCGATGTTGAGTTAGAAGTCAAGTACTTGATGGGTAAGCATTTTCATCGGGGACGGGATGCGGATTTGGGTCCATACGAATACTCTGGAATCTAATTTTCGCTCATGTTAAGAAATCATGCAATAGAAACCGAGTTTTTTCTTGAAAACTTGGTTTCTCTTCGTGCTTTACACTTTCTTTTTGTGTGAATTCCGTAGGTCAGGAACCAATGAACTAATGAACAAACTGTTTTCACGTTTCACACATCACGTTTCACGTATTTTGGATTTTGCACTTTCTGTTTACATGAGCCTAAATTTTTAGATACACAAGCATCCGTTTGTAATAAGGAGACATCACATGCCTCAATCTAACCCCTTAGCCGTGGGCACAGCAAAACAACTTCTCTTCGACGACGCTCTTGTTGAAGCTAAAGAGGGATTTGTCACCACTATGAACCCCGCCGCGCGGAGCAATACGCCCGCGCTGACGCCTGAAAAGCCGTGGGAGTCACACGGGTGTAGTAATCCCACGGTGATGCTGGACGAAGGCATCTATAAAATGTGGTATTCCGCCACCGGGGAGGATGGAATCCCGCGAGACTGCTACGCCACCTCTACGGATGGAATTCACTGGGAACGTCCCAATCTTGGGCTCATTGACTATCAAGGTTCGCGGGAAAACAATATCATCTCTCTCGACCTCAATCACGGAAGCATCTTCAAAGACCCCTCTGCTGAACCTGAACGGCGTTATAAGTGTATTCTTGGCGCAGGTAAATACGACTACGTATCGGTATATGGCGGTGGGGCACGGTTCCGGTACGACGAAAATCCACCGGAAACATGGCATTACGGCGGTGTCGGTGGTTTGTATTCGCCTGACGGCATTCATTGGACACCCTGCGAAAAACGGATTATGCCGTGGTACACGGATACACGGAATGTGGCGTTTTGGGATGACCGCATTCAGAAGTACGTGGCGTATGTCCGTTGGAACGAGTACCTGCGGGTGGAGGATGGGGCACAGCGAGGGTCTTTTGACTACCGTGCCATCGCCCGATCAGAAAGCGCAGACTTCGAGAATTTTCCCGCCCCAGAAAAGATTCTAGAGCCTGATTTCGACGATCCCGAAGATGCGGATATGTGGGGCGGCGGTCTTTACGACACAGCGGCCCTGAAATATCCCTTTGCCGACGACGCATACTTTATCTTCACCGCCGCTTATTACCACACGACTGATGCGCTAGACATACAGCTTGCTGCCAGCCGTGACGGGATACATTTCACGCGGTGGCGTGAACCTTTTGTGCGACTTGGTCCCGACGGTGCTTTCGACTCGCTGATGCTCTATATGGGGGTCGGTGTGTTGCCCTTTGGCGACGAGCTTCGGCTCTACTACACCGGTTATGACCAACCCCACGATAAAGTCACCGGCGACGACTACCGCCCAGCCATCGGATGCGCTCGTCTACGTCTCGATGGTTTTGTCTCCCAAGATGCGGGTGGACAAGGAGGTTCGCTCACGACACTGCCCTTTACCGTTGAAGGGAATCGCTTGGAAGTGAACATGGACGGCAGCGCCAGAGGTTGGCTCAAGGTCGAAATCTTGGACGAGGGGCTGCAGCCAATAGAAGGTTTCATAGAGACGGAGGCAGACCGTCTCGGCGGCAGCAGTACAGTCCAGACCGTGACATGGGGCGGCAACCAAGATCTCTCAACTCTCCAGGGACAAACGGTACGCTTGCGGTTCGTGGGGCAGTCGGTGAAGTTGTATGCGTTCCAACTCCGATAACAGAAGGGATCTGAATCCGAATGAAGGGACAACTTTCCTCAGAACACATTGATTCGATAAATAGGCGTCGGCGGGTGATTGTCAATTTTGACGTTATTTCAGCGGACGGTGCACGGTTCGCCACCAAAGAGATTGATCGGTTGGTTGAGTGGAAGTTTATGTTCGCCGACGAGCCGGGCACACATATCGATAGTATCTGCTGGAGTTGGGGTGAAGGGCATCAGGCACCCTATCCGAGCGATATCCTACCCCTCTACGATTCGGTAGGCTTCAAAAAGTGGGCGGACGACGGTATCAACATCGTACAGGTGTTCCTTGAGGCATCGAAGCAGCGGGGCATAGAAGCGTTCTTCTCCTACCGAATCAACGGCTCGGACAACGACTTAGGTCCCGTTGCAAAGATTCCGATGAAGGAAGCATACCCCGATTGGCTAATCCACACATGGAACGCTAACGGTTATTGGAACTTCGCGGTTGAGGGTGTCCACGAATACAAGTTGCGTATTCTCCGCGAGGCGGCGGAGGATTACGACTTCGACGGTATCGAATTGGATTTCGCGCGGGTTTGTCCCGTTCTGCCTCCGGGACATGGGTGGGAGTACCGCGATAGGCTCACCGATTTCATACGCGCAACACGAGCGATGTTGCAGGAGGTAGCGCGGAAACGTGGACGTCCATTCCTGCTTGCGGCACGCATACCCGAAAACTTGGAGGGGTGTCATTTTGATGGTATCGACGCCGAAACGTGGGCGCGTGAGGAATTGTTGGATATTTTCGTCATGGGGTGCAGATCGTTCGATGTGGACATCCCGGCGTTCCGTAGAATCACAGAGGGGACGAATATCAAACTCTATCCGTGCATCGACGACCATCACGCCTCAGATGGCTATCAGTGGCCCCCGATTGAAGTCATGCGGGGTGTAGCGGCGAATTGGTATCACCAGGGCGCAGACGGGGTCCAGACCTTCAATTTCGCCCACGCAAGCCCGGAGGGGACAGATCGGGTTGTCGGTCAGATGTACCTAGAGAAGGGATGGCACACGCACCGTCAGGCGTATCAGGAAATTGGTGATCCGGATGGACTCAGGCATAAGAACAAAACCTTCGTTGTGCAGCGTCGCGGCGGTGGGCACGGCACAATCGTCATACCTAATCCGGAGGATTGGAGTACACCCCGATTCATGTACTTCAACACAAATATGTTCGGGCAGCTGCCTGCGCCCATAGATAACAATGGGGTAGTGGATACGCTCTTAACAATTGCTGTCGCCGATGATGTGGCTGCGGAGGTTGATCGGGTTGATCGCATTACACTCCGGCTGCTGCTGTCCGATCCGGAGGCGGAAAACCTGCCGGACGACCAACGACTTCAGTCCCTCACTGTAGCAACCATCGGTCATCCCGGCACCCTTCAGAACACGCCAGCGGCTAAAGGAATCGAAGATAAGATTGAGGTACGAGTCAACAATATCCGCTTAGGGACACCGACAGTCGAAGAAGGGTGGTTGGTGTTTGCTGTTCAACCCAAATTTTTAGCGGTCGGCGATAATCTCGTCGGGGTGCGAGTAACCGAACGCCCTGTTGATATCCGGGGTCAAATTTTGGTTGAAAAACTTGAGGTGCACCTCGAATATCGCTAGCATCCTGATTAACCTAGATAGAACCAGAACCTGAGGGGCTTGATGACAAATGATAATCGAAAACCAACACTACATGATCCGTTCGGGCAACTCAAACAATATCTATTGGGAACAAGGCGTTTACCCAGACTGGACTGCCCTCAGCGCATTCCGTCATTTCCCTGATCAACAGATAGGAACAGGCGTTGAACCGCACTATCACGATAACGATGAAATGTGGCTGTTCACCGCCGGACACGGCGAGGTATGGTTAAACGACCAACGCTTCGATATTACTCCTAATACGTTAGTCTACACACCCATGGGCGTCGTGCATCGGTTTCAGATGTTCACCGGCTACGAGAACAACGCCATCGTGACACAACTTGAGCGGCAGAAACGACCGACACATATCTTGGTTGAGGAAGCAGGCCCACCCGTCCCGACCGTTCCGGGGTTTATTGTTCCCGGCGAACGCAACACCGGTCCCATTCAGAACCGTGGCTCGCGTTGTCCGCTAAGTGAATGGCGAGCAGTTACATTCCAGCCGGGTTCCGATTTATCGGAATGCCCGGAACGGCATGAGAGTATTGACGAAACACCTTTGACCTGCAATGAACATTGGCTGGTTGTCGATGGGACAGTCAATCTGACCGTTGACGGGCTGGAGTTTGAGTTGTCGGGCGAAGATTTGGCGATGCTCAAAGCGGGGGCTGTGAGAAAGATTAGCTCGGTTGAGGGTGCTCGCGTCATTCTGGCTCGTGAAAATTTTTAGGTAATTAGATTAGGAGTTACGCGGTTCAGTTCGTAATTGCACATTGCATTGCTGGCTAACCCTACTGCCGGTTTTTCCTGCTTATTGTAGACGACGACTACCCCATTTTCGTCTTTATGACTGGCTAATCTCACTGCGAGTTTCCCCTGTTTATTGGCGACGTTTACGCTATTGCCCCATTCTTCATGGCTGTTTAATACCACTGCCGGTTTTCCCTGCTTATCAACGACAGTGAGACTTGTGCATTGAATCTTATCGAACACGCAGTTGTGTTGTGCGGTAACTGGTGGGGATATTAGCGGACTGAGCCACATCCCGATTAGCATTATTGCTGCGCCTAAAGTGGTATATCCTAACTTCTGCTTGTAGTTCATGTTGTCCTTCCATTGTATAGACGGGTTTATACCTCTGTTTTGGGCTTGATTCCCTGTAGGAAAGGCTTAGGTCTCAAATGTCGTTGGGACTTTAGCTGCTTTTTCGGCTTCGCCTCGTTGAAAAGATACTGTGCACCCTCGTTCCCTTCCTTCGCTGCCTGTCTAATCCTGTGCCATTTCCTGTAGTAGTTGAACAGGTCAATTTCTCGGATTTCTCGGTCATCTGATAGCTGTATCAGGTACATAATCGCATCAATGACGTCTTGCCCGTCCTTAATCTCACCCATACCTTTGCCGGTGACGGTGAAGTGTCGGCCGTAGTGGTATACTTCGATTTCGCTGGGAGCTGGCAGTATGGACTTCCTTTTCCCTTTGTTCATCCAGTCTGGCAATTTTGCACGGGTCCAAAACTTGACACCGTAGTTACTTATGGAGGCTTCTCCATAGGCAACTGGACCTAATCCTCCCAAGATAAGCGGCTGTGCCCATTTGCTGAGGTCTGCGTGCTGCCCTGGATCCATGCAATTGTGGATGTAGATTCCGCAGTAGGGGTCATCTTTGCTAAATACGAAGCCGATATCTGAGAAACGGTCGCGGTGGTTGCAAACGGTCTGATAATCTGTCCATGTGTTCGGGTCGTTGGCTTTGGCACGGTTGCCATTGACTTGATATGGGATTTTGGTCAGTTTTCCGTTCCGTAGTTCTTTTTTCAACAGTACCCACTGGTGAAGTGCTTTCAGTTCTACGGGAACGGTATCGATGTGTATCTGCATTGCTATCCTCCTTTTCATCTGTCAAGGGCGTATTTCATCGCTCTTAGATATCACTCATGCAAAGAATTAGTGCAACAGAAACCGCAGGGAGCTATCTTCTCTTCCCTTGTAGGCGAGGCTCCCTAGCCCCGATGATAATAAATGGATATTGCTCTCCCCCTGCCCGTTTCGAGCATCCTTGCTTCGCGGGACAGGTCAGCTTTTTGTTCCTGTCTCTGTAGTTGCAGCGGCCTTGTGTCTCGATATGTTAAATCCATCATTATCTACCCTAATGTCCTCATTGTGCCTATAAAAATAGATAACAGAACGGCTTTCTAAAAAATGAAACCGGAGAACCATCCCAATAGGGAGTTATTTACCCCTCAGATCGCCAGTAATAAATGATTCCATTTTGGCGCACATAAAACATCCGAACACGTGGCTGCTGAGCCGCACGTTTCTGAGCCGCCTCTAAACGTCTCTGAGACACCTCCGATAGCACCGTAGGCAGTGACGGCACTGTCTGCGGCTTCACTTGCTGCGTTACTTCTACCCACTCGTATTTTCGAGTTAAAGGATTGTAACGCATTTCCCCATGTGTTTGCGTAGTTATGGAGTCGGTTTGTGTAGGCGGAGGAGCCGTTACTTGCCAACTCCACATGTAAATTTTTCCACCTGCTCCATCTGTAACAATTTGTTGAGGTGGACCCCAACTCCTTATAAGTTCTGAAATATGTGACCCCATCCATGAATTCATCACTTGCCGTGTAGTCACTTGCCGTGTAGAAGGAGTACAACCTGCAAATACAGTAATACTGACAGCCAGAATCACAGCCATATATCCCAATTTCTCTAATCGTTGCATTGGCAATTCCCTTTCGTTTAGACTAACAAACCCGGTTGACAGTTTCTATTATGGTAAATTATAGAAATAAGTAGACGTTTATCGAATAGAGGGTCTGTATAATCGGGGCTAGGAAGCCCCTCCTACAGTACCCAATGAACACCTACATTGTAGGAATAGGAAAATCTTTCCCCCGATAAATCAGACACCTCCAGTCAGATCTCCGGGGTGTAGGCGGGCGATTCATCGCCCGTACTCCCTCTGCCGCCTGCCCTCCTTAATCCCCTTGCAAGCAGGAGGAGAGGCCAGGGTTACGGCATACGGCGTGTGCCTGCTACTGGCAACTTGCGTTAAATTATAGCGGTAATGTGCTGTTGAATAGTGGATTACGGGAGAAACCGAGTTTTGAAGAAAAAACTCGGTTTCAGAGCAAATAACTTCATCCAAAATGACTTTTCAAACAGGCTCTTAAGATGTGGAAGATAAAATAAGTCTATAATTATGGTAGATTTTAGAATTACTTAGACACTTCCAATGCACAACCAACCCCCTAAATCCCCAACCCCCCTAGCCCCCCTTGTCAGGGGGGAAATCCTTGTCAGGGGGACTTTGGAAAATTCGCGAAGGTCGAAGTTGTTGGTAAATGTTTACTTATTTCTCTAATTCACCATAGTCAGGATCATAGGCTTATAACCCTCCAATGACACGACAACAAAAAGATATTGTTAAGCCTAAAATTGATAAATGCGGAACTCTATTGCCCAGCCTCATCAGATTTCAGGACAAAAATAGATGCTATCGCCAATCCAATGGTGACTAAGTTGACAATAGACCACATTTCCCGTGTTGAGTGAACCCTAAGAATAGGATTGTAGATGGCTGCTGTAACTCCAAGGATCCAAACC
>JAJEAL010000110.1 GCA_022822785.1 Candidatus Poribacteria bacterium
GAGCTCCAGAGTGCCCAAGCAGCTATTGAACGGTGTCGTCAGACACCACCAGATCAGCTGCCGCCCGGTATCAATAGGCAGGGGGAAGGGTATTCCTACGGTTTTTCGTTTGATAAAGCTTTGGAGAGGTTGACGCTCCATCCTGTGACATGGCCCCTCATCAAAGAACTGACTCGTGGGAAACCGCGTCTTAACCGAGGGACGCTCGCCATTAATACGCACGAAAAGCGTCAACTCACACCCTTCCATTGTGCACGGGAAGACCTCGGTTGGATCACCCGGCGCTATGAGGTTAAGGATGGACAGGTTTTTGCCAATGATCTGGTGGCATTCTTCTATTTTACTGATGTTTACCCCGGCGACGGTGGACTGGTTGTGATTCCGGGATCCCATAAGAGCGAATTTAATCGTCCCGAAGGACTGTTTTTTCCAGACCTGAATGATCCCGATCCTGAGCTGCATCCAGCAATGACAAATATTACACCGCGCGCCGGCGATGTGGTACTGATTTCGGAACTGCTCACGCATGGGGTATTGGTCTGGAAGCCGACAGGTCGAGACCGGCGCTTCCTCATCCTACGGTACAAAACCCAGTACTTTCAGGATGCGTCGGGGGACACGAATCCGGTTCCCGAAGAGGTAATCGCGAGACTGTCGCCGGAGACGCGAGAGCTGACCGAGCCTGCATTTTACACAGATATTAAGGAAATTACCAAGCAGGAGAGAGTCGAGCTAACAATGGACTAACAGGGCAAGACCTATTTTCCCATTCCGAACAGGAGACAACCATGAAAATTACCGATATTGAATGTATTCCTATTGTTATGCCCCTTGCGGAGCGCTACAGTGATCACCATGGTCGCGTCCGGATGGGTGATATTGATGAACACCTAGTTGTCAAAGTTCACACAGATAATGGACTAGTCGGCTTCGGTGATTATGAGGATAACCCAAACCCGATTCCGCAGTCGATTCTTGATACACTCATTGGGCGCAGCCCGTTTGACTTTCTCCATAACAATTTTAACTTGGCGCTCGGTATGGCGCTCTACGATGTGATGGGGAAGCACCTAGGAGTGCCGGCTTACAAGCTGATGGGACAAAAGGTGCGCGCTGCTGTCTCTGTGGCAGCGTGGACTCGTCCCTGTCCGCCAGAGGTCTTCCGCGACGAAATCCAGCGTGCTGCCTCCCAAGGCTATACCATTTTTAAGATGCACTCCAGCGAATTGTACGATGTCATCGAGCAGACACGGCTTGCCGAAGAGGTCGCGCCACCCGGCTTTAAGATTCACTGGGACTTCAACCATAACCGGAGCTTGGCAGTTGTCCTCCCCATCATCAGCGAATTGGAGAAGAACCACCCGATTGTGGGTTATATTGAGGATCCGCTGCCTTGGACGGATATTGATGGTTGGCGGCAACTACGTGAAAAGACATGCATCCCGCTTATTATGCATGTCCCTCAACTCGGTGGTATTCAAGAAGTCGTTCAAGGCTGTGCCGACATCTATATGATCGGGGGCGGGATCGGGGACACTTTGATGAAAGGGTTTGCGTATGGACAGGCAAACATCCAAGCGCTCATCCAGCAGAGCGGCGGTACACTGATGAAAGCCTTGACCTTGCACCAAGCAGCTGTTCTACCGAGCGCAACTGCTCATACGATAAACCTCGACGACCAATATTCGGAGGACATAACAACGGAACGCATTCCGGTGATTGAAGGGTTTTCCCCTGTGCCTGAAGCCCCCGGACTAGGTTTCGAGGTCGATGAGGATGCCATCGCACGCTTCGCGTCCGGTACGCCACTAACCACGGGAAGAATCATTGGTATTCTATCCCTACCCGGCGGACACAAGATTTATAGCTCTCGCTCGCCAAATGTCCAGAGATTAACAGGCTACGAGGAAGGTGCAATCCGGGGTATTAACTTCGAGAAATGGGAAGACGACGGTTCGTCAGAGTTTGAACGCATCTATGAGCGAGTGAGTAGCGAAGGTTCGTTCATCGAATAGAAATGGGAGAGAGAAAATGAAAGTCCTTATTACCGGTGCTGCCGGTGCCGTTGGTTCAACTCTCGTGAAAGGTATGAAAGATCGACATACGATTCGCGGACTTGACCGTTTGCCGATGCCCGATCTTGAAGACACAATCGAGGGCGATGTGGCGGACTTCGATACCGTGCTCAAAGCCACAGAGGACATGGAGGCTGTCATTCACCTTACCGGCACCGACAGTGAGTGGGAAGCAGCCCTGCAAAGCAATTTCATCGGCACCTACAATACGCTCGAAGCCTCGCGTATAAACGGCGTGAAACGGATTGCGTACGCTAGTCGCGCTGGGGTATTGGGTCCCTATCCGAAAAGTATCAAACGGACAATTGATATGCCAACCAAGCCGGTCGGTCACTATACGGTTAGCAAGGTGTTCGGTGAGGCGATGGGTTATTCCTACGCTAACCGGTACGACATGGAGTTCGTCGCGGTCCGAATTGGGAACTTTAGTCGTGACAGACCGCTACCTGAACATCCCCATCACCTTGGTCATGGCGACGCAGTGCGGGTGTTTGAGCAAGCAATTACCCACCCGGAGGTGAAGTTTGAGATTGTGTTCGGTGTTTCAGATAGCAACTGGCCCCTGTATGACTTAGACCATGGGCGTTTGGCAATCGGCTATTATCCGCAGGATCGCTATGAGCACAAATAGATTTGTGATACCAGCTGTATACCTGTTTTGGGGGTGAACCGTGCGTAGTATCGAACCGATTCTTGGACTGGTCATTGTTCTCTCGTGTGCGTGTGGTGTGCTTTACGAGGTGATTTGGGCACGTCAGCTAATCCTTTTTTTCGGGAGTCCTGTGTTTGCGGTGAGCACAGTGTTGAGTGCGCTGGTAGGGGGGATGGCGCTTGGCAGCTTCTACTTCGGGCTGTTGGCAAATGGGGAAAAGCGACTATTGCGCCTGTATGCTCTTCTGGGGGCAGGGCTCGGTATCTTTGCGCTCATTTTTCCAACTCTATTAGATATTCTCAACGCTATCTGTGTTCTCGTCTATCGTGGACTGGATGCGGGATTCCATTTCCTTTCGCTGATTCGGTTTGTCCTATCGTTTATCGTCTTGTCGATTCCGTCAATACTGATGGGCGGCGCACTACTCCTACTCGGTAGGGCTGCAAAGGAAAGGTGTACAGGATTCAAAGCTGACCGCCTCTTCATAATTAATATACTTAGTGCAAGCATCGGTTGTATCGCCACCGGATTTTTCCTCATCCAGCTTTTAGGTGTTCAAAATTCGGTTTATTTAGGCGTAGTGATTAATTTGATTCTGGCGGGGATTGGTTTCGGTTTAGATCGTTCTTGGTCTCAAACTGCTGTGGACGTGCCGCAGGACATGAACGATGAAGCGGAAACACCTCCAACAGGAGAAATGTGGCGACCGCTGTTATGGACATTTGCCGGCTCCGGCTTCTGTGCAATGGCTTATGCGGTCCTCTCGACACGAATTCTGACCGCCTTTTTCGGTAACGCGCCTTACGCTTTCTCGGTCACGTTAACCACCTTACTGCTCGGTATTGCTGTTGGGAGTTTTCTCTTCGCAGCGATTGCACGTCGAATTCAATCGGTGGGAAACCTTCTTGGCTTGGTTCAGATTGGGATAGGGTTATCTGTTGTCGCGCTGATGCCGGCTTTCGGAAACTTGTATGGAATCAGTAGGGGATTGCAAGCGACGTTTGGGACGGGACGTATCTGGGAATTTGTTGCTGGCATCCTCCTGATAGCTGTTCCCGCCCTTTTGATAGGAGCTAATTTTCCATTGGTCAGGCGAGTTTGTGCCGATGCCGAATCACAATCGACGATTCGTTCTTTCAGCGCACTTGGTGCCCTCCTCGGATCCCTGTGTACAGGATTTATCCTGATTCCGCTAATTGGGTTGCGTCCAAGTCTTCTCTTAATCTCTGGATTAAATGCGGCTATGGGGTGTCTGTTAATTCTTCGGAGTTCCGAGGAATCACAGATTGCCAGTGGTGCTGCGATTGGTGGAGCGATTCTGACCGTTGGAGTAGGATTTATGGTGTTGCTGTGGGGGGGCTCGTCGCCTTTTCTGACAAACGGAGCCTTTTGGACGCAACGTATAAACGATACGCTAATTGAGCATACTGAGACTATTGACGCGAACATCACCACATTTATGGATGACCAAGGTATCCACCGACTCTATGTTGACAATGACGAAATCATTGATACTTCTCGCCGGGGATCTACATCGCATCGTGTGATTGCTCATCTCCCACTGCTGCTGCATCCTAATCCTGAACGTGGGCTTGTTCTCGGATTCGGGCTGGGAGTTACAGCCCATTCGATGGTTCAACACGGTGTCCGTGTCGATGTTGTTGAAAATCCGAAGGGACTAGTCGAAATCGCGCGAAAATACTTTGCTGATGTGAACCTTAACGTTCTTGATAGTTCGCTGCTCAATCATGGGTTTAACGACGAACGAAACTATGTGTTGATGGTGCCGAACCGATACGATGCTATTTCCATCGGTGCCTTCCATCCGCTTGTGAGTACACGAGGGGCTAACCTTTACACCTCAGATTTCTACCGGTGGTGCAAGCGTATTCTTTCAGATGATGGTATAATATGCCGGTGGCTACCACTCAGGCGGATGCCGGAGACACATCTCAAGATGGTGGTAAGGACCTTTATTGAGGTATTTCCGCACGCGACAGTTTGGTATAAATACACGCCAGACTTTGCTCTCCTGATTGGTACGCCGCAGCGGTTAGAAATCAATTATAAGCGTTTTATGGAAAGAGCACAGACTCCGAGAATCCGGGAACTTCTAGCAGTCGATGACCTTGATGGACTGTCACTACTCGATTCATTCATGATTGGTGAGCAAGCAATACGGGCGTATACCGATGATGCTCCAACCCATACAAACAATCAACCACGTTTAGAATTCTTCCATCCTAGCGCACTAGTGAATACAACTCACAAAAATATTGAGGCGCTAGCGAAATACCGAGAGCCCTTCACACCCTATTTGGTGAATTACGGCTCCACCATGAGCGATAAAGTTGAGGTCCGAAAGCGGATTAATCTATATTTTGATGCCACACAAAAGCTGATTGAGGGACAGGTCGAACATACCAAAGGGCAATATGAGAAGGCTGTGGGTATATTGAATCAAGCGGTAGCTATTAATCCGGACGACAATACGATTCGGTACAATCTTGGTGCTGCGGTAGAATTAGCAAACAAGGGTTATCAAGAAGAACTTAAGCAGACCGAGAAGGCGCTTAAACAAGTACTACAAAGCAATCCGCGAGATGCCCAAAAACAGGTTGAATTGGCTATCACCTATGAGCTTCAGGGGGAATTGGCAAAGGCAGCGAGCGCGTTTGAGGAGGCGCTGAAATATGATCCGAACCGTGTAGAACTTTATTCATTGCTCGGCCCGATTTATGAACGTCAAGAACGCTATGATGAAGCCTTGTACACATACCAGAGGCTCGAGGGGTTGGAACCCAATCTACCTGCTATCATTTTCGGTGCTATGGCATCAATTTATCATTTTCATAAGAAAATGCTGCCTGAAGCACTCGAATATGCACAAAAAGCGTTGGCGGTGGATGTAAATTCTTGGCGTGTGCATAATCTGCTCGGAGCTATCTATACGGATAAGAGCGAGTTTGGACAGGCGATTGCGGCCTTCAAGGCTGCAATGCAACTCGCGCCGAATGAACCGATGCCGCACAGCGATCTGGCAAAGGTATACCTTACCCAAGGTAGGTACGATGAGGCGTTGAAATCGGTTGACGCTGCAATTCGTCTCGCACCGGGAGATTCGTACTTTCAAGAACATCGTCGTCAGATTCAAGCAGCAATGACATCGAATAAAGAATGAGGAAACGAAATATCTGACACGAAGCGTTGGAATAAGTCGAAGAAAGGTTGAGGTAAGCGGTTAAAGAAGTGACCGGGTGTAGCTATTTCGCTAATTTTGCAGGTTCCTAAGAATGCAATGAAGGGATAGCTAACGACTTATTCACGTCTTGTGAATCAGGTTTCATATTGAAATCAAGGAGTAGTTGATAGAAAATGCAGATTCAATCACCAAAGGGGACGAGAGATATCCTCCCCTCAGAAGTTCAAACATGGCAATGGGTCGAGAGGGTCGCACAATCTGTTTTTGGCACTTACGGGTACCAAGAGATCCGTACGCCAATCTTTGAAAGCACAGACCTCTTTGTACGCGGTGTCGGCGATACTACTGACATCGTTGAGAAAGAGATGTATACTTTCACCGACAGAGGCAACCGAAGCATCTCATTGCGTCCAGAGGGCACAGCATCAGTAGTGCGTGCCATGCTACAGAATCGTTTGATGGACGGTGCCAGCGTCTTAAAATTCTACTATATCGGTCAGATGTTCCGCTATGACCGTCCGCAAGCGGGACGGTATCGGGAGTTTTGGCAGATTGGCATCGAAGCCTTCGGCGCGGATTCGCCTGCAATCGACGCGGAGATTATCGCTGCAGGGTACCAATTCTTCTCAACACTTGGGGTCAAAGATCTCACGTTGCATCTCAATAGCATCGGTGATCCCGCCTGTCGTCCGAAATACGTTGAAGCACTCAAAGCGTATGCGAAGACACACCTTGACGAACTGTGCGGAAAATGTTATGCGCGCCATGAGCGGAATCCCATGCGGATTTTGGACTGTAAGGAGAGCGGTTGTCGTGCCGTTGTTGCTAATGCCCCACGTCTATCTGATTACTTGTGCGATCCCTGCCGCGAAAACTTTGACACAGTGAAAAACTATCTTGATACACTCGAAATTGACTATCACGAAGATCCATACGTCGTTAGAGGGTTGGATTATTACTCTCGCACCGCGTTTGAATTTACGGCAGGTGGGCTTGGGGCACAGAACGCAATCGGTGGTGGTGGCCGGTATGACTATCTAGCTGAAGAAATCGGGGGTGCACCAACCCCGGGTATCGGATTCGCGCTCGGTATGGATCGGATTATGATTGCGCTTGAAGCCCAGAACGTTACAGTGCCAACCGCCTCCCCAGTGGATGTCTATCTCGCTGTATTGGGCGACGCAGCGATGCCCGTTGCAATGAAACTAGCACAACAGCTTCGTGAGAACGGGGTCAAAACCGATCTTGAATATAAAGGACGTGGCCTGCGCGCGCAGATGAGAACTGCAAATAAACTGAACGCCCGGTATGTCGTCATGATTGGCGAGGATGAGATTGGCAATGAAGCTGCAACGGTGCGGGATATGGGAAGCGGCGATCAGCAATTGATTGCGTTCGCGCAGCTACCAGAAACCATGCGCGAAAAGGTAGATAACTATATTTCACGGTAATGTAGGCCAGGACCCGCTGCCAATCCTCAGATCCAGTTCAATACCGGCGACTCGTCGGTAGGTCGATATTTGTATCTCGACAGCTAAATATCAACGGGACATAGAATGTGATCTGTCACGTATATCGCCTTGCAGAATAAAATTGTACTTTTTACATATCGAAGGAGAGAATCGAAATAATGCCCGAAATGAAACGAACACATTATTGTGGAGAATTACGGCTTGCCGATGCCGGTAAATCGGTACGACTCACCGGTTGGGTAGCTCGCCGCCGAGATCACGGCGGCGTCATCTTTGTAGACCTACGTGATCGAACCGGGATCACGCAGGTGGTCTTTGATCCGATAATCGATCCCGAAGCACACCGGGCTGCGGGCGCGATTCGCAACGAGTTTGTGCTAAGTGTTAGCGGAAAGGTGCGAGAACGGGGGGAGGGACTGACTAACCCCAACCTCCTGACCGGCGAGATAGAACTGGCGACGGATGAACTGGACATCCTAAATGTTGCGAAAACACCCCCATTTGCTGTTGAGGACGACATTGATACAGCCGAGGAGGTTCGTATGCAGTACCGATACGTTGACCTCCGCCGTCCAAAAATGCAGAAGATGCTACAGATTCGACACAAAGCGACGCTTGCCGCCCGGAGATATATGGACGAACAAGGCTTCCTTGAGATTGAGACTCCAATTTTGATGAACAGTACGCCAGAGGGAGCGCGTGATTTTCTGGTGCCAAGCCGACTGAACCCCGGCAAATTCTATGCCCTGCCACAGTCACCGCAGCAGTTCAAGCAACTATCAATGATGAGCGGTGTTGACCGTTATTTCCAAATCGCACGTTGTTTCCGTGACGAAGATACCCGCGCAAATCGTCTGCTTGAATTGACACAGCTTGATATCGAAATGTCCTTCGCAACCCGGGAGGATGTTATGGAAGTGACAGAAGGATTATTCAAGAGAATCTTCGAGGAAGCGGCTGGTATTCCCTTTCCCACGCCGCTCCGCCGCATGACTTACGGTGAGGCAATGGAACGCTACGGCACCGATAAGCCGGATACACGGTTCGGAATGGAACTTTCCGATCTCTCTGACCTGGTGGCGGACTGTGATTTCAAAGTATTTACGGGCGCGTTGGCGAGAGGTGGACAGGTAAAGGGACTTGCTGTTCCCGGCGGCGCGGCACTTTCCCGAAAAGAGATTGATGATTTCACCGCGCTTGTTGCTATCTATAAAGCGAAAGGATTGGCGTGGATCAAGGTAACAGAGACAGGGGCTTTTGAATCAAGTATCGTCAAGTTTTTCAGCGAAGATACCCTCACTGCGATTAGCAAACGGATGGGCGCACAGCCGGGAGATATAATGATGTTCGTTGCTGATAAACCGCAGATTGTCGCGGATGCACTTGCAAACCTGCGTCTGCATCTCGGCGAAAAACTTAAATTGATTGATTATGATCGGTTCGATTTCCTGTGGATTATTGATTTTCCCCTGTTCTTCTGGGATGAAGAGGAGAATCGCTATGATCCTTCTCAACACCTTTTCACCATGATGCCCGAGGAGGACATTCCACTGCTGGATACCGATCCGGGGAAAGCGAGAGGTCTGCAGTACGACCTAATTATCAACGGAGAAGAGTGTGCCGGGGGTAGTATTAGAATTCACCAATGGGAGCTCCAACAGAAGATATTTGAAATCATGAAGATCCAACCTCAGGAGGTGACCGAACGATTTGGGTATTTCGTTGAAGCATTGCAATACGGAACCCCACCGCATGGTGGTATTGCTTCGGGATTAGATCGGATGATGATGCTGATGACCGGCGAAGATAATATCCGTGAAGTTACCATGTTTCCGAAGACGCAGAATGGGTTGTGTCTGCTCACCGGTGCTCCTTCTGAAGTTACCGACCAGCAGCTTGAGGAGTTGTCGATCCAAGTTGATACGGTTGAGGGTTAATGGGGTTTTTGGAATCATTTACATTAGTCTTGTGCTTTTTCCCACCATCTGTTTTGTGAAACTTCCTCCAAACATCTGACGTTAAAATTCAGGGAGGTTTATTTTTAGAGAGCCGCAGGGTTGATGCTGCTTCTGTGTCAGATTGAACACATGTCTCCCGACAAAAGGGCAAAATAGAGAGGGCTGCAGTGAAGGAAGAAATCCATTTCAGTCCAGAAGACCAACAGTTCATTAATCGAGCCACAGATTTTTGCCAACGAATGGGTGAACATGCGGTTCTCATGTTAGTTGGGAGTCGTGCCGCTAACTTTGCTGATGAATGGTCAGATCTTGACCTGTGTGTCATTGGCGATAAGCAATGCCTCTCCGATGAAGATCGAAGAAGTTATGAACAGTGCCAGCAACTCTTCGTCGATAGAGGCGATTATGAAGCGCATTGGTCGTTTTTTGATGAAGGTGACCTGCGGGCGTGGTTGGAGACGTGGCCAAATGAGATGCTGTGGCTTATTGCCACTTCGCAGGCCCTCTACGGTTGCTCAACTACTGCTGAAGAACTGAAGCAGCGTTATCGACTGTATCCACCACCGGTTGCGGAGGATAAGCTGAAGTGGTTATTCGGGAAGTATTATTACTCACAGCGCGGTCCCTTGGCTATGGCAGCTCGAAGTCACGCGGAAATGGCGTTTGTTGCGGCTGGGAATGTCATCGAATACCTGTGCAAAATTTGCTGCGTTGCTGAGGGGCAGCCGTTTCCCTACAGCAAATGGCTGATTGAAGCAGCTAAACGGACACAATTGGGCGCAATAGTATATCCTTCGATTCAACGGACGGTAGATGGCATTGGGGAATTTCTTACTCCACCTGCGGATCGGGACTGGCGTGATTGGGTGCCAGTAAAAGAATTGCGGGCAACGTTGCCGATTGTTCAAAATCAGCTGAAAGCACTGGGTTGGAGTTGCGATTGGATTGACAATCCGGAGAGAACTTATTTTGAAGAGACGGTGAGACGACCAGCCCCCTGAGCGCCGACGAGCCGTAATTAGAACGCTAAACGGATGTATCGGGCATGACTCTTGCACAAGATTTTACATGATTTTCAATGACGACGAAGGAGATTTTTGATATGGAGAAAGAGCAGCTGCTCGAAAAGCGAATTGCGGTGTTGATGGGTGGAAGATCCGGTGAAAGACAGGTGTCATTACGGTCCGGCGCGCGGATCGCTGCCGCACTCGAACGGCTTGGCGCGGATGTAGTAACAATTGATCCAATTGACCTCGATTGGGTGGAGCGGATGCGCGCTGCCTCGGTTGAAATTGCATTTCTAGGGGTGCACGGCAAAGGTTGCGAGGATGGAACAATTCAAGGGGTCTTAGAGGCATTTGAGTTTAGCTACACCGGCTCTGGGGTGCTGGCAAGTGCGTTGGCAATGAATAAGACTATGACAAAACGGGTACTATCGACGTTGGACATTCCGACGCCGGATTACCTTGCGGCTGACCCGAACCAAGATTTAGATTTGCAATGCGAGGAAGCAATCGATCGGTTGGGATTGCCGATTGTAATTAAACCTGCGTCGGAGGGATCGAGCATTGGAGTGTCGATTATTTCTGATCTGCCAGAGGTTAGGCGAATTGCCTACAAAACCCAACATCAGTTCGGGGAAATCTTATTTGAGCGATATATCCGGGGGCAGGAAGTGACGGTCGGATTGTTGGGGATTAGTGAAAACCTTCGCGCTTTACCCATACTTGAACTCGTTCCCAAACGGGAGTTTTACGACTACGAAGCGAAGTATACCGAGGGCCTGACCGAGTTCATTATTCCCGCAAGACTATCCGATCCGTTGACCAAACAGGTCCAGGAAATTGCACTCAGGACGCACCAAGCCGTTGGTTGTTGGGGGGTCTCAAGGGTGGATATGTTAGTTGACACCGATGGACAGCCGTACGTGATGGAAATTAATACGCTGCCGGGGCTTACCGACCTCAGTGATTTACCGGCGCAGGCAGCAGCAGCAGGCATGTCTTATGATGAATTGATCTATGAAATCTTAACCAGTGCACAAGTTCGTCTCATCGCATCGGATTAATATTGACTTGTTGTTAATGCCACTCCGATTCCAATTCACCTACGCAGAGGTGAATTGTGTGGGAATCACATCAGAGACAACGCCCTGCCGAAATTCAACCGCGGAATCAATCATCTTGAAGATATCAAACTGTGGGCGGTAGTCGATGAGCCGGGCACCTTTGCTAAGATCAAACTCATAATAGGTTGGGGTGTTGTCTGCCAATCGAACATCGACGTAGTCCACCCCCAATTTCTTTGCCAGATAAGGAACTGTTTCCTCCCATGTAAAGGGCTTTGGTCCGGCAAGTTGGAAGGCTTCTCCGATCGCCTCCGGTTTACCGAGCGCGGCTAAGAAACCGAGTACGATGTCGCGCACATCCGCTATATGTTTCTTGTAGGATCTACCATTCTCATCTCGTGCGATGAGCAGACGTTCTCCGGCATTTCCTAGCCCTAGTAGTTGTCGGCGGGTTTCGGCGGCTGCACCTGTGGTCCTGCCTGCGTAAGCGTTCTGCCAGTTGTCAAGACGAAATTGGGCGAAATTCAGGATTTCATCGCCGGCGGCCACGAAGGCGAAGCGGAAAATCGAAATCGGTAACTGGTAGCTCCGATAATACCCGCGACACATCTCCTCGCCAAGCACCTTTGAGAGTGCGTACCATCCGCCCGGTTTCTGCGACATCTCGTCCTCGCGGATAGGATCTGATAGCCCACCGGGGAGATATTTTTGGTAGGTTGCGTCAGTGCTTGCAAAGAAGAAGTGTTTAAGGTCGCCCGCATTTTCACGGGCAGCCTCCAGCATGTTAAATGTGCCACGGGCGTTAATCTCGAAATAATCTTCATTGGAGAAGGGCCCACCGCCTTGGAACGCTGCGCCCAGATGGCAGATTGCTTCTACGCCAGTGACTGCTTTATTTACATCAGCCGGATTAACTAAACTCCCCTCAACCAATTCAATCGGAAGCCCTGCAAGTTTTTCCAGCCGTAAATCCCTTTCCCAAACTAATCCGCGTATCTCATGTCCTTCATCTATGAGCGCTTTGGCAAGGTTGGCACCGATTCTGCCAGATATACCGGTGATGAGAATCTTCATAGATTGCCTCCTTTAATTGCGAACTCGGTCAGTTTTTATTTGTGATTTTGACGTTATTCTGTTATCATGTTGTTATATTTTACGCTACTTGGTTGTGGGTGTCAAAAGGAAAAAATCAGGAGACCCTATGGAAGATTGTCTGAAGTTGAGAAATCGCCACGCCGGTTATCATCCAAAAATAGTTTTGGATTCGTTACCTGTAATATCATCAAGACTGTTCGGAGCTTCTCATGTTGATGCGTAATGAAGGTAGAACCCTAAAAAGCCAAATTGTTATTATGTTTCTTCTCATCGGGCTATCGCCACTGTTTTCTGCCTCGATTCTTGCTTTCTATTCAAGTCAGCAAACATTAAATGAAGTTGTCGGTTCTATCGAGCGAGATCTCGCTGTCGAGGCCATGGATAAGATTGACCGTGAGATTGAGAACACCCGCCTTTTGGTCGATAATTGGACCAGCTTTGAAAATCGAAAGGTGTTGGTGAATGCGGTGACCGAAGGTGGACGTCGGAGCTACGACCAATTATTTGATGAATGGAACCGTGACGGATTAACTTCAACGCCCGGGGCAAAATTTCTCAAAAGACTCCAAGAAACGGATCCAACGCATTTCCGAGAGCTTTTTCTGACCGATCTGCGCGGATACGTTGTCGCTGCTACAGGCAGAACCTCCGATTTCGATCAAGGACCAGAAGATGATCCGCCTTTTGGTGAAACGTGGTGGGCGCAGGCAAAAGAGAAGGGCGAATATCTCGGGGACATTAACTATGATGACAGCGCGGGGGTTTATTCTATTGATATCAACATGAGTATCAGGGATGATGATGAGCGAACGGTAGGCATTATAAAGGTGGTCTACAGTATGGAGAATATCCGTGACCTAATTGAAGGTGAAGGGGATACGCGGCATTATGAGCTGCTGAATCGATACGGTTATATCGTTGCAGCTGCTGAAGCAGAGCAGGAACGAATTCTAACGGACACATCGCGCGTCGTGCTCCCTGATAACAAGGAGGTATGGAAGAACCGAGCGGCTAAGAACGGGTTCGATATCGGGGAGGTGGAGGGCGAAAAGGTGCTTATTGGTTGGTCTCGTGGCGCGTTGTGGACCGTATTGACTTACAGTCCTCTGGACGCAGCTTATGCGCCCTTGGAGCAGCAGGCACGCTGGCTCATGGGGGTATCAGCAGTCGCTACAATTATCATAGTCCTTGTCGCACTCGCTATCGGAAATCGCGTCGTTTCTGAGTTGCTCGGTAAGGAGCTTATGGCGCAGGAGATTCAAACCGCTCAAAGTATGCAGATGGGATTGTTGCCTGAATCACCGGATATCGACGGACTCGATCTAGCCGGGCGCTGCCTCGCAGCGAACCGTGTTGGCGGAGATTATTACAATTATCTATGGATGGATCCCGATGAGAAAAAACTTGCAATCGTCATCGCCGATGTGGCTGGACACGATATGTCAGCAGCAATTCCTGCGGTGATGTTCTCTGGGATGTTGGAATTTGCCGTCAAGGAAGGGACACCGAGTGCGATGCTCTCTGCCCTAAATCAATCCCTTTGTCAACAACCTAAACGCACACCTTTTATTACTTGCTGTATTGGAATTGTTGATCTGGAAGAAAAGCAGATGCAGTGGTCAAAAGCAGGTCATCCCGATATTTATCACTATCAGAGGGATACTGATACCATCAATGAGTTGGTTGCCGAAAGCTACCCGCTCGGTGTCTCCCAGAAGGGGAAGTACATAGATGAAACCGTTGCACTGTCCGAAGGAGACCTGCTCATCTTTTATACGGATGGACTGCCAGAGGCTACTAACCCCAATAGTGGTAGGATTTACAGCTATAGCCGGCTTGAAAGGAGCATCCACCGCGTTGCACAAGACAATGTTTCATCAATAGAGAGCATTGACCAAATGATAAACGATGTGCGGGGGTTTATTGAGTATACTGAGCCGGAAGACGATATAACGGTTGTCGCGGCTAAGGTAACCTAGCCCAAAGATGTGCGACATCTCGTAACTGATGAGAAACTTATGGCAAACGCATATCCGGCACAAGCCTTTTGCAGCCGAAAGCACAGGATGAAAAACGAAGATTCGGCGGGACAACTGACTGCTTCTACCATAGACATGACAGTGGATGCCGTCAGAGTTCATGAAAGCGATAAACGGATTCAACCGATCTCCTTCCGGGAGTTGGTTCCTGAAATCAAAGATACAGGGTACTTGACACACTCGATTTTTTATTATCCCGCTAAGTTTATACCTCATGTTGTAAGATATGCACTGAAATCTTTCACAAAGGAAGGGGATTGGGTTGTTGATCCGTTCGCAGGTTCCGGGACTGTTGGTGTCGAGGCGTATATATGCGGACGAAACGCGTTTCTACTCGACCTGAACCCACTCCTGAATTATATGATGCCACTTAAGGTGTATACTGACACGGAGAGATTGCGTGAAACCCATCTAAGTCAGATGTTGGAGGGTCTGGAAAAAAGTACAAATCCCTTCACCCCAGCGTGGTCAAATATAGCGTATTGGTATCCGCCTGAAATGTTGGAGGTTCTCAGTAGATATTGGGGATTTATCAAAAGCAGCGAAGATAACCCATATACCGCAATTATCCAATCATCTCTCTTAAAGGCGGGTAAACATTTCTCCTATGCAGAGCATAGGACCCCGAAACTGTTCCGGTCCAAAAGTAAGCTAAAATATGTTGAGGAGCTGCTGCAAACGGATTGGAGGGGAAAATTGAGCGAAATGATTCGGGGACATTCGCTAGAGACTTTGCGGCGTCTAAATGACTTCGCAACACTTACGAGCCAACACAATAGCTGTATTGAGTTTGAGGGTGGGGTGGATTCGTCATATTATTCGTTTCAGCGGGAGTTTGATGCTCTAATCACATCGCCACCTTATCTACAAGCCCAAGAATACATGCGGACAGTCAAAATGGAGCTGTTTTGGTTGGGCTATAACGACGAAGAAATAAGAAAGTTGTCGAGACTTGAAATACCATATCGGAAGGCAGACAGGATAATTGAAACCCCAACACTGGACAAAATACGGGTGGCACTCACGCGGGATGACCTCGTTAAATTATTAGACTCCTATTTCTGCCATACCATCAATGCACTTGAAAATGGAATGAGCCAGTTAAAAGAGGCTGGAACGGCTTGTATTTTCATCGGAAATCCACTGATTGATGGGATAAAAGTGGAAATCTGGCGGATATTGATGGAATATTTTATGGACAACGGATATGGCTTTGAGAATTTGTATGAGGATCGGATAAAGCATAGACAGCTGTTCGGCACTCGAAAAAATAAAAATCCAGATGGAATGAAGTCCGAGTTTTTATTGATTTTAAGAAAGGAGCGATAAGTAGGGTAAACTGAGAGGAGATTGCCTTTCGGAAATACGATATGAGTAATAATCTGCGTGAATCTGAAGCTAAAGCGGTACTGAAATCTTTAGAATCATCTTACTGCCCGGAACCGATAAAAGAAGCGCGGGAACGACAAGACCAAATCCTGATTGAAAGATTCCAAGGGCACCCCTACGTAATTGCAGATATCGGTTGCGGCACAGGTTACCACGCCTCAATCTTTGCGCCCGCCTGTTTGCTTTATCACGGCTTTGAGTTATCGCCCCATATTGCAAAAATTGCCCAGGAGAGATGGCATAAGGAAGGGTTAAAAAACGCCGAGCTATTTCTCGGCGATGCCACTCAAGCCGAGCCCCAAGAAAGCTTCTATGACCTTGTCTTCTGCTTATACTTCACCCCCGGTAATTTTCGGGAACCATCAACGGATCTAAGTCTCTATACGGATGCATATCTCGATCAGAATCCGAGCTTTACCGCTGTATTCTCAAAGTTTTATCGAGCGTTGAAGCTGGGCGGGTTGATGTTCTTAACAATTTATAAGGATGTGCCAGAGGCGGAGGAAGCTCAGATTGATTTTTATGAGCATACCGACCAGCATGTAGTCACACCTAGAGGTCTCCGATTTGTGGCTACTGCGGAAAATTTCTGGTCTGCTAGATGGACCCAAGAAAGCCTCTTCTCGAATCTACAGGTCTGTGGGGTTCCTGAGAATGCCGTGACGTTTCACGACCTAAATCACATTGCGTGGCTTGTTGAGATCAGGAAATAATTACCGAATAGCATTTATAGTAGATTTCAGAATTACTTGGACACTGCCAATCGGCGCAGTTGGAAACAGCGCTTACCAAATATGAGGGGCGAAAGTGTCTACTTATTTTTAGAATTCACCATAATTAGCGATTATACAGGATTAACCACTGTCGTACGTTAAATTTTACGCACAGTGTAAAGGAGCAATCATGATAGGTCCCAGACTCCCCTACCGGTACGATCACTACACCTGGCCCGAAATCAGGGATTTGGTCAAAAAACAGCCCGTTGTTGTCCTGCCTGTCGGTTCCACCGAGGACCATGGCCATCACTTACCCTTGGATGTAGATACTTTCGTCTGTAGCAGTATCTGCGATGCCGCTGCACAACAGATTCCGAACGAAGTACTGCTTCTGCCTGAGCTGGCTTACGGCTTTGAAGACCATCACATGGATTTTCCGGGCACTATTACCATCCGCGATGACCATCTACTCAACTTTGTCGTTGATATCACTAAGAGCGTTGCCCATCACGGTTTCCGCAAGATCCTTATCGTCAATGGTCACGGTTCCAACGTGCCTATCTTAGAATTGGCGGCGCGCCGGACAGTCATTGAAACCGACGCACACTGCGGTATGCTTAACGTGGGGGCAGGCGTGTCGGTCGATGAAATTGTTGAATCCGATGTACTGTCCCACGCGGATGAGATTGAAACATCCGTCTATCGCTATCTCAATGATACGGCGGTACAGATGGATAAGGCTGCCCATGAGGTAAAGGTCCCAGTTTCGCGTTACTATTGGCGTGGTACGGTACGCGGCAAGGGAAGCGCACCGTTACGGATGATGGATCAGTGGTCACGCATTTCGGAAACGGGGGTCATCGGTGACGCTACTCTCGGTACGGTGGAAAAGGGCGAACGATTTTTTAACGCTGCCGCCACAGAACTCGCCGCACTCATCCGTGAATTCCGCAATTTGCCCATCGAACCGCGCGTAGATCACCATTGACCCTGTGTGGAGCTGCAAATAAAAAGCCTCCCAATGCCACCATGTATGGACTGGATACAAGGATTTAATATGTCCCAAAATCAACTTATCGTCGCCTTAGACGTAGAGAACTTGGAAGCAGCGAACAAGCTAGTTACCATGCTTTCCGATACGGTCAAATGGTTTAAGATTGGCAAACAACTCTTCACTGCTGTGGGCCCCGCTTCCGTCAAATTGCTACATGAATCGAAGAAAAACATCTTTCTGGATCTCAAATTCCACGATATTCCCAACACTGTTGCCGGCGCAGTAGCCTCTGCGACAAAGATTGGTGCTAATATCATCAACATACACGCTTCAGGCGGGTTAGAGATGATGCGCGTTGCAGCGGAAGTTGCGGAGAAACAGGCGTCCGAACTCGACATCCCGATGCCAATACTCCTAGGGGTGACCCTCCTCACAAGTATTGACGAAGAAAATTTTCATCGTGATTTTGGCACACAACGAAAGCTAGCGGATCAGGTGGCTTACCTCGCGGAACTATCTCAGAAGGCGGGTTTGGACGGTGTGGTCGCTTCGCCGTTGGAGATTGAGTTGATTAGAAAGGTCTGCGGCGACGATTTTGTGATTGTTACCCCCGGTGTCCGTCCGGCGTGGGCAGCCTCAAACGATCAGCAGCGGGTCATGACGCCCGCTGAAGCAATCGCTGCGGGTGCGGATTACATCGTCGTTGGACGCCCCATCACGGCATCGGATAGCCCGCCCGAAGCAGCAAGGACAATCCTCCAAGAAATTCATGCGTAAATTTAAGCACTGATGGTGGATTCAACGGGATTATACCTTTAGTCGTCAAAGAGATTTGATGAGTTTATTTTCTAATGTAGGGTTTACGCCAATAGTCAATGAATAATCAACATAGCATACGAAACTACTGCATCTTAGGACATATAGATCACGGTAAGAGCACACTCAGTGATCGCTTGCTAGAGTACACTGGCACGTTGACACATCGAGAGATGCGCGATCAGGTTCTGGACCTGATGGATCTAGAGCGTGAACGCGGGATTACCATTAAAGCAACCGTTGTCAAGCTTGATTACCGTGCTGCCGATGGACAACTCTACGAACTAAATCTGATTGATACCCCTGGGCATGTCGATTTTACCTACGAAGTGTCACGAAGCCTCGCTGCGTGTGAGGGTGCGATTTTAATCGTTGATGCCGCACAAGGTGTAGAAGCACAGACACTTGCAAACGCTTACCTCGCGATTGATCAGGACCTTGAAATCATCCCTGTCGTTAACAAAATCGATCTCCCAACAGCCCGGCCTAATGAGGTAAAAAGACAGATAGAAGAAGTGGTTGGCATCCCTGCGGACGAGGCGATTCTAGTAAGTGCGAAGGAAAATATTGGTACACAGCAGATTTTAGAAGCAATTGTTAATCGAATTCCTCCACCGAAAGGGGATGCGGATGCTCCGCTGAAGGCACTAGTCATTGACTCGACGTACAACAGCTATCGAGGCGTAGTGATGTATGTACGAGTGTATGATGGTAGTGTGAAGGTAGGTGACAAAATCCGTTTGATGGCAGCGCGCACCGCATACGAAGTTGAAGAAGTCGGCGTATTCCTGCCCGATATGAACCCGGTGGATCTTCTCTCGACCGGCGCAGTCGGTTATGTGATTGCCGGCATTCGAGATATATCAGACGCAAAGATTGGTGAAACAATTACTCACCATATTAAACCGACCTCTGTGCCGCTACCCGGCTACCGCGAAATGAAACCACTTGTATTCTGTGGATTATATCCGGCGGACACCAGCGAGGTCGGGGCGTTGCGAGAGGCACTTGAAAGGCTCAAACTCAACGATAATTCGTTCCAGTTTGAACCTGAAATTTCTGTTGCACTTGGATTCGGCTTTCGGTGTGGTTTTCTCGGATTGCTGCACATGGAAATTGTTCAGGAACGGCTCGAGCGCGAATTTGACCTATCTCTCGTCCGCACCTCACCCAGCGTTAAGTACCGTGTTATCCAACGAGATGGTGAATGTGTTGAAGTGGATAACCCGGCGAAAATACCTCCCATTGACCAGATTGATTTTATCACCGAACCGCACATCGCTGCTGATATTATTGTGCCTCAAGATTATATCGGTAATGTGATGGATCTCTGCCAAAAGCGGCGTGGTATCTTTATTCGCATGAATCAGCTAGATGCAACCCGTGTGCAGATCGGCTACGATCTACCTTTGGGGGAAATCCTCATTGACTTCTACGATAAACTCAAATCGTTGACACGCGGCTACGGTTCGCTTGAATACGAAATCGGTGAATACAAACCCGCAGATTTGGTCAAATTGGATATTCTGCTCAACGAAAAGCCGGTTGACGCGCTCTCAACAATTGTTCACCGCGACATGGCTTACGGCCGGGGCAGAGCGTTGGTAGAGAAGTTAGGAGAAGCAATTCCACAACAGATGTTTACCGTGCCTATCCAAGCCGCGATTGGGCATAAAATAATTGCGCGTGAAACCATCCGGGCTTTGCGAAAAAACGTAACAGCAAAGCTTTACGGCGGCGATGTTACCCGCAAGCGTAAGCTGCTCGAAAAGCAGAAGGAGGGCAAGAAACGGATGAAACAGATTGGGAATGTCGAAGTGCCGCAGGAAGCGTTTATGGCAATTCTATCAATTGATGAGTAAAATTTGTATTTTTTGGAGGTAACACACTTATGAGTGAAACATCGGCAGACACACACGAAGAAGTACTTTCGCGATGGCAGAGGTTCCAGCGAACTGTGGTATGGGAATACCTCCAAGTTATCGTGGTTGCTTTTGTACTCGTTTTTGGATTTATTCGTCCTTTTGTCGTTGAGGCGTTCAAAATTCCGTCCGGTTCTATGGAAGAGACGCTGCTTGTTGGAGATCGCATCCTTGTCTGCAAATTTATCTACGGTATCACCATTCCGGGAACGAAAATTAAACTGTTTGACTTCCATAAACCCGCACGCGGAGATGTATTTGTATTTGTTCCCCCACACGAACGAACCAAGAACTTTATCAAACGCATTGTTGCTGTGGGAGGCGACACGATTGAGACGAGAGGTGACACGCTCTACGTCAATGGAGCAGCGATCGAGGATAACGCCTATACGAAACATGTGTCCCACGCTATTGGTCATCGGTACGATTTCCCGCCTTTCCGCAAGCCTTACTATTTGCCCGACGATAGGCCTTTCGCGCCTTATAAGCTCTCTCCAAATCAGTTTCACATGACATTTCCAAACGGCTTGCCTTTCAAAGTGCCGGAAGGCTACGTCTTTGCGATGGGGGATAATCGAGATCAGAGCAGCGACAGCCGCACGTGGGGCCCCGTATCGGTGGACGATATTAAAGGGCAAGCCTTTATGGTGTATTGGTCCTACGACGCGTTCAATCAAAGAAGGCCTTGGGAGGTTTGGAAGATTATTGATGGCATTCGGTTTACCCGAATTGGGAGTATGATTCGTTCAGAGTTTGATGGAGGGGATTGAGAGAACTGCTAGTTTGTGACAATCATCAAAGAGGAGGAAACTGACCGTTGTCCGTCGAAGTTCGTTTAGAACATATCGTAAAAGCATTTGACACGACCATTGCCGTGAATGATGTCAGTCTTGAAATTAAGGAGGGTGAGCTCTTTTTTTTACTCGGTCCCTCGGGGTGTGGAAAGACTACCTGCCTGCGTATTCTCGCCGGGTTCTACGAGCCGGATAGCGGGAAATTGATGTTTGACGATCGCGAAATGAGCAGAGTACCACCGCATAAGCGGAATACTGGAATGGTATTCCAAAATTACGCGCTTTGGCCCCACATGACGGTCTTTGAGAATGTTGAATACGGACTGTCGCTTCGCAAGATCGATAAGGATAGCAGAAAAAAGAAGGTCCACGAAGTCTTGGACGTGGTCCAGATGCCAGAGTACGCTGATCGGCCTGTCAATAAATTGTCCGGTGGACAGCAGCAGCGAATAGCATTGGCGCGTGCCCTCGTCGTAGAACCGGATGTATTGCTTCTCGATGAACCATTAAGCAACCTTGATGCCAAGCTAAGACTTGAAATGCGACAGGAGATTAAACGTATCCACTTACAAGCGGGCGCAACCGCTGTTTACGTTACACATGATCAACAAGAAGCCATCCACCTTGCCGACCGGATGGCAATCATGAGAGACGGCTCTATTATCCAAGTTGGCACCCCTCGTGAGATTTATCGGTTCCCCATCAATCCGTTTGTCGCTAGCTTTATCGGTGAAACCAATTTTATCAGCGGTAAGATCCAATCGCTTGCCAACGGAACTGCTGAGATTGAGACGGAGATTGGAGTGCTACGTTCAACGACAATCTACCACGATTTTACAGACGGTGAAGCCGTGACCTGTTGTATTCGACCGGAGTCAATTCGCGTCGGTGATGTGATTGCTGAGACGGGAGCAAACCAGCTCAGTGCAAAGGTTCTCAGTGCGACCTATCTGGGCCGCATTGAGGAATATCACCTAGCGCTCGCTGAGAAACTGACAGCGAAAGCAATACTCTATAACCCACGAACGCACGGTAAAGATGTCGGTGAGAGACTATCGATAACTGTCAGCACGCAAGATATAATCCCTTTGCCGGCGGAAGCTCCATACACCCATGAAGAAGAGCCTGAGGTATTGTGAATCTACCGAACACCATGCGGGCAAAAATATTACTCCTCACCGCCGCTATCTGTGTCCTTCTGTTTTTCGCGCTGCCTTCTTTCCGCAATTGGCTTGTGGGCATCTTTACACTCTTCAGAGATCCACTGGCGATGCGGGAATACATCGCCGCCTATGGTCCCCTCGCTCCGATAATCTCCGCGCTCCTGATGATATTCCAGAGTGTTGCTGCTCCGTTGCCCGCTTTCCTCATTACTTTCACCAATGGGTTGCTGTTCGGTGTATGGTGGGGGACTGCGCTATCGTGGAGTAGTGCTATGCTTGGTGCTGCGCTCTGCTTTTTCATTGCTCGATATTTTGGCCGCCCCGTTGTAGTCAAACTGATTAGCGAGACCGCCCTTGCCTCGTCAGATCAATTTTTTGAACGCTACGGGAAACACGCTGTGCTCATTGCACGCTTAGTCCCTATTGTGTCATTCGATGTAATTAGCTATGGATCAGGGTTAACTAGCATGGGGTTTTTGGGATTTTGGCTTGCCACCGGGATTGGACAGCTGCCCGCAACGATTTTGTACTCCTATCTTGGAGATGAGGCAACGGGCACAATTAAAATCCTCTTCTGGGTGTTCGGGATTGTAGTTGCGATTTCCATTGTAACGGTCTTGGTTAAACGTCGTTCAAGGACTAGCCTCGTTGTATAGGTGGCTGTGAACCTCCTTTTAACCTTGTGTAATTGGGGTATTCCGCTCTAAATTTACCTTATCGATCGATGAAAGCTTCTCTCTGAGCCATCAACGGTAGCAGCTATTTGGAGGATCCATGGAGATTCGTGGTGTCCGTGAATCGGAACTAGTGGAAATGATTGACTTGCAGTGTCGAGTTTTTCGACCAGATGGGCATGAGCGGTACTGGCAATATGTTCGCACTGAGCCAAGCTACCGATACGACCAATCTTGTGTCGTAGTGGTGAACGGAGAAATTGTTTCGACCCTCCGTGTCTGGAAACGCGAAATGCGGATTGGCTCTATCGCCGTGCCTATGGGCGGAATTGGGGGTGTGGGTACACATCCCGATTATCAAGGTGCTGGTTACGCGACAGCGTTGATGAAGGATACGATTGATTACATGCGGGTGGCAGGTTACAACGTTGGGGTGCTCTTTTCGGCTATCCCGTGCGAATTTTATCGAAAGCTGGGGTGGGCAAGTGTACCGTTAGCGGGGTTTCGCGTGACCCGAAGGCGAACCGTTGAGATGAGAGAAACCGAGTGGCACGCTGAACCCTTCGACGAAGAACGCGATCTGGAGGCATCTGTCGCCCTTTACAATAGCCACAACGCTCAGCAGAGCGGGTCCCTTGTGCGCTCACAGTCTTATTGGGAAAGCGGTCCTGCACGGCTACGGGATATTTTGCCAACGGTGGTCGCTCGACATGGGGATAGGTTTGGAGGCTATCTCAACTTTCAGGTTGACGGAAAAAGCGCAAACATCCTTGAAGTTGCATATAACCGAACGCAACCGCAAACCTTAACGGCGTTGGTGAACCGTCTGCTGCAAGTCTGTGAACGACAGGGAGTGGAGGAACTCCACGGCGATATTCCACATCGACATCCGATAGTGGATCTGCTCATTGAAGGGACAGCCGGAGATCTTTTCCTGACCGGCAATTCCACCATGATGCTATATCCTATGAATCTTCCCGCCCTGTTCCAGCGACTCCTACCTGAATTTCAAGCCCGGCTCGATGCAGCAAATCGGATCTTCGCCCCCGTTGCATTCTCCTTTGTGGTGAATGACCAAGAGGCGGGGCTGCGCCTGCTTGATGATGGAACGTTTCAAACTTTCGACGCTGAAGACGGGACGGTTCGTTTGACGCTGCCCGAACATATCTTCTGGCGGGCGCTGCTCGGCGAGTCAAGCTGGAGTCAACTTGAACCAAATCTGGGTCAAAGCAGAATCTCGGTCGAACCGGCACTCGCCGTGCTGTTGTCAATCCTATTTCCACAACGAGAAGTCATTTTTTGGGCGCCAGACCATTATTGAACGGTAGAGAACAAGAATCGTTGTTTCTCACTACAAACAGGAGGCAAATATGAAAATCGGTGTTACACAGATTATACTTGGATCGATGTCATTGGCTGACACGCTTAACCTTTGTCAGGATGCGGGTTATGAGGCGGTGGAGTTGACGTTCCGAGACGGCAAAGATTTGAATGCGGACATGAGCACAGCCGAAATTGAGGATGTCGGTGAGAAGTGCGAAAAAGCGGGAATTGAAATTGGCAGCGTCATCGCTAGCTATGCGGACCGTGGCAATCTGCTGAGTCCGGACGCTGCGGAACGGGAAAGCGGCATGAAATCCCTCGTCCGTAATCTTGAGATTGCGGGGATACTTGGTGTAGGTGGGATTCTCTTGCATCCCGGTCAGCTCACTGTTGCCAATACCTACCAATCGGTTTGGGATAATCTAGTGGGTATTCTAAAAGAGGTCGCTCCAATCGCCGCAGAAAATAAAGCCGCCATTGGGGTGGAAAACGTCTGGAACAAGTTCCTGCTAAGCCCGAAGGAGATGCGCGAATTTGTCGATGACGTTGGGAGTGAATGGGTGGGAGTCTACCTAGACACCGCCAATATGATGGCTTACGGTTATCCTGAGCATTGGATTCGAGAACTAGGGAGTCGGATTTGCCGTGTTCACTTTAAGGACTTTGACCGGGGGGCACATCAATTTGTCAATCTGCTAGATGGTGACACTGATTGGGGTACTGTGGTTCATGAACTCCGGGCAATTGGATACGATGGTCCTGTCATCCACGAAGTTGGCGGGGACCATGCCGCGCAGGTTGACCTCGCTGAACGGATGCGGAAGATTGTTTCAATGTAATCCAACTTTGTTCATCGGGTTGTTCACCCTTCTAAATTCGCCGGGCGGACACCGAATTCAGCCTCAAAATCGTACCAAATTTCCGGCGGGACCTCTGCGGTTGCTGCTTCGTACGCTTCTTCGACCTGCATTTTATTGGCGGGCCCCACCATCACAATACCATCTACCGGCGCAGCCAAGCAGAATTGCATGGCAAGGTGGCGGATGTTTACGCCGCGCTCTTGGCACCACTCCCACATTTGGTGTGCCCGCGGCATAACCCCGGGGTGGCGACGTTGCTCAGTTTCGATGTCCGGCTCTACGCCGGTTAGCGATCCCATACCGAGCGGACTCGCGAGAATAATGCCCACGTCATATTCACGGGCTAACGGCAGCGTTGTTTGGGTGACCGATTGGTCGAGCAAATTGTAGTCAAGGAATGTGAGGACAAGTTCAATATGTCCGGTCTCTATCGCGATCCGATGGAAATTGTGTTGACGGACGCCAAGGCCGATATGCCGGACAAGTCCCTCCTCCTTCATTTTCAGTAGTTCGTCAAGCGCACAACCTGGTGCCAACGGATCTTCAATGGTAATCGGATCGTGGATGAGGACTGAATCTAAGTAATCGGTTCTGAGCTGCTTGAGGCTGTTCTCCACACTCCGACGTGTGGCGTTGCCTGAGAAGTCTTTATTTGGACCCGGAGGGCTGACCTTGGCTTGCAGATAGATCTTTTCGCGTAGGCCACCGGCGAGTGCTTTACCCCAACGCTCCTCTCCAGGTCGGGGGTAGGTGTCCAGATAATCAATGCCTAATTCTATTGCGCGATGGATCGCTTCAATCGTTTCGCCTTCAGATCCTTGAACCAACCAAGCAGCGCCTAAGCCAAGTGACTTTGGTTGCATCTCAGTGCGTCCCATCCGCCGGGTTTCTAGTCCTGCCATTGTTCCTCCCTGATATATCTTAACCCAGATTGTCTCCAGTAGACATACGCCGTATCTTGTAACTTCAACTGTTTATTCATTAGGCAGATGAACCAACGACCTCATGGTTTTCACCCTTCACGCATCACTTACTTCGCACACGCTCTGCCTAATTTTATGCAATATTTAGCGCTACCGTGGCACCGGTATTGTGACCTTTCCGTTATCCCGGCGTTGTGATTCCAAGAAGCCAATCAGAATCTCCACAACCTTGTGCCCATCTTTGCCCGATGACGAGGATTGCCCCCCTTCGGCGACGATACGCACCAATTCTTGAACGCCGGCGGGTATCCCTTCGACCTCCCACTTGGGTGCTGTTATAGTTTGGGATGTGCCACCCTTTTCGAGACTCGCTTTTTCGTTATCAATAAGGACGTAGCCTTCTGTACCGACAATCTCAAGACGAAAGTTCGGGGCGGGCGTATCCTTAGATCCACCGGCATAGTATCCGCGGACACCGTTTGTGAAGTGGATGTAACCGCTCGCGGCGGGTTCGGTCTTGGGTTCGTGTCCCCCATCTCCCCGATATTCCCAGTAATCTTCGTATCCCGCTTCCAACTCGGCGACAACCCATTCCGGTTCGGATTCCGCATAGTAGCAGATTGCATCAATGAGGTGTGTGCCGTTGCGGAACAGCATGGCACGAGCCCCGTTCAGGGTGCCGATGATATATTTCACCTGTCCGATCTCGCCACTGCCCACGATTTCCTCCTTCGTATGTCGCCAGAGGGGTTGCCATCGTCGGGTGTGGTCGATAGATAAAATTGTGCCATTGCGTTCAACCGCTTCCAGCATACGGTTGGCGTCGGCGATATTGGTCGCCATCGGTTTCTCGCAAAAAATCCCCTTCGCGCCGGCGTTGGCAGCGTTGACCACCAAATCGGCGTGCCGATGGTCAGATGTTGCGACTGTTACGATGTCTAAGCTCTCCTGTGCTAACATCTCTTGGTGGTCCGTGTAGAGCGCGATGTTTGACCAATGGTCTTTCCACTGCTCCCGAAAGTCCACTAGTGTAGTCTCTGATATATCGCATCCGGCGACCAACTCCGCGTTGGGTAGGCCTACCAAACCGGAGGCGTGGCGGCTACCGATACCTTTACAACCAATCACCCCAACTCGATATTTCGCCATAATAGGTGCTCCAATCTTCTTAGGTTTGATTTTGTGAGATTCCGGTTATGTGGTTAAGTTATTTCCCTTCTTCTGCATCCCGTTCGAACAGCTGCAATAGCATATCATTCGGACCCTTAAAGAACGCCAGACGAATGCCACCGGCGCCCGCGTCGAAGGGTTCTTTCTCGATGGGCACCCCTTTGTCCCTCAGTTCTTGGGTGCTCACATCTACGCTATCAACCCTGAAGGAGATGTGATGGAAACCTTCTTCTGCTTCCATCGATTTTTTCGGCATCAATTCTAGGATCATTTCGCCTGCTCTAAGAAAGACATAGTCTTCATCGTCCTCGACAGGAAAACGCTCGATGACTTCTAGTCCGAGAGTCTCGGTATAAAATTTGACAGCACCTTCGACATCGTCGGTAACTAGGGCTATCTTGTGAACCTTATGGATCATCCTTAGTCTCCTCTTGGCTGTTAGTAGCGAATTTTGTTTGGGTACTGAATCGTCTCTCGTAGGTAGGTTTTAAATCGGGAAGGACAGACAAATTTTGAAGGGTAGGTATGTAATTTGGGGTGTCTGATGATTTAATAATGAGCAGGCAAGGCGTCAAACGTAAAGCAGAAGTCGTTAACGTTTGACGCATTACCTTTTACATATTACGAGGCAGCTGCCTCAATCGCGCGACGGGTGTAGACCTTCGCCAAATTCTGGCGATACGCCTGACTTGCGTGAATGTCCTCTAACGCAGTTATTCCGTCAACCGCTTTCTCTGCAGCGGCAGCGATGTTACCAGCGGTTAGTGCCGCTCCTGTCAATTCGGACTCGACACCCGATGCCCGATAGGGAGCATCTGACACGCCGGTGATACCGACAGCAACGCTTTGGCAGGTATCGCCAGCCTTAGTCAAAACAACTGCTACACCGGTCAGAGCAAATCCTGATGCGACTTGATGCATCTTCAGGTATGTCCCCTTGGTGTCTGCATCTGGAATCGATACATGGATTGCCGTAAGGATTTCATCTTCGCCAAGGTCTGTTTCGTACAGTCCTTGGAAGAAATTGGTTGCTTTGACAGTGCGTTGGCCATCGGGTCCAGCGATCTGGAGGTCAGCATCAAGTGCGAGGATTGCCGCGGGCCAATCAGCAGCGGGATCCGCGTGTGCGAGACTTCCACCAAGTGTGCCCTTGTTGCGTACCTGTACATCCCCAATTTCGCTAGCCGTCTGTGCAAGCAGCGGCACCCTCTGTTGGACCAGATCTGCACTCTCCAATTCATGATGCGTCGTCAGCGCACCGATAACCAATTTGTCGTCTGACTCGGAAATCCCTCTTAAGCTGCCAATCTGTCCGATATCGATGATAACCGCCGGTTCTGCCAAGCGTAATTTCATCGTTGGGATCAGGCTATGCCCACCGGCGAGCACCTTCGCATCGTCTCCATGTTCCTGTAAAAGCGACAATGCTTCATCGAGTGCTGTTGGTGCAAAGTATTCAAAACTTCCCGGAATCATTCGTTATTTCCTCCTTTCTTCACTTTAGATTAACCCTTCGCATCTTGGATCGCCTGCCACACACGGTTCGGCGTTAACGGCATTTCAATGTCCTTCACTCCAAACGGTGATAAAGCGTCCACAACAGCATTGACCATACACGGCGTTGAGCCAATCGTCCCGGCTTCGCCAACGCCCTTGACCCCCATCGGGTTTACAGGTGAGGGTGTCACCGTGTGGTCTGTTTCAAAGTGAGGTACCTGTGTCGCCTTGGGAACGGCATAGTCCATAAATGAGCCGGTCAACAGCTGTCCGCTCTCATCGTAAACTGCCCCTTCATACAATGCTTGCCCCAAACCTTGGGCAATGCCACCATGTACCTGTCCAGCAACGAGTAAAGGATTGATGATATTGCCAACATCGTCAACACATACATATCGCTGAATTTCAATCTCGCCGGTATTGGCATCCACCTCAACAACTGCAATGTGAGCACCGAACGGATACGTGAAGTTCGACGGTTCAAAGAAATGTGTTGCTTCAAGTCCAGGCGTTGTGTCCGGTGGCAGATTCTTGGCGACGTGTGCTTCTAGGGCAACCTCTGCGAAAGCGACTGACTGATCCGGCGAACCTTCAACTAAGATGTTTCCATCTGCAAAGACGAGGTCGTCAGGATTCGCTTCCAGTATATGGGCTGCGAACTTTGCCATCTTCTCTTTCACCTCGCCCGCAGCGATAACCATCGCGGTTCCCCCGACAGCTGTCGCTCGACTACCAAAGGTGCCGATACCGTAGGGTTGTCTTCCTGTGTCTCCGTGAACCACTATGACATCATCAATGTCAACGCCGAACTCATCGGCAACCATCTGTGCAAAGGTGGTCTCTTGACCTTGCCCGTGTGGAGAAACACCTGTCAAGACTGTAATCTTACCAGTGGGTTCAACACGAACAGTGCTACTTTCCCAACCGCCAGCGGGCATCGCTATAGATGGTCCCATCCCACAAATCTCCGCATAGGTAGAAATACCGATTCCTAGATATCTTCCCTCCTGACGGAGCTGTGCCTGCTGATTTCGTAGCGCATCATAATCGACAATGTCCAACGCCTTATTGAAGCTTTCTTGGTAGTTGCCGCTGTCGTAGATAATTCCAGTTGGAATTTCCAGGGGGAACTCAGCCGGCTGCGGGAAGTTCTTGAACCGAATGTCTTTCGGATCCATTCCTACTGTTGACGCTGCTAAATCAACCATACGCTCAATGATGTAGGTGGCTTCAGGCCGTCCTGCACCACGATATGCATCCGTTGCCATCTTATTCGTTAAGACGCCGACCATCTCAATCTGGACATTCGGAATCTTATAACAACCTACAATCATAAGGTTTGTCAGTGTAGGAATTAACGTGGTCAGCAACTGATAGGAGGCACCAAGGTCGGCGAGGATTCTCGCACGGATCCCAGTGATTGTACCATCGTTGTTGACCGCGACATCCACATAGTTGACTTGGTCTCGCCCATGGATTGTTGTTGTAAAGTTCTCAGTCCGCTTTTCGGTCCATTTCACCGGCTTGCACAGCTGTATCGCCAAATGTGAGACAACGACCTCTTCAGGGTACACATTCAGCTTACTGCCAAAGCCGCCGCCAACTTCCGGGGCGATGACGCGCACTTTCTGTTCAGGCACGTTCACGATAAGCGATAGCTGAGTTTTAAGAATATGAGGAACCTGCGTTGATGACCAGACGGTCAGGGTGCCTTCACCCGGTAGGTATTCAGCCAATACTCCACGCGTTTCCATCGCATTCGGAATTAGACGCTGATTGACGAAACGTTGAGATACGACATGATCCGCTTCTGCGAGCGCCGCATCTACATCTCCTGCTTCCAGCGGCATCGTAAAACCGATATTATCGCCAAAGTCATCGTAAATCAACGGCGAGTCTGCTTCTACTGCCTTGTCAAGGTCAGTAATGGCGGGTAGTTCTTCATAATCAACTTCAATCAAGTCTAGCGCATCTCTGGCAATATACGCCTCCGTCGCTACAACCGCAGCGACTGGCTCGCCAACGAAACGTACACGTCCCACTGCAAGTGGCGGATGATCGGGAACCTTAAGATCCGGAATTTCTGCGCCACAAGGGATACCCCCAACTTCGCCAAGATCATCGGCGGTAATCACCGTAACAACGCCAGGTAATTCTTTCGCTGCCGATGTATCGATGCTATTGATGACTGCGTGTGCATAATCGCTACGTAGGAATGCACAGTGAAGGGTGCCCACTAGCTTAATATCGTCGACATAATGGGATAACCCTTGGATTAAGCGCGGGTCCTCACGTCGCTTAATCGGGGCACCCATCATCCGAGTCGGGGCCGCTATTGTCGCCATAGTATCAGTCCTCCTATTTGCGTCCTATATTTTGCTTGTTAGCCCTGCATCTTCTCCGCGGCGTATTGAACCGCTTCAACAATATGTTGATAGCCAGTGCAGCGGCAGAGATTACCTTCCAATCCGTGCCGAATTTCGTCTTCCGTCGGGTTGGGATTCCGTGCTAGCAACTGATGGGCTGCCATAATCATTCCAGGGGTGCAGAACCCGCACTGCAAACCGTGACGTTCCCAGAACCCTTCTTGGATCGGGTGGAGATCTCCATTCTGTGCCAAACCTTCAATGGTTGTGATTTCCGCACCATCCGCTTGGACTGCTAGCATCGTACACGATTTGACCGCTTGTCCATTGACGGTAACCGTACAAGCACCACACAAGCTCGTTTCACAACCAACATGTGAGCCCGTCAGACCAACGACATCTCGGATGTAGTGAACCAAAAGCATCCGTGGCTCAACTTCGTGTGTGTGTGCCTCTCCATTAATTGTTGTATGAATGACTTTCTTAGCCAAGAGTATTACCTCCTTTTACACGTCTCGTCCCTGATGCGACGAGCGAAAATGTTGCATTCCTCTTTGAATTAAACGGCATTATATCAGAATCATTTTTTCGCTGCAATAAAAAAAGGGAAGGTTCTAGAGCTATTCAGTTGTCCATTTTTTGATTGATTTCTAAATGACCCGAACCCGTAGGTGCTCCGTTCCGGGAGTTTTCAACTTGCCTCCCGCCTGTCCCGATTCATCGGGGATGTATCGGGGCGGGGCATTTTGCCCTGCCGTAGCCTTGACCGGGAGATCGAGTTACTGAAAAATTAAATGACCCTGGGGAAGGTTCTTGCGCTAGGAAACTGACAGGAAAACTAATCGTGTTTGAAGGTTTTTTCTTGGATTTTCTGTTGTTTGCAAAAAAATAACAAAATGATAAAATAAACCTAGTTTTCTACACGGATCATCTTAGTGAGTTGGGATTATTATAGCGAAACCTGTTAATAGAAAAAGAGGTTGATATGGAAGAACTAGGATTACTTATCCGTTGTGCACAAGCCGGGGATCTGGACGCCTATAGTGCAATTGTTCAACAATTCCAAGACATGGCAGTGGGCTACGCCTACTCGATCTTGGGGGATTTTCATTTGGCTGAAGATGCCGTGCAAGAGGCGTTCATCGAAGCGTATCCGATTCTTTCAAGAGTCTACGGTCCTGCTGCTTTCCCGGGCTGGTTTCGGCGGATTATTTTCAAACATTGCAATCGTTTAACACGCGGGAAGCGCGACGAGCTTATGTCCCTGGAAACAATGGTCAATATACCTTCGGGTAGAAGGGACCCAGCGGTTGAAATTGAGGAACAAGAGACGAAATCCCTCGTGTTGGCTGCGGTTGCTGCATTGCCGGAGAACCAGCGTCAGGTAACAACGCTCTTCTATATCAGCGGTTTTTCACAGAAACATATTGCGGACTTCCTAGAGGTACCGGTGACAACCGTTGATAACCGTCTTCGTGCCTCAAGGAAAAAGCTAAAAGCAACCTTACATTCTGAAAGGATGATTATCATGTTGAAAGATACACTTGGTGAAAACGCTCCCTCACGCGACGATTCTCTTGTTAATGCAATCGGCATCTGCAATGCAGCTCAGGCGGGGGACCTGCAACGGGTACAGGAGATTCTCGCTGTCAAGCCGGAGTTAGCAACCCAAGATATTGCTTCAAATAATGAACATCAACCCATCCATCTTGCAGCAGAGGAAGGTCATGCCGAAATTGTGCGTGTGCTACTCGAAGCAGGTGCGGATCCGCTCAGCGGAATATATCCTCACCGTGACGCTACCAGTGCGCTCACTATGGCAAAGGACCGGAATCACAGCCCTGTCGTTGAAGTTATTGAGGGGTGGCTCAACGAACAACGGGGAACAACGCCAAAAGGGGAAGCCTTAACTCGCGCTGCATCGGATGGCGATATTGAGGGGATTCGCTCGCTGCTGAATGAAGATGGGAGACTTATCAATGCAACCGATGGAGGTGGAAAAACTGCGCTTTTCAAAGCAATAGAGCGGGGCGATCTATCACTTGTTCTTGAATTGCTAGACCGGGATGCCGATATTAACCATCGAGCCGCAGACGGAAGCCGACCGCTCCACCACTGTCTCGCACACAGTTGGAAGGTGCGAGACGAGATGTACAAAACCTACACTCTCCTCGCGGGTGCGCTGATCGCGCGAGGCGCACAGTATGATCTCTGGGTTGCCTGCGGCGTTGGCGATGTCGAAGGTGCGAAGCGGCTGATTGATGCCTGCAAGGACGCGATGCAGCTCTTCAAAAGCAGAGAGCCATTTTGGGGCGACTATGAGAACCCATTGGTCGTCGCCTGTTTCCGCGGGAATACTGAAATTGTCCGATTGTTGATTGATGCCGGGGCAGATCCCGATTCGCCGTTTGAGATTGATGTCGCCGGTGAGCAGGTGAAACAGTGGGGGCATCCACTTTGGCTGGCAGCAAATCGCGGACATTATAATGTTGTGAAGTTGCTTCTTGAGCGTGGGGCAAACCCAAACACAGCGGTCTATGCCTCCGGTAACGCTGTCTGCTGGGCATATCAATATGGACACAAGCGCGTCGCGGACCTGATGTTTCAGCACGGCGCTGTTGCTGACCTGTTGAGTTACTGTTTGACAAATAATCTCCCCGCTATTGCCGAGATTCTTCATCGAGACGCTTCGGAACGCAGAGATTTACTATGGAGCGCGATTCTGGCGGGCAATATCGATGTAGTAGCGATGGGATTGCGCGATAACCCTCAGCTTGATGATGCCAAGTGGTTTGATCTGTTGGAACAATCGGTACGGGGTTGGCGTCTAGGCGACTTGAAAATCAACAACGACGGATTTGACCGGCGCAACTACATCACAATTTTAGATATGCTGCTCAGATATGGGATAGACCCAAACCTCCGGAATCCGAGGGATGACCGGTTCAATTTCACGATTCTGCATCACTTGGCTGGTAAGAGTTGCAATTCCAGAACTTATGGGCATACGGCGGAAGAGGTCGTTGAGTTTGCCCGTATGTTCATCAAGCATGGCGCCGATATTGACGCGATGGAAGATAAACTAAAATCTACTCCGCTCGGTTGGGCTGCACGATTTGGGCAGAAGAAGTTGGCTGAGTTCCTGCTTGAGCATGGCGCAAACCCGAATCTGGCTGGCGCACCGTGGGCAACCCCACTTGCTTGGGCAGAGAAGAAAGGGCATCCAGAAATCGCTGAAATCCTCCGAGAACACGGTGCCACAGCGTAGTACCTTCCAACATTGAAATATGAAATGCGAAAGCCGATCTATCATAGGTCGGCTTTTTTTATTGACCATAAACTTTTTGGTAAAACATGTTCCCTCCACTTGCTTTATTCTGCTAATCTAAATCAAAAACGAAAAATTTACGCTTCAATGCAAAAAAGTGCTAAAATAAATTTCGGAACTGTGTCTTAATGAGTGTAAGGGAGGAACAGAGAGCCATGACTAAGGACAACACCCTCATCTATCGCGCACAAACTGGGGCTGAAGATGCTTTTGCTGACCTGATGCGAGAGCATTACTCCTTTGTTTATGCAATTGTTATAAGAATGGTAAAAAATTCCCATGATGCTGAGGAGGTCGTTCAAGACATCTTCCTCAACGCCTATCGAGGATTGACGCAGCTTGAAGATGTAACCAAATTCAAAAGCTGGTTGGGTGAGATTGCACAAAATTGTGGGCGAAACTGGCTCCGAAAACAGCGGGGCGATACCGTATCCATTGACGAAGTGAGCGAACAGATACTTCGAACGGAAGATTCCCCTGATGAGCGATTAATACGGCAGGAGCAGAGAGAATTAATTCGCCGGACAATGGAGACGCTTTCGGAAAAAGATAGAGAGATTGCCCAGGCGTATTACCTTGATGGTGCAAGCTACGATGAACTAACAGAGACGCACGGGCTATCCTACAATGCTATTGCGTTTCGGTTGTCTCGTGCGAAGCGACAACTCACCAAGCGGTTGCAATACCTTCTGACCGGTATCTTCGTTTCTCCCGCGACGACACTGAAAAAATTCTACTCAAGTGGTCTAACTGCCATGAAAGTTGGAATGGTGCCCAAAATAACAGTTGGGGTAGCAGCACTGATTGCTCTCATTTTCATCGGTTTCATCGGTGTCCGCCAGATGACTGCACCCACAGTCGAGGAGCGAGTGTATTTGTCGCCATGGGAGGACGGCACTGAACGTCCACGAAACAGCGGCGAAGACTTGGCTGCACAAACTAATTCTACCCAAGATAGGGCAAACCGGGACAATCTATCACAGATTTCCACAGAAGGACTGGAAATGGTTGATGATTCCTTGGATCAACTGGAAGAAACAGATACAGCACAGTTCGCAGCAGAGGCGGAATTTGAGATAGAAACGGATCCGGATCTCTTTACCGACATATCTACGCTGTTAGATGACGAGGGCCGGCTCGCTGAAGATATAATGAATGCATACGTGGAAGCGGTAAGAAGTCTTAACGTTGAAGGAATACTTTCGGTAATCACAGGGGCTGCAAAGGAAGAATTTGAGAGTGAAATGTTGCCTGTCTTAAATGGAGAGTTACCGGAAGATATTGCAGATATATTTTATGATATGTTGCCAGAAGAGACAGCAGATGAAATGATTCAGACAGTAAAGGAGGAGATGCAACGAGCACTTAAACAGATGCTTAGTTCGGCAGAGGTCGTGAGTAGTGAATATGTCGGCGATGAACTCCACTTCCAAGTAAGAGTATCGTCACCGGAGATACC
>JAJEAL010000133.1 GCA_022822785.1 Candidatus Poribacteria bacterium
TACGTTCATCCCCACTCATCAACCTTTGCCAATTGTCTCGCATCATTGGGTTGAGTGTCGGTTGAACGAGTCATCGGACATTTTTTTAAGTTGCCCCAGACTAGGTTCTGTTGACATTTCATTGTGGCCAGATAATAGAGACACATAAATCGGTGCACTGACGTAACACCCCAGACAAGAAACCGAGTTTTGAAGAAAAAACTCGGTTTCTGGCATCTTTTCCAATGATTTGAGGGTTTCTCGCGACAGCAAAAGCCAAATGTCAACACGCCCTAGCCCCCTCGTAACAACACGGGTAAGCTGGTTGCCCCTAGGATTCACTTCTACAGCTTGGATGCTCCCGACTTTTCGGCGACACGGAAGATACTGACTTTGCACTAGGAGACCTTGCAAAAAAGGGACAGACGCGCCTAGAAAGGAGTCTAGCAGTGCCACGCAAAGGTATTATCACCCTATTCGGAATTTTAGTTCTCTTGTTTATCGGTTCGGCATACGCACAGGTGCCCATGGCATCCTTCCTCTCCGACCGCACCGGTGACGATGAGGTCTATCTCCTGTACGACAACGGTGAGATTAAGCAACTCACAAACAACAAAGCCAAGGTGTTTACCCCCGAATGGTCGCCCGACGGAAATTACATCGTTTTCGACACCAATGTGCGCGGTGCCGAGAACTTCGACCTGTTTCTGATAGACCTCACCGACCCGCTGAAACCGAAACAGGTAGACCTCACCGGACCGCCAGACGGACCAGGCTTAAAAGTATCCGGACCCCGATGGGCACCGACCGGTGAGCCGCGGATTATCATCTACGCCGCAGGCTTGCCAGATGCCAACGGTTGGGATATAGGGCTAATCACGTTAGATGCAAGAGGCAAATTTGATGAGCTGGTTAACATCACAAACGCCGATGGCGAAGCAGCCGGACAAGATTTGGAAGCCTCCTGGTCACCCGACGGAACCAAGATCGTCTTCGAGAGCGAGCGCAAGAAAGTTAACGACCTTGCCCAGTTTGATATCTTCATCGCTAGTGTAGAAGAACGGGCAATCGGTGATAACCAGATTAACCTTACCGATCATGCAGCACCGGATCAGCGCGCCCGTTGGTCGCCAGACGGAACAGCTGTCGTGTTTCAATCGAAGCGTGACGATAACTGGGAAATCTATACCGTCGGCATCGATGGCGAAAATCTGACACGCATCACTGAAAACGATAAGACCGATAGAAATGCTGAATGGTCACCCGGTGGCATCGCCTTTGAAAGCCAACGCGATGGAAATTGGGAGATTTACAAGTCCGACCCCGACGGAAATAACCAAGTCAATCTCAGCAACCACGAAAAAAGCGACCAAAAGCCTATCTGGTCGCCTAAAGGCACGCGAATCTTGTTTGAGTCCAAACGGGACGGGAAGCGTGAGATATACTTCATGCAAGCTGATGGAGCAGGACTGAGAAACCTCACCAATCATGAAGATAACGATACAGATGCCCGATGGAATCCGGTCTTTGAACTCCGTTCAGTTGAGCCGCAGCAGAAGCATTTTACCACCCTTGGCGACATCAAGCGTACCAGCTTGATGCAAAATTTCCCCAACCCGTTCAATCCTGAAACCTGGATACCCTACTATCTCGCCGATACCGCTACGGTTACCCTCCGAATCTACAACGTTAAAGGTGAATTGATTCGATCTATCGACGTTGGGAGACAGGCAGCAGGGGCTTACACGAGCAAGCAAAGTGCCGTCTACTGGGACGGGAAAGATGACACCGGACAAGCCGTGGCAAGTGGAGTCTATTTCTATCAGCTTCTCGCTGACGATTTCTCCGAAACCCGACGGATGGTTGTTATAAAATAAGAGCACGTAAAAATTACTAGTACACTTTCAGATATGAGTCATAACTTATCTGACGAAGTACTAGAAGAAAGCAAGGAAGAAGCTATGTTTCGTAAATCCGCTACATTTTGGGTAATCTCTTTATTCAGTCTGTTTGTTCTTCTTAACGCAAACACCACACTAGCACAGGTGCCGATGGCATCTTTCCTCTCTGACCGTACCGGTGACGATGAGGTTTATCTCCTGTACGACGACGGCGAGGTTAAGCAACTTACAAACAACAAAGCCAAGGTGTTTACCCCTGAATGGTCGCCCGATGGCAATTACATTGTTTTCGATTCCAATGTGCGCGGTGCCGAGAACTTTGACCTGTTTCTGATAGACCTCACCGACCCGTTGAAACCGAAACAGGTAGACCTCACCGGACCACCAGACGGACCAGGCATAAAACTCTCCGAACCCCGATGGGCACCAACCGGCGATGCACGAATTCTTATTCTTTCCACCGCCTTGCCAGACCCCAACGGCTGGGATATAGGGCTGCTCACGTTAACTGTAGACGGAAAGGCAGATGTCCTGATTAACATCTCAAATGCAGAGGGAGAAGGAACCACAGCAGATTTACAGGGCTCCTGGTCCCCTGACGGAACCAAGGTTGTTTTTGAGAGCGAGCGTAATCACATTGACGATAGAGCCCAGTTCGATATTTTTATCGCTGATGCGGAAAAACGGGGGGCGGGCAAAAACCAGATTAACCTGACGGATCATGAGGCACCGGATCAGCGGGCACGATTCTCACCCGACGGTAACCAAGTTGTGTTTCAATCGAAACGGGATGGTAACTGGGAAATTTACACCGTCGGCATTGATGGCGAAAATCTGACACGAATCACTGAGAATGAAAAGACCGATAGAAACGCTGAATGGTCGTCCAGTGGTATTGTCTTTGAAAGCCAACGCGATGGAAATTGGGAGGTTTACAGGTCCGACCCCGACGGAAATAACCAAGTCAATATCAGCAACCACGAAAAAAGCGACCAAAAGCCTATCTGGTCGCCTAAAGGCACGCGAATCTTATTTGAGTCCAAACGGGACGGAAAACGTGAGATATATTTCGTGCAAGCTGATGGAGCAGGACTGAGAAATCTCACCAACCATGAGGATAACGACTCGGATGCCCGATGGAACCCGGTCTACGAACTCCGTTCGGTTGAACCACAGGATAAATACTTCACTACCCTTGGCGACATCAAGCACACCAGTCTGATGCAGAATTTCCCCAATCCGTTCAACCCTGAAACCTGGATACCCTACTATCTCGCCGATGCCGCTGCGGTCACCCTGCGAATCTACAACGTTAAGGGTGAGTTGATTCGATCCATTGATGTTGGGAGGCAGGCAGCAGGCGCTTACACGAGCAAACAGCGTGCTGTCTACTGGGACGGGAAAGATGACACCGGACAAGCTGTGGCAAGTGGGGTCTATTTCTATCAGCTTCTCGCTGATCACTTCTCCGAAACTCGACGGATGGTCGTAATGAAGTAGAGCACATTGGAACTTCCGGAAGGAGAGAAGTGGAAGCCAAAAACAGCCTTTACCCTCTCCTTTCTTCGCTTTTCATAGTGGGAGCCTCCCCCTTCCACTACCATTTCTTTACAGTTCAATTTTTTCCTTCAGACTCAAAACTCCCAATCCAATCGAAAGGAGAAAACAATGTTTGGTAAAAACTCTATTATATTTTGGGCAGGCATTCTATTAGCTCTCCTTGTTTGCCTGAACGCCCATAACGCATCAGCACAAGTGCCCATGGCATCTTTCCTCTCCGATCGCTCCGGTGAAGATGAGGTCCACGTGGTATATGACAACGGTGAAATTAAGCAGCTCACAGATCATAAGGTGAAAACGTTGACCCCCGACTGGTCGCCCGATGGCAGGTATATCGTCTACAGCGCAAATATTCAAGGCGGGGAACGCTTTGATTTGCGGATCATAGATATGACAGACCCACAAAAGCCAAAAGATGCAGATTTCACAGGGAGGCCTCTCGGCGCCAAGTTAAATGTACCCATATTCGCACCGAAAGGTGACCCACGCATCCTTGTGTATTCGCAGGAGCTCCCGCAGGCAGCAAGTTGGGATGTCGGCCTGTTGACTTTGGGAAACGACGATAAACCGGGCGAGTTGGTTAATATTTCAAACGCAGACGGTGAAGGGGTTAACAAAGACCAGAACGGTGCCTGGTCGCACGATGGTACGAAAGTTGTCTTTGAGAGCAATCGTGATTTGATTGATGAGAAATCTCAATTTGATATCTTTATCGCCGATGCAGAAGGCAGGAATATCGGTAAAAATCAGATCAATCTCACCAACCATATTGCCACGGATGAATGGGGCCGTTTCTCTCCGGATGGACAGCAGATTGTCTTTCAGTCGAATCGAGACGGAAATACAGAACTTTATGTTATCGGTATCGATGGGGAAAACCTGACGCGGTTGACCAATCACGAGAAAACCGACAGACGACCTCAGTGGTCAACAGGTGGGATACTCTTTGAAACCCAGCGCGATGGAAACTGGGAAATTTATCGCATGGATCCCGATGGCAATAACAAGGTGAACCTTAGCAACCACGAAAAGGGTGACAATGCTGCTATCTGGTCGCCTAAAGGCACGCGAATCTTATTTGAGTCCAAACGAGACGGAAAACGAGAAGTGTATCTCATGGACGCTAACGGCGGCGGCCTCAAAAATCTAAGTAACAATCCCGGCGGGAACGACACCCATCCAAGATGGAATCCCCAGTTTGAGCTTCGTTCTGTCGAACCGCGCCAGAAGCGTGTTACAACCCTTGGTGAGGTTAAGCGCAACGCGTTGTCGAAAAATTAGCTATATCTCCCTAATCTAGCAGCGAGAATATGGTCGATGCTGGGAAACAGGTATATAGTTGTGCCCAACCCAGCATCAACTTTGAAAAAGGAGAGCAGCAAATATGGGAATTAATAGACTAACACCTTATATCAGATTCACCGGCTTAATCCTGATTGGTCTATTAGCCACAACTGGTAGTAGTTTGGCAGCGGATGACACATGGGAAAGAAAAGAAAATATGCCAGATCCATCCCGATGTTGTGCAGCCGCTGCCACCCTCAACGGCAAAGTCTACGTCATCGGTGGGATAGAAGTCAACCGCGCCCCACATCTCCCAAACCCCGGCGATCTGACGCTAGACGTTGTTCAAGAATATGACCCAGTAAGCGATACGTGGGCAGACAGAAGAAAGATGCCAACAACAAGGGCACGCATGGCCGCCGTTGCGTTCGATGGCATGATCTATGTGTTTGGGGGCGTTGATCGGCGTGGCGGTAGGGTACTTGACGCCGTAGAGGTATTCAACCCAGAGGCAGGAGAGCGAGGGGCGTGGAAGAAGCTAACGAAGCTACCTCAAGCACTGGCGGCAACTTCTGCAGCTGTGGTCGGCGACAAAATCTATGTTGTCGGTGGCTGGGATCGGGGCGGGCAGAACGAGGTATACGGCACCGTTTTTGAATATGACCCCGAAGAAGATACCTTTGATCAGAAAAGAGATATGCCAACACCAAGAGGCGGTCTCGGTGCGGCTGTCGCCCAAGGAAAAATTTATGCCGTTGGTGGATGGAATTTTGAAGAGGTCCTAGATACTGTCGAGGTTTACGATCCGGCGACAGACACCTGGGAAACCAAGAAACCGATGCCAATCAAGAGAGCTCTTTCTGGAGTAACAACTCTGAGCGGTCGAATCTTCGCAATCGGCGGACTGTCTACGTTCAGCGATGGCGAAAACGATGAGGTGTTAAAAAGGGTGGATGTGTACAATCCGGCGCTTGATGAATGGGTCATCGATGAAGCTGTCCCACTGCCACGAGCAAGGGCAGGCATTCCAGCCACGGTAGCATCAAATAAAATTTATGTGCCGGGTGGTCGCGCTGCAATACAGTCGTTCCCATCAATTTACGAGTACACACCGGGGGCCCTTGCTGTCTCTCCACAAAACAAGCTAACAACAGTGTGGGCGAAACTGAAGCAACCCTAGTACGCTAAGATGTGGATAGCAACCCAACAATAAGGAACTGATGAACCTAAATGAAACGGGTGAGGCTAAACAACCCAACGCTTCTCGTCTTTCAATAAAATCGATTGTGTTCGGCTTGCTGCTGATGCCGTTGTGTGCGTATCTAGTGGCACTTGAGGAGATGATATGGCATTCCCTCCACTGGACATCCATGTCCTTGCCTCAACTCTCTATCTTTTTTCTCTTCGTCTTAATCCTCATCAACAAAATCGCTGGACGCTTCTTGTCGAGAAATCCATTTTCACAAGCCGAACTGTTGATGATTTATACCACCCTCTCCGCAACCACCGCATACACCGCGCACGACAATATGGTTTGCATGATGGGGGTCCTTACACACGCCTTCTTCTACGCCACCCCAGAAAACGAATGGGCAGCCCTCTTCCATAAACATCTCCCCGACCTACTTGTCATCCGCGATCCCAATGCGGTGAACTATTTCTACAGAGGCGAATCCTCCTTCTTTGCAAGCGGCTACTATCGATTCTGGATTGAACCTGCCATCGGTTGGTCCTTTCTGCTTGCTGTTCTGTTTTTCATGCTGCTCTGCCTGAACGTCATTCTCAGGAAGCAGTGGATTGAAAACGAACGACTCGCCTATCCAATTATTCAGATTCCGCTGGAGATGACCGATCTACGCTCCGGTTTCTTCCGCAACCGGATGATGTGGATCGGGTTCACCGTTGCTGGAGTGATAAGTCTCCTCAACGGGCTTAATTTCCTCTATCCGAGTGTGCCGCGCATACCGATCAAAGAACCAAGCTACGATCTGGGAGTCTATTTCAACGAAGAACCGTGGAATGCCATTGGCACACTGCCGCTCCGATTCTATCCGTTTCTGATTGGGCTCTCCTTCTTAATCCCGTTAGATCTCACCTTTTCCACATGGTTCTTCTTTCTATTCCGAAAATTGGAGCGATTGGTCGGTGCAATGGTTGGCTGGAGCACTATCCCACAATATCCGTTCTTTGGCGAACAAGCCACAGGCGCTATGATTGGACTATGCCTCACAGCCGTTTATCTCGGTCGACGACACTTTGTCGACGTATTTAGAAAAGTGATTGGCCTTGAGTCCACACTTGACGATACGAATGAACCGATGCGCTATCGGACCGCGGTCCTCTGTTTAATCGGCGGGATGATTGCCTTGATGATATTCTGTAGTCACTTGGGAATGTCCCTATGGCTGGTCCCACTTTTCTTCGCGCTTTACTTCATGATTGCTACGGCACTCACACGAATGCGAGCAGAATTGGGACCCCCTTTACACCCAATCAGACTGGTAAACCCGCAAGTTATCCTCGTCGCCGCCCTTGGGACACGACGACTCGGTACTGCGAACCTGACCATGTTTTCGCTGCTTTTCTGGTTCAACCGCTACAATCGTAGCCACCCAATGCCACATCAACTAGAAGGATTTAAATCCGCAGAACGCACCCACGCTAGTACCAGACGTCTATTCTGGGCGATGATGATCTCGTTGATTGTCGGCCTCCTCGTTTCATTCTGGATCTTTCCCGTCGTCCTTTATCAATACGGTGCTTCAACCGCCGGGGAACTATTGGGAGCAGGGTGGCAAGCGTACAATAGCCTGGGCGGGTGGTTGCAGTATCCACGTGCGCCAGATCCGGTCGCAGGCAGCGTTATTGGTGGATCACTGCTCTTTTCTATGGGAATGTCGTGGATGCGAATGCGCTTCCTATGGTTCCCCTTCCATCCCGGTGGGTACATTCTAGGCGTCAGTTCAGGCACCATTGATGTCTATTGGTTTGCACTGTTCGTCTGTTGGTTAATCAAACTGCTGGTCCTGAGACACGGCGGCGTGAAAACCTATCGGAAGATTTTGCCGTTTTTCATGGGATTGGTGGTCGGTGACTTCATTGTCGGCACCTACTGGGGCTTGCTCAGTATTATCCTTGGCACTCCCTTGTATACTACATGGTTCTAGCCCAAAAAGGCAAGAACTGACTTTGTACCTTCGCTCATGTAAGCAAAACGTACAAAGGAACCGTAGGGGTAGTTATTCCACTAGCACCCTGAAAAAAAACCGGTTTCCCTGAACGTTTTTCACCTTCTTTTAACATGAGTCCACATTTTTTTATTTTGAAATTCCCTTACGCCCGATTCAGACAAATATCCATCAATTCAACATATATCGTTCCAACAGGGCAATAGATGGCAGCCTGAGCTATTGCAGGAAACCTATCCACGAAACAAAAATTAGGGGGCGTCTCGACAGGGGATTTGAACTCAGAAAATAGAGAAAATAATGAAACAGGTCGAACCCTCACGGCTCTCAATAAAAGCAATCCTATTCGGGTTGCTGCTCATGCCCCTCTGCCTCTACCTTGTGGCACTTGAGGAGATGATATGGCATTCCCTCCACTGGACATCCATGTCCCTGCCTCAACTCTCCGTCTTTTTTCTCTTCGTCTTAATCCTCATCAACAAAATCGGCGGGCGGTTTCTGTCGAAGGAGCCGTTCTCGCAAGCGGAACTGCTGATGATCTATACCACTGTTTCCGCAACAACAGCGGTCACTGCCCACGATAACATGGTCTGCATGATGGGGGTGATCCCCCACGCTTATTTTTACGCCACACCGGCAAACGAATGGGCAAATCTCTTTCACAGATACCTGCCAGACGTGCTTCTTGTGCAAGACCCGGCCGCTGTCGAATATTTCTACAAGGGCGAATCTGCCTTCTGGTCCACAGGGTTCTACCGATTTTGGATCCGGCCCGCCATTGCATGGTCATTTCTAATTTCTGTCCTCTTTTTTATGCTAATCTGCCTCAATGTTATTCTCCGAAAGCAGTGGATCGAACATGAGCGACTCGCCTATCCAATTATTCAGATTCCGCTGGAAATGACTAATCCCACCCACGGTTTCTTTCGCAATCGACTCATGTGGATAGGTTTCGGTGTCGCGGGCGCAATCAGCCTTATCAACGGTGTGAGTTTCCTCTATCCGAAGATTCCGCACGTGCCAATCAAGGAGCCTAGTTACGATTTGGGAGTCTTCTTCACGGAGGAACCGTGGAATGCTATCGGCTCATTGCCAATACGGTTCTATCCTTTCCTTATTGGGCTCTCTTTCCTCATCCCGTTAGATCTCACCTTTTCCACATGGTTCTTCTTCCTATTTCGCAAAATGGAGCGATTGGTCGGTGCAATGATGGGGTGGAACACGCTGCCACGCTATCCGTTCTTTGGCGAACAAGCCACAGGCGCTATGATTGGGTTATGCGTGATGACACTCTACATGGGACGACGCTATTTTTGGGAAGTCTTGAAAAAAATTATTAACCTAAACTCAACACTTGACGACTCGGACGAGCCAATGCGTTATCGAACAGCAGCGCTCTGCTTTATCGGCGGGATGGTTGCTCTGATCTTCTATTGCAACAGTTTGGGAATGTCTCGATGGCTTGTACCTACATTCTTTGGACTCTACTTTATGATTGCGACGGCACTCACGCGAATACGAGCCGAACTAGGGCCCCCTTTACACGCAATCGTTCTCGTGAACCCACAGGTCGTTCTCATTTCTGCCTTTGGAACGCGGAAAATCGGTGCGCCGAATCTCACCATGTTCTCGCTGTTTTATTGGTTCAATCGGTTAAACCGAAGCCACCCAATGCCTCACCAGTTGGAGGCGTTCAAATCGGCTGAAAGTACCGGTGCGAACACTCACCGACTCACCTGGGCGATGATGCTCTCTCTGATTTTTGGCGTGCTTCTGGCATTCTGGATCTTTCCGGTCGTTCTGTATCAATACGGTGCTTCAACCGCTGGAGAATTGTTGGCCGCAGGCACCCAAGCCTACAATAGCTTGAGCGGGTGGCTACAAAACCCTAAGCCACCTGACACCTTAGGCGCAGGGATCATCGGGGGGTCAGCTGTTTTCTCAGTTATAATGGGCTGGATGCGGATGCGCTTTATATGGTTTCCGTTTCATCCAGCAGGATATATTCTGGGAGTCAGTTCGGGAACCATTGATGTCTACTGGTTCGCGCTCTTTGTCTGCTGGGCGATAAAGCTGCTCATCTTGAAACACGGCGGCGCAACGGCGTATAGGAAGGTCGTCCCATTCTTCATGGGATTGGTGGTTGGAGACTTCATCGTTGGGACTTATTGGGGACTGATGAGTATTATCTTGAAGACACCTCTGTACACGACATGGTTCTAACTAAAAAATAGGCGGGAAAACGGGCAGATACCGCCTTCCCGCTCTATTGGTCAGTCTTGGTAGACTAATCAACACAAAGAGTTCACGGATTCAACCGATGCGCCCACTCGATAACCTTCTCCTTGTGTGCATCACCACCGCCGCTGTGCATGTCGTAGGGATAGTACGCAATCTCCTTTTCACACGTGAGATGGTTATAGGTAGCATAGACAGTAGAAGGGGGGCAGGTGGTGTCTCGCAATCCGACGGAGACCAACGTTGGACAGGTTATCCACGGCGCAAGATTCATATTGTCCACGTAGCTCAACGTTTTCATCCCTGCTTCTTCCCGTTCAGGGTAGCGAATGAAGTAGTTGTTCAACTCGCCGTATTGGTTCTCTCGCGCCATCTTCACGGCATCAGGATAGTAACAGAGAAAGGGCACCATCGGCATCGCGATCGCAGGTCGGTCACTGAGTGCAGCGACAGCGAGGCTCAAGGCACCACCTTGCGAACTGCCTAGCACACCGATTCGATCGGGATCTACCTCCGGACGCTCCGCGATAAACTCAACGCCGCGCACACAGTCCATGTAGGCAAAACGGTAGAAGTACTCCTCTTTGTCCATGATGCCCCGTGTCATCCAGCCGAGCCCGTGTCCACCTTCGTACTCCGTCCAGTCGGGTGCCTCGCCACGTCCACGCACGTCCATCGCCAACACGACGAATCCGAGCAACGCCCAATGCAGATGACTCGAAATTCTATCGCGATAGCCGTGGTAACCGTGATAGATTACCAACGCCGGCCGTGGTGCCGGCTCTTCGGGAATAAAAAACCAACCGCCCGCCCGTGGCGGTTGGTCGCTTTCACCCGCGTAACCATCAAAGGTCGCAGAGAATACCTTAACCCGTTTCACGGGATAGTCGATAGGAACGAGCTCAGGGTTCAATGGCTGCGCCAATCCCTCCGATTTTGTGCGTTCCCAAAACTCTTCAAAGTCTGGTTGTGCGGTGCGGGCCGGTTTGTAAGTTTCCAGTTCCTCTAGTGGTAAGTCGAATGTCCACATCTTATAGCTCTCCTATTATTGCACAAACTAATGGGGCTGTCAGACTCTATCCCCTTACAATACTACGGCTTTAACCGTGCTTGCATCCAGCATATCAACGCTTCAATACCTGCGCCGTGCCCATCATAAGGTAACACTTTTAGCTCTTTTTCACCCTCAACGAGGTTGTAAATGCCCACCGAATCCTGAGGCGGTGCAGTATTACCTTGCAGACCAAGAGGAAACAGCGACGCACACTTCACACGGTCGGCAATATTGATTGGATCAAAATAGCTCAACGTTTTCCACACAGTCTCTTCCTGCTCAGGATAACGCATCAGGTAGGTCCGGACTTCAGATGCGGCGGTGCTACTCGCGCTGAGTACATGTCGCTCCCAGTCGCAGGGATACGGGGCAACTGGGGCAATTGTATTAATCTGAGAATTAAATGCCGCTGCCCATACAGTAACCAGCCCACCTAACCCATCTCCAATAACCCCAATCCGGTCCGAATCGACTTCCTCACGTCCATTGAGCAACTGAACCGCTCGCAGCCCATCGGCGATGCAGCCGCGCAAGTAGTATTCGTGTGGATCCTGGATGCCTTGCGGGAAGTAGCCTTTGTTGTTGCCCCACGAGTAATGGGTCAAGTCGGAAGAATCTCCGTGGCCTCGAATATCGGGTACAAGGACGACGAACCCCTGAAGCGCCCACGTCAGGTGTGTCCCGACACGTCCGCGAAAACCGAGGTAGTCGTGCCAGCGGATAATTGCAGGCCGCTTCTCCGATGTGGAGGTAGGTACGAGGAGCCACGCCTGAATACGACCGCGGTCAAAGGCATCAAACGAGACCTTATAGACGGACAGCTTCTTTGAGGGATAATCCACAGAGATAATCTCTGGGTTCAGCGGTTGGGATTGAGCCTGTGATTGTGTGTCGTCCCAAAATGCTTCAAAATCAGGTGTCGCTGTGCGTTCCGGTTTCTTGGCAAGCCATTCGTCCACTTGCCGTTCCCATAGTCGCATAAATAATCTCCTTGTAGGGGAAACAACAGCCCGCACCCACTTGGAAATGGAGCGCCGGGGCAGGTCCCCAAGTTTTCGACAACCACAACACTTGATGCAACTTGATAGCCTAGATGAGAACGATTGACCGACCTAAGCCGTTAGTTCTTCTCTCAACCGATCCGCGACCACTTGCAGGTCATCCTCGATCAGATTCGAGACCGCGACGTGCAGCGAACCATTACCCCCGTGCAGAACGATGCTTGGATCGCCATCAAGCAGGGCGGCAGCTACTGCGCTCGCAGTTTTGCCCACTGCTTCCTCATCCACGTTTACCACAAGCCCATTACCGAGTGTCCGTTCATCTGAAACCGGCTGACAAGTAATATGAGGAACACCATCGAGCGCATCCTGAATGGCGCGCGCTTTCCACCCGTGTTCAGCGATTCGTGCAGCGTGGTCCATTGAAAACCACTCGCGCAACGCAGCCACAACGGCGACAATCTCCTGCCGATCAAGCTTTAGTGGTCTGCCAACTGAGCGAGAGAGCTGTGTTTCATAGCCGATGAAACTATGCACGAAAGCAGCGTCTACCAAATCTTTCCGACCACATAATACCCCCGTCGAATTGCACGCACCGAAGTATTTCGCGCCGTATCCAATCATATCTGCACCCGCCTCCGGATAGCGACGCATCTGATCCAACGGATAAACCTGGCTTGCCGCGTCAACGATCACCGGAACATCATGGGAATGGGCAATGCGAATCACCTCTTCCAACGATACAACCCCTGGACCACCTCCCGGCGCGACGTAGTGGATAGCAGCGGTTTTCTCGTTGATAGCGGATTCCACCTGCGCCGCGGTGGTCTGCTCATCACCCGCCTCAATCATCTTGGCACCAAAAACGGTTATACACCGGTCATAATGGTATCGCTGCGATTTCTGGATGATGATTTCATTCTTCATGCCAGTTGTATCCGGCAGCTGCTGAATCTTATCGGGATCGTCTCCAGCCATACAGGTCGCCGAACTCAGTGCAAGTGCCGCTGCACAGCCAGGCGTCACCAACGCTGCTTCACCTCCTAACAGATCTGCGATAATGTCACCCGTTTTCTTCAGCAGATCCTCCATATCAGCGAAGTATCGGCTAGCGTGGTTCATCGCCGCTTGGACCCCCGGCGACGGACGGGAACCGCCATATACTGTCATGAAACCCATTGCATTGATGACAGGCTTGACACCTAAATCTCGATAAACATTAAGCGTATCGCTACTCATTGTAGTCCTCCTTGCCCTGTGTCAACAGGGGAATGAATTTATGGTTAGAACGTGGAAAAGGGAATTGATTAATCTGATTAACAGTAATCCAGCGGTAATCGATCGCCTCATTCAGGACAACTTCGCCGGATTGGTAGTGACAATGAAAAACGTCCATCACAATTTTAAAGTGGGTGTACGCATGTTTGACGCGGGTCAGGTACTCAATCGGTTCAACGAGCAGGTTCGTCTCTTCTCGGATTGCACGAACACACGCCTGTTCCGCGGTTTCTTTCACCTGAATCTTACCGCCGGGGAACTCCCATAATCCGCCGAGCAAACCTTCCGGTTTACGTTGGGTGATGAAAACCTGATCGTCTCTGTGGATGACCGCCGCAACGACGTGATACTCGGGCAGGGGTTTCGGTTTCTGCCTAACCGGAAATTCCGATTGTCTCGCCATCTGCAATGCTTGACAATATGCGTTCACTGGACAAACGACACAGGTCGGGGATTTCGGACGACAGACGGTTGCCCCCAACTCCATCAGCGCCTGATTAAAAATCCCCGGCACACTGTGGTCGAGCAACTGATTCGCTTTTTCCTGAAAAATCCGCGTCGAAGCGGATCTGTTGATAGGCGTCTTAACTAGAAATAGGCGTGCAAGAACCCGTTTAACGTTGCCATCTACAACGGCATAAGGCGCATTAAATGCGATGCTTTGCACCGCAGCGGCGATGTACTCTCCCACACCGGGCAATTTTCGGAATGCGGCGTAATCCACAGGTATATGTCCCTCCAGATCTCGCACGACAACCTGGGCAGCTTTGTGCAGATTTCGTGCCCTGGCATAGTAGCCCAGCCCTTCCCACGTTTTCAATAAGTCCTGTAACTCAGCTCCCGCCAAACTAACCACATCGGGAAACCTATCTACAAATTTCTGATAATACTCCAACACCTTGGTGACCTGGGTTTGCTGAAGCATCACCTCCGAGACCCAAATATGGTAAGGATTGTCTGTATCGCGCCAAGGAAGCTTGCGGCTATGGCTCGCGAACCACGCGAGAAGATTTTTGCGGAATAGTGTAATCTCTTTGGAATTCAAGATGTGCTATCAGTTTGGAGGCCAAAACAAACCGTTAAAAAAAATGTACTCATCAGATGGGATCTAATTTTACTAAATAATAATCTGTTTTCACTTCCTCCGTTACGGGTTGAATGGAAGTAACTTCTCGGATAGTCGCAATATATCTCTCACTAATGGTAGCACTGCTTGCGGTATTAAATGCCTCCTCCAATATTTCGCCTTTATATATAGTACCGTCTTGTGCTTCAATTCCAAATGTTTTGTTATCAGTAAAGACACCTATTAATGTTCCCTCAACATCATGTTCTGGTTCTGATAAATCCTTAAACTGCTTTTGGAGGGATTTCCATTTTAAATCTTCGTCCAATTCAGGTAAAGTAGGCGTTTCAAGGTTTATGAATTCACCGGGTAAGGGCAACATATCGTCCGGAATTTGGGGTGCCGAGATAGGCATTAATACTGGCATCTGTTCATCATGAGATACTTTAATCTGAAAAATTATGCCATCTTCGACTTCAGAAAAGGCATCGTGCAGGTCAATCGTGCCAGAACGAATTTGGTTAAACCGATGGGGAGAGACACCAACATAAAGCCAAGTCTCAAAATTATCATCTTCAGCAGCAAAAACCCCCATAAATATAGCATCCGAAGCATTTCTACAAGAAAAAAGAATTGGCTGATCATAAAACTCGTATACTTCAATTAACTCAAGCTTACCCAAGTGTGTTGATTGTGGAAGATAGCCCATCATCAATCCTCCTGTGGAATTTGAACAACATGAAAAACACTCCACGGCTCCACTTCTGTTGGGACCCACCAAGTATGATGTGATTGTCCAAACGCTCTGCTAGGTGTCTGTTTAACCTTACCAAGATGACGACTTAGGGATCCTTTTGCTATAAGGCGGTTTCCCATCCCACGACCTCTGTTCTTCACCCCTACAGCATCGTCAAAGCTTCTAAAGACTGAAAGACCACAAGCTTGACATTCTTGCTCACCAAAATCTTTACCAGTTTTTTCGCGTAAAGGTATGAAATCCCTTGCTTCCGGCGGATTCTGTTTGACTAAACGATAAACATCACCTGTTGCTGCCTGTGCGTCTTCAGGTGGACAGTCATTTGGAAAATAATCAGGCCACTGCACAAAGTTTTCTCCTACTAGGTTAGTAGTCTAAGTATTATACCATAAACACTTATTATATGTTAAGTTTTTGTTCACATTCGTAAAGCAAGTGAGTTTTTCTTAAATCAATCACACGTGAAACTCCAGCACATCTCCATCGTGAACCACATCGTCGCGACTGACAGTTTGGCCATCGTACCAATTAGCGCCCCAAATCCTCGCAGATTTGAAATCTTGAGCAAACTCTTTGTGCAGTGCCATCGCCGCCTCAATCACCTTGCTGCCATTCGGAAGCACGATTGGATCTTCGTAATCAACAGGCTTGGCTGGAGATTTCGTGTAAACACGGGAGATGTCGAGCTGTTTATATACCACTTCTTGCAATCGATTGAGCCCTTCACCGGTAACAGCCGAAAGCGGGTAGATCTGAAACTCTTCGGCATAAAATTCACGCAATATCTCTAACCGATCCGCGGCGCCCCCTTCATCTGCTTGGTTGGCAATGAGCAGGACTGTTTTCGTGAAATTCGCGCTAAACTCTTCCTCCGTCTCCTCCAGTTGCTCCTCGAGGCCTGCAATCTGAATCTTTGCTTCAGTCAACCTCGATTTAACGATTTCCACCTGATCCAAAATCTCATCGCTGGCAAGACTGACGACAAGTAAGACGAGATCTGCATTTCTTACAAGGTCGAATACCCACGGCTGCACGAAGTCCGGCGTGATTGGGGGCGTGTCAACCAATTGAAATTGAATGTTCTCATAAACTAACATCCCGACGCTAGGCTCTTGGGTCGTATACGGGGTTGGAGAGACAGCCGGTTTCGCTTTCGTAAAGCTAGCGATAATTTGCGACTTGCCGACGTTAGGCGTGCCAATTAGCACGAGTTGACCGGCGCCCTGTTTAGGGACATGATAGCTGTGCCCTCTCTTCGACTGTTTCTTCCCAGCCGATTTCCTCAATTTTGAAATCCGAGACCGGATATCTGCACGAACTTTTTCGGTACCCTTATGCTTCGGCGTGATTCGCGTCATCTCCTCCAAGAGC
>JAJEAL010000040.1 GCA_022822785.1 Candidatus Poribacteria bacterium
CTTCTTACTTTGGCTGTGAAGTTACATTCCTTTACCCGATTAAAAGGGGACTGAAAGTAACCTAATCAACCGTATCACCAACTGGCATGAGAGTTACATTCCTTTACCCGATTAAAAGGGGACTGAAAGACAGGGCAGCAGGCATTGTAACGTGGGAGCGTGGGGTTACATTCCTTTACCCGATTAAAAGGGGACTGAAAGGTGATAAAAGCGTAGGAGGGCAGATATTTTAACTCCGCCGGACTTACGCAAATGGGGCACATGGGGAATGAACGCGATGCGTCAGTCCTACACCTGTCGCTCTTCTGTGTCCAAAGACGGTTGCCACATGGGGCGCCTCCCCAATAAATCGGGATTCAAAGCAACTGGCGCATGGGGGTTTGGGGGGCGCCGGTCTATAGACATGTCACTCCTCATGACGTTTAAAAAATAATCGGGTAATTCTATATTTTCCCTAGGCCTGGTGGGTGCCGTAGGTTGGGTTGAAACGGCGCAGTTGAAAACAGCGCCTACCAAACAGGAGACCAGACAGCACAGGTGGAAACAGCGCCTACCAAACATAGACCAGATTAATAAATTAATCTTCATCCGGAGCGAAAGGCAGAAACGAACCATCAGTTCGCACGGTTTCCTAACCGCTGGGGATTTCCCTCCGTGTCTGGGACCTTTCACGGTTCACGGATTTTTCACCTGTCGCGCCTCTGTGGCTAAAGACAGTTTCCATATGGTGCTCCGCTCCCTGACGAATAGCTCTACGATAGGAATCGGGGCAGGATGCCCCTCCCACACAAGATGGTTACAATTATTTCCCCGATGGATAGGGAATTATGGTAAATAATAAAAACAGGTAGGCGGTATTGGTATAATCGGGGCTAGGAAGCCCCTCTTACAGTGTACGAATAATTATAAATTTTACCATAAAAGAAGTAGTGCAGAGTAGGGAATCTGACCCACGATTATGTTATAATGTATTCTTCGATGAGGGGGAACTGCCCCTTTCTTGTGACTTTCCAATCCAAACGAACAGGAGGATACTATGACAACCCGACTTCTAATATGCCTGACTCTATGGAGTCTCTACGCCACCGGTTGCCTGACCGGGACAACCGGGCAAACTGAACCCGCCGCGCCGCCGGAGTCAGCGACCCCGGCATCTCTCGGCGCGCTTCATCTATCATTGGCAAAACCGAGTTACAGCCTGACCGAACCGATACCCCTTGACCTGACGCTGAATGTCGGGACATTTGACCTGCTTGTGCCGTACGCGGCAGTTTCCGGCAGGGGGGCATTTACCAAATTAGTGGTCAAAGATCGGCTAGGACAGGTCGTGACGCCCAAACCACCGATCACATTCCCGGCAAAGACCCAAACGGTAATGTGGAAAGACCAAGTGACAACCTGTATTCAAGGGGCTCAACTCAAGGCAGGTGAAATCCGAAAGGCGAAGTTAAAAGACCTGAAGTCCTACTACAGGCTAGGCCCCGGCGATTATACGTTGCAGGTGGTTATGGAGTTGAAAGTCTATCGGGAGATTTACGCCCCCGAATCGCCGGAGGTTCTGGAGATAAAGCGCGAGATTCGGATAGTGCAGGGGAACGAGAGTATGCCCGACGACATGAAGGAGCAAATGATCCACAACTTGGAGAGAGAGATGGAGGGGCTCGAACACCATGAAGCCGCAAAACTGGACGGCCTGTATCTGCTACTGGATTCGTACCGGGGCTTAGCAACACTTGAATCGAATACCGTTCCGTTGACGATACAGTAGTGTCAAACCGATATACCACAGCGACTTAATGCCGCTAACGCCGCCTCAGCGATACCTTCGGCATCGATCCCGAAGTGCCGGTAGAGCTCAGCGCGGTCACCCGATTGACCGAACTCATCCACACCGAGGGGGATGACCAACTCGCCGTAGACGCTTCCCAACCAAGACAGAGCGTGGGAGGCGCCATCGTGAACCGTAACAATCGGCGCATGCCGCTCATTGGTAGGGATTAGCCAATCGAACGGCGTGCCTCCACGTTGTGAACCTTCGGGGTGTTGTTGCATCGACTGCCACGCCTCAAACAGTTGGCGGGAACTGGTCATATTCAGCACGTTGGCAGCCACCCGCTGCTGTCGCAGTATCTCCGCTGCTTCGACGGCCTCTGGGATCATGACGCCGGTTGTCGCGATATGCACCAACCGCTCCCTCGGCATCACGGGATCGGTGCTGCGCCAATCAACTAAGCGGTATCCACCAGCGAGCACCTGACGCTGCAATTCGTCCACACCCAACCGTTCCACAGCTGGCGTGAGCAGCGTCTGGTCAATCGGCTTAGTGGACAGTCGTAGATAGGTCGAGCGTCCCTGATCTCGATCACAACATTGGCGGAGCGCTTCCAACAGTATCCACTCCAGCTCCTGTGCAAAACATGGTTCATAGGCGTTGAGTCGCGGTATCTCCGCGCCGAGTGAGGGGGTAACTGTGGATTGGTGGGCGCCCCCTTCCGGCGCCAACGAGATTCCGGACGGTGTTCCGGCGAAAATAAACTTCGCGCCCGAATACTGGGCATAGATGAGTGCTTCAAGCCCACGGCACACAAACGGATCGTAGACCGTGCCAATCGGGATGATATGTTGACCGCACAGTTCTGCCGACAGACCGAACATCCCCAACAACGTAAAGAGGTTCATCTCCGAAATGCCCAGCTCGATGTGCTGTCCCTGCGGTCCGTGTCGCCAGCTGCGGAGTTCATTTGCTTCACTCTCATAGTCAGGCAATTCCTGCTGTGCGAACACCCCTGTCTTGATAATCCACCCGGATAGGTTGGTAGACACCGATACATCCGGCGACGTGGTAACAATCCGATCCGATAACTTCGGCACACGGGTCAGTCGCATGAGCAGGCGTCCCAAGGATTGTTGTGTGCTCAGGTCCCCCTGGGTCGGCAGTGAAAGCACTGTCGGTATATCATCGGCGGAGAGGGTTACAGGCGGTTCAGGATCGGGCGGAAAGAGCCGGTCGGCGACTTCGAGACAAAGTTTGCCCGCAGGCGAGTATGGATCAAATCGATTCCAATCGTCAGGAGGGGATACCTCCAACCGCTCGCGCAAATCGGCTATCTGTGCGTCGTTGAGCAGCATCGAATGATTGAGCGGGTGACCGGCGATAGGTAATCCCCACCCTTTAATCGTATAGGCGAAAATAATGGTAGGACGTTCAGGCTCCGCTTCCGCTTGCGCTAGCACCGCGAGCAGCTCCTCCAAGTCGTGCCCGCCCAAGTTGCTCACCACCGACGGGAGCGTTTCATCTGGGATAGATTGAATCGATGCGGCAATCTCCGCGCTATCAATCCCTTGACAATCAATGATTCGAGAGCGGAGTTCTGCTCCGGGAAGACGGATTAGGGCCTGATACTCCTCGTTGCTCATCTCATCAATCCGCCGGCGCAAAGCGGCGCCGCCCGGCTCTTCAAAGAGCGCCTGAAGCTGCCGACCATACTTCGCTTCAAGCACCTGCCAACCGCTCTCCTCAAATAGGCGTGCCAGCTGCCGCGCTCGAATGCCGGGCACAACCCGGTCAAGGCTTTGACGGTTGAGGTCAACAATCCAGAGCAGATTCTCTAAGCCGGTGAGCGCCTGATCCAGAATCGCTTCCCATACGTTGCCTTCGTCCAACTCAGCGTCACCGATCACCCCCACGAAACGGCGCGAACTGACGTGACCGAAGTGGGATAAGGCATAACGATGGGCTAGCGCGCCAAACGCCGGGGCAACGGCCCCCAAACCGACAGAGCCGGTCGAAAAATCGACTGCATCCGGGTCTTTCGTTCGACTCGGATAAGCCTGCAGCCCTCCAAACGATCGAAACATTGTCAGCTGTTTTTTTGGCAGTTTGCCCAGCAGGTACTGGATTGCGTGAAACACCGGCGAGGCGTGTGGCTTAATCGAAACGCGGTCCCCGGCTTGCAGAAAATGGAAGTAGAGTGCCGTCAGGATCGACACCACCGATGCCGAAGATGCCTGATGCCCGCCCACCTTTGTCTGATCGGCGTTGGGGCGCAGGTTGTTCGCGTAATGAATAATAAGCGTTGCGAGCCACAGTACACGCTCCTGAACGGTGTTCAGCGTTTCCAACAATTCTTTTGAAACGGACGGATTAGCGTTCTTCAAAACCTACCACCTCGCTTGAGAGTTATGGTGAATTTTAGAATTATTTGGACACTCTATACCGGCGCAGTTGGAAACAGCGCCTACCAAACATGTGGATCGAAAGTGTCTACATATTTATATTGTTCACCATAAAATCGTTGTACTCCTATGATAGCACGGACGAGAGATTGTATCAACGGTGAAAACTTCTAATTGACAGACAGATTTGAAAAGCATATAATTAGCTATCATCTATTCCCGCTTGGGGATTCTTCGCTCTTTTTTGATGCGTCCTATTCACCTTTGGTCTATCAGCTCCATCTGTGAGCGTTAATGTTTATGCTTGACCTTTTATCCGTCCCGGCTGACGCCTGCCCTGTAACGGTAACTTGACTAGAATAGGAGGAGAAGAACAGAAATGGAAGGCAGGAAGCACACTGAGACTTTGCGTTCCCCGTTTGACGCCTTACGCATTGCGCTCTACATTCTGCTCCACCTCTCCCTCATTAGTATCCCATCAAGCGGGCTGCCCCAAGAAAAAATAATTGACTACGTGATCGCGGTCGTGAACGATGAGCCTATCACCTTACGCGAACTCGAGAACGAACCTATCCTTTTCGTCATCGTCAACTTCGTCAAGGACCAGCCTATCACACTGCGCGAACTCGAGCACGAACTGACCGGCCAAGAGATTAAGGACCCGCCGCAGACGGTTAGACGGGCTGCGTTAGAAGGGCTTATCGAACGCAAATTGATGTTACAGAAGGCGGACGACATCGGAATCCTGCTCGGCAGTTGGGGGAAGAAGGTGAACGTAGAAATTCAAACGTTGAAATACGGCTATACTGACGAGGCGCTTTTCGCTGAGGATTTGAACCGAATTGGCCTAGAATATCAGGAGCTAGAGGAATGGGTGATGGACGACCTAATCGTCAAAGAATTTACTGTCCGTCAATTTCGCAACAGTATAGACACGGATCAAATTAACCAGGCAGCCCCCCAATATTTTGAAAAACATCGGTTACAGTTTGTCGTACCTACACAGATTCAATTTCAGTATATCTTGGTTCTGTCCAGTCCTGAGGATGCACCAGATTTGCGGTCCGAAGCCAAGACACTCGCCCAGATAATATCCACTCAGTTGAGAACAGGAGTAACACTTCAGGCAATTCAGCAGGCGTTTCCCGATAACCCGCTCCTTCGGATTGTGACAGACCCGCAGACACTTCCAGCCAACACAGAAACGCGGTTAGCCATTGCTAAACTGACAGTCAACGAAGCGAGTCAGCCTATCCCTGTACCTGAAGGATATCTCATCGCTAAGTTGCTTAAAAAAGAACCGTCCCGCCAACAAACATATCCCGAAGTAAGCGAACGGATTAAGAACAGGCTTACTGCGGAAGCCCTACAAAGACAGAGAGAGGCGTGGCTCGCTACACAGAAGAAAACCTCGGATATTCGTATTTTGGACACAGAGTTGGCAAAAACGCCCTTGGTTTTAGGCGCCACGGACGATGCGGCCTATAGTGGACCTTAGAATTAATGGGACACGCCAAATCCTGAGCTATTGAGGATGCTCGACGAGTCGGCACCGGTGCGGTTGGAAACCGCACCTACCGGGGAAGGAAGGTGTCTATTTATTTTTAGAATTCACTATAAAACGCTCCAACGCAACAAGCGGGGGATCCCGACCTCTGTCGGTCGATTTTCCAAAATCGCCATTTCGATTGCGACAAGTTAGCTGGGACTATTTCAAAACAGCCATCCGGTGTGTGTCGACAAAATCACCCGCTTCCAGACGATAAAAGTAAGTCCCACTAGCAACCCGCTCATTCATCTGATTGCGCCCATCCCAATAGACGGCACGCTCACGCGTTGTGTAGCAACCGGCTGGTTGCGGTCCCAAGTCGAAGGTCCGAACCTCGTGCCCGAGCACATCGTAAATGGTGATGCGAACATACGCCTCTGTATGCAGTTGGAAGGGAATCCATGTCTCGGGATTAAACGGATTGGGATAGTTAGGAAACATCCGCGTCCGATCAGGGCGCACCCTATCAATGAAAAATGGTTCTACGCTGACACCGACGGATCTCCCGTCGACGGAAATTAGATGCGCTGCGTCCACTGAAATCGAGGAGCGTATCGAATTTATCGAGTTATTCGCCGCCAATTCCAATGTGGCCAGCCTTACGCGCCCGAGCCACGGCTGCCCTGTGCCAAGTTTAGCAGCGACCAACGTTCCCGCTTGAACCCCCTCGTCCAAACGGAAGACACTATCCACACTTCTATCGAAATCAACCTTCAAAATATCTTCCGGCGCTATCCGGATATGGTAACCCACCAAAGGTACATCTGTGTCAGCCATCAAATCAAGCAGCAGGTTATTCCCTAAAAACCGGGGATTCTCGAATCTGATTGTTGCCGATATAACGGTAGGGGAACGCTCAGGCGCTGCTGGAGCGCCGGTAGTCTCTCCAAAGTGAGTGCCGACTGCAACAAGGTCAAGGGTGTTCACCACGCCATCCCGATTTACGTCGGGGTTTTGACCGAAAATAACGTCATCAATCACACGCCCGAACTCAGCCCCGACGATGATTAGGTCCAAAACATTTACAATCCCATCACCATTCACATCCCACGGGTGCAGATAAACCTCAAGCACTGGGCTCTGTTTAAGCAGCGTCAAAGTGCCGTCCGACGTCGAGGCAAGGCTAACAATGAAGGTAGAAATCTGATCTGCCGGCGCGTTTACTCCTGAATTGCCGCCACCTGCCCCATAAACAAGCGTGATGGTGTCGCCTGGCATGAGATGTTGAATATCGACCTGAATTCTCTGGTTGGTGAAGGTAATATCGCCGATGATGCCGGCAGAAGTTACGGTTGTATATCCGGGAAACCCTCGGACGTTCCGCGGCGGTGTCCACCCCGCTGGCACGTGAACGGCAAGGGTGCCGCCGCGTATTAGCCCTTCAGTGGTATATGTGATTACAATTTCATTGCCACGACTATATGCAGGCACAGCGTACGGTGAAACAGCAGCGGTGCCAGAACCGTCCGAAGTCGTCGGCGGGGGTTCAAAGGCAAGATGTTTCGCCATAAACTGTAGCGCCTCCTCTGCGATAAATGTGTGTCCACCGCCATGTGTTACAAACTCGTGCTCGATGCCAAGCGCTGTCAACTTCCGGTCCAGTGCTTCCGCTTGTCTGGGCAATGCCGTCTCATCCTCAAGTCCATGGACCAACTTAATCCCATTCAACCGCACCGGCTGTTGAGGATTCTGCTTCAATCTGTTAGCGTATCGGTCTAACTCACGAATGATGTCATTCTCAATAATCCGATCCCACACCTCTTCATTACGCTCCCAAGGCGGAATCCCCGCTTTTAATCTGTACGGCAAATCGAGATAACAGGGCGGGTTGTCCGGATTCGGGGCGACCGCTGCCAGATACGCCAGACCGTTACGAAACGGCAAGCTAATGCGTCGTAAGGTATCAGAATTGGCGAGGCTATTCAGCGCGTTCCAAAATTCGTTTCCTGATTTGTGTTTAAGTGGCTCCATCAAGGTAATGACAACGCCGCCCTGCGCTGTAAAAGCTTGTATCAAATCATCGTCAAATTTATAAGTGCCCGCTTGGGGAACGACCACCCCAAATACTTCTGGATATTTAAGCGAGAGGTGCATTGAACCGTATGCCCCCATCGAAAATCCGGTAATGCCCCGACTGTCCCGGTGGGGTATTGTTCGGTACTGCCTATCAATGAAATTGACCAGATCCCGCCTGATATACGTTTCATAATCACCGATAGTTGGAGAGCTGAGATACTGACTTCCACCAAACCGATTTGAGCCATCAACAAACACAGCGATAGCTTCCTGAATCTCCTCGCTGAGGATCATACGGTCCATCGCGGATTGCATCTTTCGAGTTAGGCTATTTGAACTCCCATTAAATCCATGTAGCACATAGATAACAGGATAGCGTTTTTCGGTAAAATCGTAGCTCGGTGGCAGATATATCCTAATGACCTTACTTCCATCCTCACCGATCAGGTTTTCCGTCAGCGTGGGCCAAATAATTGGGGGCCAACGTATCAGCTGACTCTCCGCCGCAAAGAGGACAGGTTGTGACACTACAATCATCAACAACCAGAGCATAAAGCGAAGGCTAATATTACGAGATCGCACAACAGACATCGCAGGGAACAACGCTCGGTTTCTCTTTGCGCCGTGTATCCTCTTTCTGTTTGTATCACAGCAAAAAGGAGATTTTTGAGATAGCAATTTGAACATAATGTTTAACTCCCCCATCGGCTTTGTATCTGCATTATAACGCATCTCCGATTGTTAATTCAACAGATAGCCTCCGTTTTGCAGTACCGCCTAGGGGCCCTGGAGATATTTGACGAATGAAATCAATCGCTTCCAAAGTCCTCTTGTGCAGGGGGGTTGGGGGATTTAGGGAGTTGACGACACATTTTTGCTCGTTCCAACCTGCGCTCAGTCTAATGATACCTGTAGGTCGAGATTCACACCTCGACACAGGGCACTGATAGGGTCATTTAATTTTCCCGTATCTCGATCCCCCAGTCAAGGCGACGGCGGGGCAAGATGCCCCGCCTACGGATTTGGGTCATTCCGAAATCAGTCAAAAAACCGAAAACTGAATAGCCCTAGGGCACTGATTTCAATCTTGTAATCCCACGAGGCGTGTGATACGATAAGAGCTAGGTTCTGTTGACATTTCATTGTGGCCAGATAATAGAGAGACATAAATCGGTGCACTGACGTAACACCCCAGACAAGAAACCGAGTTTTGAAAAAAAACTCGGTTTCTGGCATCTTCTCCAATGATTTGAGGGTTTCTCGCGACAGCAAAAGCCAAATGTCAACACGCCCTAGTAACGTTAGGGCCGTCAAAATGTTGACAACTCCTCAACTAGAGAATGGATACACGATGAATTTTCGACCTTCCCCCGAACACGAAGCACTCCGCGGACGTATCCGTGACTTCTGCACACAATTCCCCGATACCTACTGGCGCGACACCGATCGCCATCGGGCGTATCCGCAAGCCTTTGTCGACGCATTGACAGCGGCTGGGTTCCTTTCTATTCTAATTCCGGAAGAATACGGTGGGCTCGGCTTGGGCGTAACAGAGGCGAGCATCGTCTTGGAGGAGATTAACCGCTCTGGTGGGAACTCCGCAGCGTTTCACGCACAAATGTATCTCATGGGCGCCCTCCTTCGCCACGGGAGTGATGCTCAGAAGGAGCGTTGGCTGCCCGCTATCGCGAGTGGAAAGCTCAGGCTACAGGCGTTCTCGGTCACCGAAGCGGAGTCCGGATCCGATACCCCCAGTATCCGTACCTTCGCTCGGCGAGAGGGTTCGGCATACATCGTCAACGGTCACAAAAACTGGACTAGCCGTATCGAGCAATCAGATCTACTTCTGCTGTTAGCCCGTACGACACCCCCTGAAGCGGTCGAAAAACGGACGGAGGGGCTCAGTCTCTTCCTGATTGATTTACGCGATGCCCGCAGACAGAATGAGGCACTAGAGGTGCAGCCTGTTCGCACCATGTTTAACTACGCAACCTATCAAGTCTGGTTCCGTAATTTACAGCTGCCACTCGATAGCCTAATTGGTGAGGAGGGAAGTGGGTTCCGTTACGTTATTGACGGCTGGAATGCGGAGCGAATCCTGTTGGCAGCTGAAGCCATCGGGGACGGATACTGGTTTATCGATCGGGGGAGCGCCTATGCCCGCGAGCGTGAGGTTTTTGGGGCTCCGATTGGTAGCAACCAAGGTGTGCAGTTCCCTATCGTCCGCGCTTATGCTGCAACGACTGCAGCCGATCTGGTCCGCTATAAAGCGGCCTGGCTCTTCGATGCGAATGCGCCCTGCGGAGCAGAAGCGAATATGGCAAAACTGCTCGCTTCCGAAGCAAGTTGGCAGGCAGCCAATATCTGCCTTGACATCCACGGCGGTTACGGTTTCGTCGATGAATACGATGTGGAGCGCAAGTTTCGGGAAACGCGGCTCTTTCAGGTCGCACCGGTCAACAATAATCTCGTGCTCGCCTATCTTGCCACTCATGTACTGGATCTGCCCCGGTCATATTAACTTTGTTCAAGAGTTCATTAATGAACCCCTGATCGTTTACGCATCACGTTTCAGTGGTGGGGTGCGTTACACAGCAGGTGCCCTTCGTGGGGACAACCAAACTGTTCAATCTGAATGGTCGTGTGGAAAATACCGAATTGCGTTTGTAGCTTGTCGTTAATCTCCTGCCGCAACTCGTGCGAAGACTTACTTGCGTCTTCAGTAAGCGACACGTGGGTGCTCAACGCGAGATAGTTAGAACATAACGACCAGATGTGCATGTCATGGACATCCTTGACCGACTCAATGGCGCTGATGCAGGCTGCCACTTGGTGGGCATCCGCATGCTTCGGGGAAGCCTCTAACAAGATGTGAACTGCCTCTTTGGTGACCCTGAACGCCCCCACCAAGATTATTAAACCAATTCCACAGCTCAGAATGGGATCGACAATGAACCAGCCGGTCCAATATATTATCAACCCACCCACGATGACGCCGACGGACGCGAGTGCATCTCCAATGACGTGCAGCACCGCACTCCGCACATTGAGGCTCTTATGCCCTTCTCCGTGAAAGAGCCAGACAATGACCATATTCGCGATAAAGCCGATAGTCGCCACGACAAGCATCTCTCTACTTTTGACGGGTTCAGGTTCCATAAACCGGTGGACAGCCTCGTAAAAGATCCACCCAGAGATTGCAATCAGAGAAACGCCGTTGATGAAGGCAGCAAAGACCTCTGTCCGGTGATAGCCGTAGGTGCGTGAGCTTGTTGCCGGACGGGTTGATAGATAGATTGCTAACCAACTCATAATCAGTGACAAGGAATCCGAGAAGACATGCGCCGCATCGCTCAACAGTGCCAAGCTATTCGATAAAATGCCGCCTACTACCTCAATAACAAGTACAACCGTTGTCAATAGGACTGCGAAGCGGAACTTGCCCTGCAAGCGATGTTGATGGGTATGTTGATCCCCACCTTTCTCTCCATCGTGGTGATGTTCGTGGTCATGATGATGATGCGTGTGGTCCATGCCTTCCCCTTTCGGCTAATGAACACGGTCAAGTGGTCTGAAAATGGTCTATAGCGCAGGCATCAATACGGCGGAAGACCGAACTGGGGCAGTTGTTATCAAACATCTTTCAAGCGCTGGTATCTGAAGTCGATTTGGAAGTATCAGTGTTCTCTGTCTTGCTCGGTTTAGAATCGCTGCTTTTACTATCGCCGCTTTTGCTATCTCCGTCACCGCTTGATGACGATTCATTGTCTTTTTTCGCACTCTCTTTGTACCCTTCACTGCGATAGTCCGTGATGTAGAAACCCGAACCCTTGAAAATCAGTCCGGCACCAGCACCAATTAACCGCTTAGTCTGGCCCGCACATTCAGGGCATTGCTTGATGGGATCTTCGGTGATACTTTGGAACCGATCGAATTGGATACCACAATCTAGGCATTTATATTCGTATGTCGGCATATAATGAGACTCCTCTGACTCGGTTATTGTTAACAGGCATTGCGAAAAATGTAAGGATTTGATATATTTTAACGACTGGTAAGTGGCATGTCAAGCAGATTTCCGAAAATCTCAAACCTCGTTTCTCAATCAACATACCCTCACAAATGAACCAATTAACGAACATAGCCCTAGCAGGGCGATCGGCATATAACAGGTATACCGACAAGCAAATCAAGGAGGCGTACGCTCATGGCAGATCAGATTCCCCAAACGACACTTGGCAGAACAGGATTGGCAGTCACCCGACTGGGAACCGGCGGTGCGTATTGCGAGTCCGCCGATGGATATCGAACCGCACTAGACAGCGGCGTTAATTATATGGACACGGCACGAGCGTATCGGGATGGAGATGACGAAAAGGTTATCGGAGAAGCCATCCAAGGACGGCGACACGAATTGATTCTGGCAACCAAGACCGCACAGCGTGACGCCGAGGGTGCACGCCGAGACCTTGAAACATCGCTCCGCCTGCTGAAAACAGATTACATTGATATCTACCAACTCCACCACCTACATACCGAAGAGGAACGAAATCGCGCTTTGGCAGCCGATGGCGCACTAGAAGCGGTTCAGAAAGCGCGAGAGGAAGGGTTAATCCGTTTCATCGGGGTAACGGGTCACGATTGGGAACAGATCCAACACGCAGTCGCGACCGGATTTTTCGATACCGTACTCTGTTGGTACAATTGCGCCATGAAGGAGCCGGAGAGTACCGTGTTCCCGGAGGCACGCAAACATAACACCGGCGTGGTAATTATGAATGCGTCGCGCAATGATAAATTGTTCGATGGTGAAGGCGCCCCGGCAGAAGAACAGTTCTACCGCTACGTCCTCAGCCATGAATCTGTCGGCCTGACAATCATGGGATTGCGAAACGTGCCACGTTTCCGCCGAATCGCAGCGGCACTGTCCGATCGCTACACACTCACACCGGAGGAACAAGCCGAGATCGAAGCCTACGGTGCGCGAATGCGAGCGGACGGAAAACTGTGATGTGTGCTGATTGAGCCTTATGTCCCTTCACGTTTTGACAGGTCGTTTATCCGTCCCAAGTAGGATTAATGCTGCCACCGCTGCAATCACCGATACTGCACCTGCAATAATGAACGCCCCGGATAGTCCCACCGCATCGGCGACAGCGCCGGCGGTCGCTGGTCCCAAAAACATGCCGATCGCGTATATTGCCTGAAACACGCCCATTGCGGTCGCTCGATCTTCACCGGATATCTCCCGGATACTCAGTCCCATTAACAAAGGGTAAACGAGACCTCGCCCAAACCCACTTGTGCCTTGGGCAATGGTCAGGAGTGGTATATTGTGGATCAGTGGGACAACAAACATCGTCACGCCCATCACCAGAACGCCTACAAAGACGGCCCGATTTTCGCCTAAGCGAACAGCGAAATGATGGTTCATCGGGGCGGTTAACGTATAGGGTACCAAAGCGGCTACCCCAATGATGCCGAGGGTGAATTTGTTTGCACCGAGATTCGCCGCATGAACCGGAATAAAGCCAAACGTGGTCGCCCAGAATGTGTAGTGGTTGAGCGCGGTGATGGAGGCCACGAGCATTAGGGAAGGGTGCGTCATAATGCGCCATATCTGTCGAAAGGTGGGAGGTTGACGCGTCATCCGATGTTCCTTGATCGGCACTGTTGCTATCAGTCCCATGGCCGCTAGAACGGCACCCGCATAGAATGTAGTACCCATCTCCCACATCTGCGCGATTTGGCCACCTAACCCGTTGACAACAATAAGCGAGATACCATTGATGGCTGTAACAACGCCCATCGCCTTGGGGCTCTGATCCGGTGGGAAGTAGCTAGCAAAAAGGACGGTGAACGCGACCCATGTGGCAGCACTGATACCGAGCACACCGCGAAAGATTATCAGGTAAATCGGTGTCGGTGCCAGCGCGAGCCCCAAACATCCAACGAGATTAAAAAAATGTCCGGCATAGAGAAAGGGCAGCCGGCGTCCCAACCGATCCGACCAAATCCCCAACGGAACTCGCAGCCACATCTGTACAAAGCCGTACGCCCCGACAACCATTCCCACAGTCGTGAACGAGGCGCCCAATGACTGAGCGTATACCGACAGAATTGGCGAGTAGATATACAGCGCCCCCCAATAGAGAAACATACTGACATAGTACGCCCGGATGGTAGTTTTCTCAGGAAAATTAGGCTGCGTCCTATTCATTGCGCCTATCTTGCGCTGCTCCTCTCCAATTAGAACCGGACCTGAACCAACGATGTCCGCACTTCAATATCGGGGATCCGCGCATCTCCACCGCCAACAGGATAAACTGTAATGGATGGGAAAGACAGATTCCATCGTTTCTCAACGGGTTCAAGATTGAGCAGCCCCACCCCACTTTCAGTGAAATAACTCGCCTGCGTATCGTAGTTCCGGGTAAAATAGGCACCCGCTGTTAATCCGACCGCACCACCAAGCCCCATGAGTGACCAGAACGTCTTGTCAGCCGGCTCAATATCGAGCAGGATACTCGTGCCTAAACCGTAGAGTGTACCTACGATGCCCCCAATGTTAATAAGACGGGCGCGAGCACGACTCATGCTTAGTTTTGTCGACCACGCCGCCATGGTCAACAGCCCAACGTTGCCGCCCGTCATTGCACTGCCTAGAATAAAGTTCCTGTTATCCCGGCTCCTGTCGCGCAGAGCCATCGCCCCGCAAATCGAAAACCATGTCCCCCAGATTCCACCGAAATTAATCAGCGTTGCATCGCCGGGACTGATGTCTCTACCGCTGACAATACTGCTAGCCAACGCCAATCCAATGGCACCACCCGCCATGCTCGCGCCCACGGTCGGTTTATCATCCACACCGGCGAGGTTTGCCGCCCCGACCGCCTGCCAGATGCCCCAAATGCCTCCAAGATTAATCAATGAAGCCTGCCCATCGCTTAATTCACTGTCCCGCGTCAGCCTTAAAGAACCGGCTAATCCGCTCAAGGGGCCCGCGATTAAAACGAGACCGTAAGGGACCGGATCCTCGGCGTCCGCAAGAATCAGTGTACCAATGCCTAGCCATGTGGTGTAGAACGTACCGAATCCAACCAATCCCGCTCTGCTCATCCCACTAATTGGCTCAGGTTGCTGTAACAGGATAGCGACCTCGCCCTTTTTGTCGGTTGCCAATCGTCCGTGCAGCGTTTTAGGATACGCAGAGATGACCCAATTCAGTCCATTGAGGGCTTTATCATACTCCCCATCGACAACCTGCTCAACCGCTGCTTCATAGATTAATTGTGCTTCCAGCGCCTTGATTTCCGATTCAATCTCATCCGCCCACAACGGGTGTGTGACGGTAAGAAAGAGGGAAATGATAATAATTCGGATAAGTTGACTTGTCATGGTTTCAACCCCTTTAATTGCTGGCTCAATGGATAAAAATCCGTGATTAGAATCGGACACTGAGTAAATTGGCGCGTACCCCATCAGGACGCAACTGTAGCTGGTGAGGACGTAGTTTCCAAGTCGTCCAATCATTCCGACGACTTAACCTTTCACGCGCCTCCGGGGGCGGAAGATGATGGGTAGTGTAGGTGCCCGTAATAAGCCCAGCAATGCCGCCAACTATCAGTAAGGTCAATCCAGCTTCCTCACTCATATTGGCGTCAGCAATCACCACCATCCCGCTAGCAACGATAGTGCCGATAACCCCTCCCAGATTAATCCAATTTGCTCGCGCCAAGGTAATGTCAATTTTTGGGGTCAGCAGTGCCATTGCAGCCAGCCCTATATTGCCCCCAATGAGCGTCCAGGCGAGTAGCTCATCACCATCTGCCAAGCCTCCAACCCTTCCTGCGGTCATCGATAGCCATGTTCCCCACAGCGCACCGTAATTGATAATCCCGATATCTCCCAAGCTCGGATCAATTCTTCTTGTGAGGGCAGCGGTCGCTAGAATACCTGATAGCCCCCCGATCATGGCACCACCAATCAACGGCTTTTCACCATCATCTTCATCGATTAGAATTGCCCAACCGAATCCCTGCCATGTTCCCCAAGAACCACTGGAATTGATTAAAGCGGATTGTCCACGAGTCAATTTAGCGTTGCGGGTAGCAATCAGAGAGGCCAAAAGCCCCGTCGGCGCCCCTATCATCATACCCCCAGCGATAGTTTTTGCGTTGTCCGTTTCATCAATAAGTCGCGCAGTGCCAATTCCCAACCATGTCGAATATAAGGTGCTGAACACCACCGTCCCAACTCGCCCGCTCTGGTCAATTTTTTTTCGCCGGATGCTTGGCAGGTTTAGCTGTTCCAACTGTTGCCTCCGATTTTCAGCAAACCGCGCATAGACAGTGTCGGGGTATCTGTCAATGACTTCATTGAGCCGATCATATGCTTCACCGTAATCCCCTTCAACTATCAGCCTGAAAGCGGTCTCGTATAGCTGGGCGGCTTCGCTCGATTCAGCGAAAATCGCAGTTGACTGAGACAATAACGTGCATACAAGAACTGTGATTAGCGCTATTCTACTGTGTTTATGAATCATTATCTCATCCCTTCCGCCTCCGCCCGATGATAAACTTCATTGAGTTAGCTTTTTCCGCAAGGCGAGAATGCTCGGAACGGCACTGGCTTTCATATCCTTCTCATAGGCGTGTGGGAGATCCCAACGGGTGTTAGGGGTGAAACTCCCACGAAAGCCACCATAACTATAGCATGTTTTACCGCCAATGTGAAAAAAAACGAGGCTAAAGCAAGTCTGTATCCCAAGCCCCGATGAATCGGGATTAAAAAACATAAAACTGTAGGGGCAATCCCGTAGGGTCGCCCTTTTGGGCAGGTAGAAGACCTTCCCTACGATTTCTTTTGCACTCATTCTCTACATAAGCCTTGTTTTTTGTCGACATAATTACAAAGAGAGGCTTATGTCAAAAGAGAGTGCAGAGCGACTTGGAGAAACCGAGTTTTGAAGAAAAAACTCGGTTTCTTTGCACGATTTCTTTACATGAGCGAAAAGAGAATCTAAAAATAGGCGTGTATACCGGTTCCCACGTAAACGCCAGCACGCCCCTTGGATTGAGTATCAACGGTTTCCCTGCCAAACCCTTGACCGACTTTCAGGTTCAAACCGAGAGGAATCCCTCCCAATGAAAACACAAGTTCCCCTCCAAAAGCGAGTCCAACGCCGAGAGTCGTGGTTTTGACCATCTCTTGACTGAGCGCCTGCTTTTTTTGATACCGCCCACCACCCTCCAACGCGAAATAAAGGCGGGCTATATTCCATTGACCTTGGTGCTCGAAGATAGCATATGAAACACCACCACCGAGTATATGGTCGCTATCCTGATCATTGAGTACAAAATGTCCAACGGTTTGAAAATAGACGGGTGCCAGTCCGTTATAGCGAAAACTGAGTCCACCAAGAATCGGCTCCGACTGTTCTTGAACAAGGCCGTACGCAGCTGTTGCTCCCTGAAGCCCAATACCGAAATTTCTGGTGAGGTCAGCTGCTTGGACTTGAGTTGAGAAACTAAAGGTTACTCCCAAAAGCATAGCCATTAAGCAAAAAATTGAACGTATCACTGTTTCTCTCCTTTTTGAGGTGTGAAATTGAAATGTGAAACGCAACGATATATAGTGGCTCTTAGAATTAATGAGACGCTCCAAACCGGTGCGGTTGGAAACCGCACCTACCGGGGAGGTACAGCGTCGCCATCAACGACGCAGCCCCTATCGAAACACCGGCGCGGTTGGATGAAGATTAATTTATTAATTGGGTAATTTGCTATTGACACCAGCGCGGTTGCAAACCGCGCCTACCGGGTCTTGGGGAAATATAGAGTTACCCGATTATTTTCTGAAACTTCATCCAACCGCACCTACCGGCGCCGATAAATCGGGATTGAAACCGAGGAGCGAAGGTATCTATTTATTTTTGGAATTCACCATAAATCACCGATTTCGTTTATTGAGCGATGAGTATGGTTACCCGATTTGGCTCGGCGGTGGACGGGTGATGCATGAGGAGGTCCTGCATTCCGTCCTTATTGAGGTCTACCAACTGTGTGTATTCCTCGTAGGGCATGGTGACCGCTACCTTTTGAGGTTTCCGGGCGAACAGATTCGGTCCCGGCACACCGTTAAAAACGCGTAGTTCTTTCTGTCCATGCTGTACCAATAGGTCAGCACGTCCGTCGCCGTTCACATCTCCAAACAGCAACGACGGAAAGTGCATGGCTTTCTCCCCTGAATCGCCGGGGGTGTATGTCTTGATCTTGTACGCGGCGTCATGTTTGTCGGGATACGAGTTTCCCTCCATGCGGTAGAGATGGAAATCCAGCAATGCGGAATGCGTCACGAGCCCCCTTGCCAACATACCAATGATTTTGAAGATGCTCGGATCGATAACCGCAAACATTATATCAACCCGATCATCGTGGTCGAAGTCACGCGCGCCAATCTCGAACGGGATACCGTCCGACCGAATCAGCGTATCAACCTTTTTCCCGAATACGGTGCCGCCGGGCGTCGGTGCGCCGAAGTGCACCTCGTAAGTCGAGCGCATATTCCACATCTCTGAGGTCTGCCCTAGGAAACGGCTGCTCCCTGCCTGCAACGAGAAGACCGCTAGATCGGCGATACCATCGTGGTTGACATCAGTCAACGCGTGCAGCACCCTCCCTGTCATGGCACCGGGCGCTCCGTGATCGAAACGCCGGCCGCGAACCCCATCCGGAGCAACAAGTGAGGCGAGGTCGTCGGAGTCGAAGGTTACCTCGGTTGTGAAGGTCTCAGCCACCGGAGAAAACAGTCCGCGCTCATCTTGATGATGAACGACGAAATGATCTTCGTTCCAGAACACGAGATCGCTGCGTCCATCTCGATTGTAATCTACCTCATGGATACGTCCTTGGTCCCACGGGGTGTATCGGTATCCGTCGGCTGCGTAGATTCTGCCCGTCTCAACGGGAGGACCAATCTTCACTGGGTCAGCGAACGCGCCGTCCTCCATCTGAATAAATATCCAGAAGCCATCGGCGTCCGGCACGACCAGATCATCGCGATTGTCGCCGTTGAGGTCCCGTGTAACGTCAACATGAGGGATTTCGTCTTCAGGAGGTAAGGTGTTAGAAACCACCGTCACCAGTGGGTGTTCCGCTGCGGAATCAAGATCGAACCAATTCAGGAAACCGTTCCTGTAAGTAATCAAGCGGTCACGTCCACCGATGTTTCCCACATCGACAAATAGCACTTCGGGGCCCAGCGTTGTCTCCAGTCTTAGGTCCCAACTGTCCTCACTGAACGTGTAGATGTGCAAGTAGCGGCTGTCGTCTGCGTCGATGTTCACCACGACAAGTTCTGCGGTAGTGTCATCGAGCAGAAACCCCGTCAAAACGGTCTGACGTTTCGCGGTGCCGGTGCCGACCTCATACCGCTCAAACCTAAATTCCGTGGGGACGGGCGACATCGGATCCGCTTCTTGACCGAACAACCCTGAACAGCCCGCCAAGAAAGCTCCAAAAATCAGCGTAAAGAACCGGCTGAATTCATAGTACTTCATGTGATTAGTGGTTAGGTTAAGTTTTGTGAAAAGGAAGTGTTTGTAGACTAGGTTTCGCTTTTTCATCCCTGTTTTCCTTTCAGGATTCTCTATGTATTAACATAGATAAATAACTTAACAGTGTTAACATAGAAGCAAAAAAAATACGGCGACCTTCGCCATATAACTGAGGGGTGCTCATACATCGAATTGATGGTGAATTTTAAGTCCATTTGTTTAAGGCACTACTGCAATGGTAACATACCGACGCAGTTTTCCGTTCCAAATAAACCGCGTACGCTCCTGAAATAGCTTAAAATCTATGCCTTCAAACCCTCGATCATTGTGTCAATCACTGTGTCGATTAATTTGTCTTTTTCTGTCCAGGGGAAATCGGGAAAATCAATCAGGAGCAATGTGACGCCGTGAACCGCAGACCACAGTGCCTGCCCGGTGGTTTCGACATCCACTTGGCGGAATGCCTGTTGTCGGACACACTCGGAAACCATCGCGCGCAGGTAATTAAACACCCTTTCGCCAACCGATCCTTCCCCTAGACCTAGCCCCTGCTGGAACTGGGGCCGGATGACAAACGTCAGCTTGTAATCTTGTGGATACTGTAGCCCAAATTCGACATAGGCTCTCCCACTTTTTCTTAGCGTCTCAATGGGGTTGCTTTTATCCCTGTTTAGCAGCTCCAGCGTATTTAACAGGCTCAAGAGGGTTTCTTTGCAAACAGAATCTAAAAGATCTGCCTTATCTTTGAAATAAAGGTAGATCGCTGTCGGTGAATACTCAATCTTATCAGCAATCTTCCGCATAGAGACATTCTCGTAGCCTTCATTGACGAATAACTCTCGCGCTGCCGAAAGAATTTGCCGCTGTAACTGCTCTTTTTCTCTCGCTCTGCGTTCTTTAGTACCCATTGTTTTGCCCCCGATTTACACAGTAACTTTACTTAACACTGTTAATTATACAGAATGTTTCCTCCCCTGTCAAGATTTTTTTTGTATCCGTAGCATTTTTTATGTTTTCAAAGAACGATGCTCACAATAAACATCTATCAGCATCGAGTTTAGGGAAGGGAGATGGTATTCCATGTTCGACAATCTACTATTGGACTGCCCGGTATAAAACCCACCAGACTAATCAGCCTGTGGTGTCCATTACACGGCGAACTACTCGCAAAGCGACCGATGCGGTGAAAGCCACCGTGCTTTTGTGCTTGCGAATAAACCGTCTCGAAATACTCATTGGCAGGCCGAGCAGATACCAAGAATCTCGATCACTCTGGATTGAACCTGAAAGTCAAGTTTCTCGGCGGCGCTAGCAATACACTTCTCGATCGTGTGACTGACAAGCTCAGTAGCCTCGCCACACAATTTGCAGATGACAAACTGGCCGCGATGCGGTTCCTGTGGGAAGTCACACCCGATATAGGCGTTTAACGAGGCGATCCGATGAATCAAACCTTGCTCAAGCAGAAAGTCGAGGGCGCGGTAGATGGTTGGCGGTGCGGTTTTCCGGCCGCGTTTTTGAAAGGTGTCAAGAATATCGTAGGCGCCGATTGGCTTGTGGCTGGCGCACACGAGTTCAAAAACCTGTTTGCGTAGCTCGGTAAATCGCGCGCCTCGCCCCTGACAGATCGCCAAAGCCTTTGCCAATGCGTCTTTGACGCACTGAGAATGGTCATGAGTTGGTTTGGGAAAGGCGTCAAATGTTGTGTTTTCGGCATCCGTAAAAGACATATCCCTAGCTCCTTATAAATGAAGGTGTATGTTATATTATGACATAACGCTGTTTTTGTCAATGGATTCAAAACGTCTTTTCCTTAGTGGAAAAGAACGATAGCGCCATCTTGTTTTCTTCGTTAAAGATTCAGTCAACTCCTCCTACCTAGAAGATTCCATTTTTGACTTGACTTCTGATTTTGTTATGTTATAATATAACATTATGACTTACACAGTACATTCATAAGTCCCCCTGAGCACCCCTTTCACGGGGGAAATTCTTGTCAGGGGATTTAGGGGGTTAAAAATAAGAAAATCTACCCCCGTGTGCTAAGTTTGTGTAAGTCCTGACATAACAAATTCAGAAGGAGTTGACAGAATGGCTCGACAATTTCTCAAGACGAATTTATGTTTGTTGGTGTTACTGCTGATGGTTACTGGTGGATGTCAAAAGGATAACACAGAAGCCCCCACAAATGCAAACCCTACAACAGAAAAAAAACTTTACGTCGTCGCAACAACCAGCATGATTACTGACATTTTGAAAAATATTGGCAGAGATAGGATTGATGTCACCGGGATTGTCGGTGAAGGAGTTGACCCGCATCTCTATAAACCGACGGCGGGAGACGTCGAACGGCTAAAGGACGCTGAGATTATCTTCTACAACGGCTTGAATCTCGAAGTGAAAATTATGGGCGTTGTCCTCGATAAGATAGCGGATAAAACGAAGGCTGTCGCTGTCACGGCTGGGATCCTACGCTCACAATTTCGGACATCATCTGAATTTCAGGGCGGTTACGACCCACATGTCTGGCACGATGTGTCGCTCTGGATGAAAGCAGCTGAAAAGGTTCGAGACACCTTGGCTCAAGCGGACCCTAATAATGCCGAATATTATCGTTCTAACGCGAAGAATTACCTAGCAGCGTTGAAAATATTGCATGACGACCTACAAAATCTCGCGGCACAGATACCCGCTCAGCGTCGCGTTCTCGTCACGACGCACGATGCGTTCGGTTACCTCGGACGCGCTTACGGTTTCGAGGTGCGTGGGCTTCAAGGGTTGAACACAGAAACGGAAGCGGGCGTCGCCGATGTCAGAGACCTCGCGGCGTTTATTATTGAACATCGAATCCCGGCGATGTTCGTCGAAACCTCAACCCCGCCGCAGGGCATCGAGGCTGTTCAAGCCGCTGTGCAGGCGCAGGGGTTCGAGGTCGAAATCGGCGGTGGTCTTTTCGCCGATACGATGGGCACGCCCGGAACGCCTGAAGGGACGTATATCGGGTCCATGCGTCACAATATGGATACCATCATGAACGCCTTGAGAGCTGAGTTAGCTTATCAGAGGCAATGAAGACGTGAAGCGTGAGACGTTATCGGCGATTGAACCGGACGTTTAAGTGCCCCGATCAATCAGGAAACACGCAATGCCGATTTATGAATTTGAATGTCCTGACTGTGATATTCTCTTTGAGGAACAGCTTCCCCTTGCACAGCTGGACGAAGTGGTTGTAGAGTGCCCCATCTGCTATACGCCTCGTGTCAAAAAGGTCATTAGTGCTCCCACCTTTCTCATCAGCCGGGGGCGCTCCAATCCATCCGGCGCTGAAGTAGATTTCGACGAGTCGGGTGACGAAGAGCCCGCTGGCCCTGGAGCGTTTGAGACCCCGGAGGCGCCCAGCCTCAGTCATCCGGTCGGTTGTGCATGCTGCTGGAATATTGGGGAGAATAGGCGTTCACCCGGCCGGATTTTAGAGGATGAGTGATGAAGACAGTTCTCGATTCGGAGACTCAAGACGCTCAGTCAGATAGCAGTTTCTATACTTAAAATCAACATAAAAATATGCTAAAGCAGTCTGTGTCCTAAGTATAAATGCTTAGGCTTTAGACCTAAAGGAGTTTTCGGTAAGAAGATGACTGAAATTCAAGACCTCACAGAACCGATTCCGGTGACCATCATCAGCGGCTTTTTAGGCGCGGGCAAAACCTCCCTGCTCAACCACATTCTCAACGCCGATCACGGATTGCGCGTGGCGGTATTGGTCAACGATTTTGGAGAGGTTAACATTGACGCCGAGTTGATCTCTGGCGTCTCTGGGGAATCCACCATTAACCTTTCCAACGGGTGTATCTGCTGCTCAATTCGCGACGACCTGCTTGAGGCCATGGTACAATTGGTTCAACGTCCAGACCCGCCGGAGTATATCGTGGTTGAGACCAGCGGCGTATCTGACCCTCTGGCGGTTTCATTGACCTTCATGGCGCGCGAATTGCGGTCGGGTGCGCGAGTGGACAGTATGCTGACCGTGGTTGATTCCGATCAGATTGATCACGTAGACGGCAAGCATCGGGTGCTCGCGTTAGACCAAATCGCTATGGCAGACATTGTGGTACTGAACAAGGTTGACTTGGTCAATGATGAAAAACGGGAGAAATTGGCAGCCTTTGTCAAAAAGCTTGTTCCGAGGGCGCGTATCCTCGAAACCACACACGGTAAGGTTCCGCTCGATTTGGTGCTCGGCGTCGGGACATACGACCTCCGCCGCTTTTCGGGGAAATCGGGCTTGGATGTTCACGTCCATGCCGATGGCGAGGCGCATGACCACGACCATGCACATGGCCGCGAGGATGACCACCATCACGAACACAGTCACGCGCACGACCATACGTTGGTTTTTAATACGTGGAGTTATACGACCGACAAACCGCTATCACATCAGGCAGTGCGTCAAGCAGTGAAGACCTTACCGGCGACGATTTACCGCGCCAAAGGCTTTGTCTATCTTGATGAGACTCCGGATCGGAAGGGAATCGTCCACGTTGTCGGCCAACGGGCGCGTTTGATTATTGGTGAGCCATGGGCCGACGAGAAACCGGGCACGCAGTTGGTTTTTATTGGTGAGTATGGCGGTATGGACGATTGCGAGTTGCAGTCACGTTTTGATGCGTGTCAAGCTACAGAGAAAACACGCCAAGATGCAGTTCTTGAGGACGCTTTTGAATTGCTTCGGGACCTTGTGGAGAGGTAGAAGCGGCTTCTTATGGGGAAATCAGTCATGTCTGGCAGAACTGGGGACGAATCTGCGCGTTGGTTAGGTACATTGAACAAGATCAGAAAGATCGGGACGATGCTGTTGGACCAACAGTTGTGGTGTTGGGGACAGGACATTCGCCGGGCAGAGGGAAATGCTTTGCTCGCCTACGGTTTTACCAAACATCGACCGCCGGAAGGCAAGCACGGAAGTACCGCTTATGAGTGGCGTAGCTCTGGCAGCAGTCGAGTTGTTTTATGGGGATTCGGGTTTTTCTACGGCGATAGGGACCGAGGAGGACTTTTCATGCAGCGTTACAAATTCGCGCCCAAACAGATAGCAGCGGTCGATTTTTCGTTGCCCATATGGAAGCCGGAGCAACTCCCTGAACTTACGCAGCCATGTGATGTGGAAGCGTGGCGTCACGTTTTCAGCTTGCTCACTCAAGGTTTCGCATGGATGGGCGCCTACGAACGGTGGATTATTTCTGAATACGGGCTTGACTATCGCCAACGGTGTACTGACGCATGGAAGAAGAAACGTGTTCCTGCACACGAGATGGCTGCAAAGTGGTATGAACTCGTCGAATACTTACTTTCACAGCCTGGAAGCGATTGATAACCATCAAGCTCAGATAATAATTGTGCCGAACAACCGCCCGACGATGTACGTCGTCGGGCTATCAAACCACGATGTAAAACCAAAAACCCGATTTTCATCGGGTGCCATTTTTTAGGTTGGTGATGAAGTCACCGGCCAAATCTTAACTTCATCAAACAATTTCAGCGGATGGTTATTTTGAAATAAGCACCGAGAAAATTCATCACTACCCTTGAATGTCATTGGGTAGTGATGAATCGCTATATTCGCAGGAGTATAACACACAGACAAAATATGAGAACAGATGGAATCGAATCGTCGCCCACGCTGGCATCAAGGCGGCGTGTCTTAGCACATACGCTGGTTTGTAAGGGATGTTGTTGTGGCGTGACAGAGAAACGAAAGCCGCCTGTACCGGTTGAGTGGCTCAAACAGGAGTGGCGGAATAGGCGGCTGTCCCCTTCAATAATATTGACAATCAGTGAAGGCTGCCTTGGGCCGTGCGATCTCGCAAATGTCGTCTGTATCACATCACCGCACGACGTCGTGTGGTTAGGACAGATAGACTCCCATCTACACTATGCGCGACTCGTGGATTGGGCGGAAGCCGTGGCACGAACAGATGCGCTACTTCCGTTGCCTTCAGCCTTTGATATTCACCGTTTTGATCGGTTTCGATCTCCCTCGTTCAGTTAAAAAAAACAAGCGATCCGTGAATTACAAGGCTTCACCGTGGCAAGCGTTCGCCGGGCAGGTTCCTGTCGTACAGAGCTGCTGCATTGATACAAGCTTGATGACAGACAGTGTAGAGAGTTGTGCAACTGGTTGGCGTAGTTCCGTACACGCCTCCCGCAGAATAGAGACCGCGGACTTGAGAAAAATCTGGTCAGAATCGTGTGCGATGACCGATTCGTGGCGAGATTTTAGGTATTAAAACAGCATCATATACGAGGAAAGGAGGCCATACAACAGTGCTGAATTTTTTCAATTCGCAAAAAGAGAGTGACCCACAGCAACTCGGCCAAGTCAAATCGTGGGTCTCCCAAGCCTTTGACCTATCAGAAGACGTCTCCGTGATGGTTACTCAGTTGCAATGCACTGAAGAAGGCTGCCCGCCTGTTGAAACGGTCATTGCAATTATGAAGACGCCCGGGAAGCCCCGGCAATACAAGATTCACAAACCGCTGGCGGAGGTGGAGCAGACGGACATCGTTAGCTTGACCGCTGGCTAAATTCAACAAGGAGAGAAAGATGAACACAGCCATGCTAAACAATCAGGTCCCCGTCACCGTGTTGACGGGCTTTTTGGGATCTGGTAAAACCACGCTTCTCAATCGCATTCTCACCGAAAACCACGGCAAACGTATCGCTGTCATCGAAAACGAGTTTGGCGAGATCGGCGTCGATAATGATTTGGTCATCGGTGCCGAAGAAGAGATTTTTGAGATGAACAATGGTTGCATCTGCTGCACGGTGCGCGGCGATCTTATCCGTATTTTGGGAAATCTGATGAAGCGTCGCGATAAGTTCGACTACATCATGGTCGAAACCACAGGGCTTGCGGACCCCGGGCCGGTTGCTCAGACGTTCTTCATGGACGCCGAAATGCAGGAGAAACTGCAACTAGATTCGGTCACGACGGTGGTTGATGCCAAACACATCTGGCAGCACATCGACGACAGCGACGAGGCGCGTGAACAGATTGCCTTTGCCGATGTCATTTTGTTGAACAAGATTGATCTTGTGACCGAGGAAGAGTTGAATCAACTGGAAGCCAGAATTCGCAGCATGAACGCTGCAGCAAAGATTTATCGAACGAAAGACGCCGCGGTCGAAATGGATAAAATTCTCGATGTCGGCGGATTCGATCTGGACCGGGCGATGGAGGTTGACCCACAGTTTATGGAACCGGAGTATCCCTTTGAATGGGCTGGTGTTTACAACCTTTCGGCAGGTACGCATGAACTGATTCTCCAAGACGGTCCTGACCCGACGATGAAAGTCGCGTTGGTGCCCGTAAATGAGTTAACCGATGAAGCTTTGCAGGCCGCTGTTGAGCCAGTCGTTATAGTTTTCTCCGATGATGAGCATGAACTTTCGGCGGGTGGCACCGTTCAACCGAGTGGACAACTCATTGAGTTGAATCTCACAGCGGACGAATTACGCTTTGACGTGCAGATTGACCACCCTGGCGCTTACGCGCTGTTTACCGAGCATCACCCCGACGAATTTCAAGCACAACTTTTTGGCAGCGGCACCCTTGTCAAGCCGGTTGTTGAACGCGAATTTAAGCCAGACCACGAACATGATGACGAAGTCACATCGGTCGGCATTACAACCCCCGGCGACCTCGACCCCGATCGGCTGAACGATTGGATTGGCAATCTGCTTCGGACAAAAGGTCTCGACATCTTCCGCATGAAAGGTATTCTGAGCATCAAGGGTCAGCCGAACCGATTTGTCTTCCAAGGTGTTCATATGCTTTTCGATGGTCGTCCAGACCGCCCGTGGGGTGGTGAACGACGCTACAATAGTCTCATCTTCATCGGGCGCAACCTCGACCGGGCCGAATTGACTGGGGGGTTTGAAGCATGTCTCGCTTGAACAACCGGAGCAACCGCTTTGTCCGGTCCTCTCAACGGCGCGAAAATTGGACCGCAACCATCAGCGACCACGTCATTGATCTGGCGTGGTCACCTGATGGGAGATACATCGCTGCTGCGTCGGTTCTCGGTCCGGTGACAATTTTTGAAGGTCGCCGTCGAGCGGTTATCCATGCCTTTGAAGGGCATGAATTCGGCACAATGTCAATCGCGTGGCGTCCAGACAGTAAGGTGCTTGCAAGCGCAGGACAAGATGGGAAAATTCGGTTGTGGGATATGACAAGTGGCGAGGCGACCCATTCGCTTGACGGGGGTGCAGCATGGGTTGAGCACCTGGCTTGGAGTGGCGGTAACAAACCGATACTCGCCTCTGCCGCTGGCCGTAAGCTGAAACTCTGGAACGCTGTCGGCGATCTTGTTCGCGACTATCCCGACCATCAGAGCACGATTTCTGGTTTCCAGTGGAAACCGCGTGTAAGACAACTTGCCTCGACTGCCTACGGCGGCGTGACGCTGTGGGACCCGCAACAGTCGGAAGCCATCCGCCGATTGGAATGGAAAGGCTCATCACTGGTGATTGCGTGGAGCCCTGACGGCAAATACATTGCCACCGGAGATCAGGATTCGACCGTACATTTCTGGATTATGTCTACCGGTGACGACTTGCAAATGTCCGGCTATCCGACGAAAGTGCGAGAGCTCTCGTGGGATGCCACGGGTCGATACTTGGCGACGGGAGGCGGTCAGGAAGTTGTGGTGTGGGATTGTTCCGGTCGTGGACCGGCCAATACTGACCCCATTATGCTTTCCGGGCATCAGGATTTTCTCAGCGTTGTGCGTTTTCAACATCGCGGAAAACTGCTGGCTTCAGGCGGCGTCGACGGTCTGGTCTACGTTTGGCAATTGCGCGGCCGCCTCCGTTCTCTGGCGGTTCATGAAGTCACTCTGACAACGGGGGTCACAAGCCTCGTTTGGTCACCGAATGACCAGCATATTGCTGTTGGTGACGAGTCGGGTGGGGTGAGCGTTTTTTCGATAAGTTAAAGTTCAACATTCAAACGGAGTCAGTTGCCCGAATTCTTACTTCGGTCAGTATGCGGTCGATTTGTCTGAGCAGTTTACCTTAACCGATTTGGTAGTAGACAAAAGTTTGTTTAAGAACCTGTTTGAAAAGTACATTTGTAGGGTGTGCACTGTGCACCAGCCTCTAACAGCCCCAGCGGGGATCAAACGAGCGAATAGCGAGTGCGATAGAGATCCCACAGGTATGTAGCAGACAACACTTAATACATGACTTCCTACAAATGACCTTGCTACCAATTATTCAAGCAGGCTTTCATCTACAAAGTTTCCAAAAGAGGAAATCTACAGTTTGACAGACAGGAGGTAATGTGCATGAGTCTAACGCTCAAATTAACAACTGAACAGGTTATTGATCTAATCCAGCAAATGCCGCTGGAAGAAAAATTAACAGTACTCAAGACAGTTGCAAAGGAAGCACGCGCTATGAACCGTGTCGGTGAACTTTTTGGCGACGGTAAGATGTTTCTACCACAAGTTGTCAAAAGCGCGCGGGTCATGAAAAAATCGGTTGCACATCTCATTTCGGACATCGAGAAGGAACAAGCGGAAGGTGATGTCCAATCGAGAGGCAAAATCGTAATAGCAACGGTGAAGGGTGATGTGCACGACCTCGGAAAGAAGATCGTCGGAGTTGTGCTTGGGTGTGACAACTATGAAGTCATTGATCTCGGTGTGATGGTGCCTGCAGACGAGATTCTTGAAGCCGCGCGGAAAGAAAACGCCGATATGATCGGATTAAGTGGACTCATCACGCCTTCGTTAGATGAGATGGTGTATGTTGCTGAAGAGATGGAACGTGAAGGATTCCGTATCCCACTACTCATCGGCGGTGCTACCACTTCAAAAGTACATACGGCTGCCCAAATTGAACCTGTTTATAGCGGTCCAACGGTCTATGTGAGGGATGCATCCCAAAGCGTCGGTGTTGTCAGCAACTTGATGAGCGACGAAAGGCAGGAGACGTTCATGACCCAGACGCGTGAAGAATACGCCAATGTCCGCGAGCGGCGTACGAAGAACCGAAAGCGGGTGAACTTGCTACCGTTCAGTGTCGCACAAGAGCGGAAATTCACACCGGCTTGGCAGAATTATCAGCCCCCTGAACCGTCTATGATAGGGATTAAGGTCTTTGACGACTACCCTCTGTCGGAACTCATTGATTACATCAACTGGAGTCCGTTTTTCACGATCTGGGGACTCCGGGGTAAGTATCCAAATATATTGCAAAATCCGGAGGTCGGTGAGGAGGCGCGCAAACTCCTCAAAGATGCGGAAGCACTTTTGCGTATCATTATCGAAGAGAAAAGATTTCAAGCACGCGCTGTCGTTGGGCTTTTCCCTGCCAACGGTGTCGGTGAAGACACCGAAATCTATGCCGACGCAGCGCGGACGGAACCCATCGCTACACTACACCACCTACGTCAACAGACGGAACAGCCGTTTAACAGACCGAACTTCAGTCTCGGTGATTTCATCGCGCCGAAAGCGACAGCATTGCCAGATTATATCGGTGCCTTCGCGGTGACGACGGGATACGGTGTCCCCGAATTCTGTGCTGAATTCGAGCGGGAACAGGACGATTATAACAGTATTATGGCGCAGGCGTTGGCTGACATGTTAGCAGAGGCGTTAGAGGAGAAGATGCACGAAACGCTTTCGGGGTATGCCGTCGATGAGGCGTTGGATAACGATGCCCTGACCGCCAGAAGGTACCCAGGCATCCGTCCGTTACCGGGGTATCCTGCCTGCCCGGATCACAACCAAAAACGGACGCTGTTTGATTTGTTGAAAGTAACAGAGAACACGGGAATTACGCTTACGGAGAATCTGGCGACGTTCCCAACAGCGTCTGTGAGTGGATGGTATTACGCGCATCCAGAGTCTCGATATTTCAGTATCGCCAGGATCGGGGAGGATCAGAGTGCAGATTATGCAGAACGCACCGGTATGGACATCGAAACGGCGAGGCGATGGCTAAAACCGTTGCTTACCTAAGATTGTCCCACAACTAAAAAAACAAGTCGGAACGAAACCGCTTTAGATCGAGTTGGCCAATCTGTTTCCGTGTTAATCTTCCGATTTCTTATTCGGAGGAACGCCGTGTGGTTCGTGAGGCACACTTTGTCCAGGCGCGTATAAACCGATGCAATTACCGCTCGGGTCAAGGAACATCGCGAAGGATCCCATTCTGCTCGGGATCGCCCGAGGCGGTACAAGCGTCTCTCCGCCAAGGCTCTCTGCCTTCTCAAGTGTTGCCTGAAGATCATCAACCTGAATATAAGATGTTGCGACAAGGCTTTTGTAGGGAATAACGATCGTTATTCCCTACTGTCGGATTAGGCAGATTTGAGTGATCGACTGCGTAAGTCCTAAGTTAATTTCATTTTCCACACTTAACTCTGAAGAGCCGGTTATTTAACCGATGCCGAGTGGAATCGGAATGGCGTTTTCATCCCATTCACGTTAAGGACCAATCTCTTCTTTGGTTTGCCCCGCCTTCCGAGCTGCCCCCTTAAACACAGCGTAAAGATACCAGAAAGCAGGCACCAACAGCACCCCCCCCGCAATCAGTACAATCAACAACGGACGCAACACTGTATCCGGTGCAGCCGTATTTGAAAAGGTTAAGTCCGGTGTGACAAGATACGGGTACTGTGCCAGCCCCCAACCGAAAACGATGAGCGTAACCTGTATCGGAACGAGGATACGCGCGAGGCGAAATTGACGCTTCCAAATTGTCCAGATCACCCACAGTGCCATCGCGCCCGTTAACATATGAAACGGGATCGACCAATACGCGCTACCGAGTCCGCGTCGAATTGCTGGCGCACCCTCCGCAGCCAAGATAAAGCTCAGTCCTGCCATCGCACCGACACTCACTGCCGAGATGAGAGCACGTCGCCGAAAATCCTCCTGCAATTCTGTGTCCTCAGTCTCAAGGGTGAGATACACCGCCGCAAGCAACGCACAAAGCGTCAAGGTAAAGAACCCGATTGCAAACGGAAACGGCGCAAACCATGCCGAGATGAAATCTGTGTCCACCTGTCCACTCTCCACGTCAACGTGTATCGTGCTGGACGCGACCGCGCCCAACGTAACCCCTAACATCACAGGCGTAATAACACTTGCAACAGCGAATACTCGGCTCCAACGGCGGTGTATTAGATCCGATTGAACATCATAGGTTCGAAACACAAACGCCGTGCCGCGAAGCACAATACCGATGAGCATAAATGTCAATGGAATATGTAAAGCCGTGCTAATTGCAGCGAATGCAACAGGAAACGCCACGAAAAGTAGAACGACAATCACAATCAACCAGACATGGTTCGCTTCCCAGATGGGTCCAATCGCGTGTGCGATAAGCGAGCGCTGTGCGTTCGCACGGCGACCTGTTGCAAACAGATCCCAGATGCCCCCGCCAAAATCAGCACCACCTGTCAACATATAGATAATCAGGGAAATAAGCATTACACATGCAATGCAGAATTCAAGACTCAACATGAAAGTTCTCTCGACGTGTCGGTGGGTGCCTGGCAGTAGGTTCGTCGCAACAATCTATTGGAGTGCAGCAGGAGGACAACATCGGAGTCCTGCGGAACTTATCCGAGAAATATTGTTTAACCAATAATCGTGTTTAACGCTTGGCGTTAGCTTAAAAATATCTGACGACGTAATAGTATAACAACGATAATAGAGAGGAAAATATAAAGTACCGTAAAACCGAGAAAAGGAACGACGAGGTTCGGCATTGAGGTTACCGCCTCGGCGGTTCGCATGTAATTATAAATAATCCACGGTTGCCGTCCAACCTCTGTGACCGTCCAACCTGCCTCAATAGCGATAAACCCAAGCGGTGTACAGAACGTAACGAACCGAAGATACCAACGTTGATCCGGTAGTCTTTTATGTTTCCACGCGAGCCAACCACCGATAACACCAGCAGCAATCAGCACTATCCCGCACGCTACCATAATTTGAAATGCGAAATGCACAATCGCCACAGGCGGACGGTCTTCCGGTGGCACCGCCTTAAGCCCCATAACCTCAGCGTTGAAGTCAGAGTACGCAAGAAAACTAAGTGCCTTCGGAATTTCAAGCGCATATCGAGTCTCTTCAGTGTCCTCGTTAGGAATACCACCGATACGTAAAGGTGCCCCGCGTTCGGTCTCCCACTGCGCCTCCATCGCTGCAAGCTTGATAGGTTGGTGTTTCGCAAGCTTCTTGGCACTGATGTCACCCGAAATCGGTTGCAGGAGTGCGAACACACCACCAACACTCAAGGCAATCGCAAACGCCCGGCGATGGAAAAGGTTGTCGGGATCACGTCGCAGAAAATAGGCGTGAATGCCCGCCACCGCAAATCCGACCGTCAGAAAAGCAGCGATAGTCATGTGAAGTGTTTGGCTAAACGAGGAGGGATTCAACATTGCCGCAATCGGATCGACATCCGTCACCTCTCCATTGACAATAGAGAATCCGGTAGGCGTGTTCATCCAAGCGTTCGCGGTGACAACAAAAATACCGGACAAGGTGCCGCCGAGCAGCACCATCATCCCAGCAAACCAGTGGGCATATTTTGGAATGCGGTCCCAGCCATAGAGGTAAAGCCCTAAGAAGATCGCTTCTAGGAAGAATGCAAACCCTTCCAATGAAAACGGCATGCCGATGATCGGCCCAGCGTAAGCCATAAAATTGGGCCACAACAAACCGAGTTCAAAAGACAAAACGGTGCCAGAGACCGCACCGACAGCAAACATAATCGCAGTCCCTTTTGCCCACCGCTTCGCAAGCGTCAGGTAAACCTCTTCTCGCGTTTTGAGCCATAGCCCTTCCGCAATCACCATTAGCAGCGGCATCGCTATACCGATCACCGCAAAAATAATGTGAAATGCGAGCGACATCGCCATCTGTGCGCGTGCTGCCAATAAATCTGTCATGAGGCGACTCTCCTTACACTATTTCTGGCGCATCCACCAGATACAAAACGCCTTGCACCTTCAAACGTACCGGCATATCCTCCAACGACATATCCCAATGTAAATAAGCACGGGTGAACTTCCAATCCGGACGTTCAGGCGGATTCATACTCGCACGATCAAAACTAACCCAGAGTTTCTCCGTCTCCCAAATCTCTGAAAACGCCTGATGTACGCGCGGATATTGGCGGTTGTCCCACAACGCTTGGTGTTGATAAATCTCCACCATGATGCTCCCGCGCGGTGGATCGGGATACTAACTGTCTGGGTTGTCCCGGTCCATTTCAAGAAAATATCAGACAGCTTGTTCGGCGGCGCGGCAATTTTCAAGTGGTACCGCCTCCGGTACAACGACGTAACCGTTCTCTTCCCAAAATTCTAAGGCTTCTGCGTCAAAAACTGGCATAGGTCTCTCCTGACTAATCGATTCAGCTTCGGCCTCCTCTGTAAACAGAAAAATGCTTTAACTGCTTGAAGATTAATGTGGTATTAAGAATATCATACAAGATTGAGAGAATCAAACTTTTCGATTTATAACCGTCCCTGAGCCTTTCCAAATTTTCGCAAGGCTCTCCGATACCCGAAAAATTTCTTGCAATCAATAAGGTACTATACTATGGTAGTTGATGCAGTGAAAAGATGCTCTTATATCCCAACTGCACCGAAAGGAGATACAGATGAATTGTCTTGATTACGGACTCTCTTTTATCAACTCTGTCGGCAATGGAAATGCACCTCGCTTTTGGGTCGAATCCCGATGTCGGATGATAGATGACACAGATGGAAGCTTCAGCGACTATTATCAGTGTGGTTCGTGTAAGAGTGAGCACACCTTCGCGAAGAAGGATCTCTTCGTAAATCCAAACTACGATTTTCTCCCGGTTTTTGGAGAAGAACACTCAGCAGTATTCAGAAGGCATGCCTACCGCAACGATAACTACGTCGAGTATAGACCGGCGGAGGAGTGGTGGGGAGGTCCTCTGTTTGACCTTCAAGAGGCATCACCGGTGCAAGTCCTTGATAGCAATGCAGCTATTTTTGAGGCGACGCAAAAAAGTCTACCCCTCGTGACGCACACAGAGATATGGGATGCGGATACAAATCAACGGGCAATTATCGAATGTCCAGTTAAAACGATGAATATTGATGAAAAAGCAGACATCTACCAAGTGGATACAGGAATAGTCCTATTTCCAGATCTGTCAAAGCGTTACGATCGACAGATTGAGACGTTCAACCTCGCTTATGTTGCGTTCAACGCCCCGCATTTCGCTGATTTCGTTATCGAGAAACCCACTCCAATTATTGAAGATGGGGCAGAGGTCACTCAAGTGTACCACTATTCCGAAATTGTTAGCTTGGAAGCAAAGAACACGGTATTCTGCATCGGTGAACTTTGACAGATACACCTCATCAGATAATCCCTAGTTTTTTTAGAAAATATTCGGTCGGAATTGTTAGATCAAGCTCCCTTATCTCATCAGGGGCGTACCACCCGATGATATCCGCTTCGTCGGATAGGGTTGCTGTGTTCTGATCCACCGTCGCCCGGTATAATCGCCACTCGTGGAAATCCGCGCCGCGACGACACGGCTCCTCTAATGTTTCTACAAACACCGGTTTTTCAGGACGGATCTCAATTCCCGCCTCTTCCGCTATCTCGCGAGCAACCGCAATCTCCGGTGTCTCATCGTCCAAGTCCCAATGCCCGGCAACGATTGTGTAATGAAACGGGAACAATCTTCGGTGAAATAAGAGAAACTTCCCCTCCCATTCGATGACCGCACCGACGGAGTAGTGTAGCAATTCACCGTCGGGTAAAATGCGGTAACGCATCTGCGGATAGAACATGATGAGGCGGCTATCATCATACCCACAACGCTCGCATCGGTAGTATTCCCTACCTTCAGCCGCATAAGGTTGGATGCCTTCACTCCAGCACTTGGGGCAGTAGCTATGGGTCCCACTATCTTGAGAGATTTTTCCTTTGACCTTCACGGTTTGGCCCTCACTGAGTATTATAATTCTCCACGTGTTCCCCCGATTGTCTTTCCAAACTCCGGTTATTATATCACAATGAATATGTCAAAACGATACCGTGTCTGGTTCTTAGAAAGTTTATTTTTTTCCTTTCAATTTATCTAGCGATCGCCTAAAATAGGGTGGTCATGTTAGCGCGTATAGAAAGGAAACAGAAGTATGACACGAGATATTATTCCGGACCGGATCAAGCAGGTTGACCCAGAGCAGTTGAGGCGCAATCTGTTCTATCTGTCGAAAGCGCCTCTGCCTTTTCGGAAGTTGAATTATACTATCCCCGGTCACGCTATGAATACTTTGTATGAAGCCGACGATTTTATCCAAGGAAACCTAGAATCGTGGGGCTATCCGGTGGAGAAAGAAGGTGTTCAGGTTCAGCCATTTGGTTGCGATACGTCCAAGCCGAAAGCACATCAATATGCTCCGCCGGAAGCTGATGCGCCCTGGTATACCGCCTACAACCTTTATGCGAAAAAGCAGGGATCCGTTTATCCCGAAGAGATTGTCCTGTTCCTTTCGCATAAGGACTCCCAAAGCTGGGTGGATTCCCCTGGCGCTTATGACAACGCGGCTGGCACAGTGGGCACGATGGAAATAGCGCGTGTTTTGAAAGATTACCGTTCACAGCGCTCCATCTGGTTTCTGTTCTGTAATGAAGAACATAAGCCATGGACCAGCGTGACAGCGGCGCAAAATGCGAAAGCACGAGGAGACAATCTGGTCGCTATCTTCAATCTGGATTCTCTAGGGGGCAAGTCGCAGGCGGATGCTGATGCGGGGCGCCGGACAAATGTAACCCTCTACACGAACCCTGAAGGTGAGCGTTTTGCCGATCTGATGGTTGATGTGAACAAAATTTACGACATCGGATTAATACAAGAAAAATTTCAGCGACAATCCCCCGGTGACGATGACGGCTCTTACATCAACGCAGGCTATCCGATAGCGGTGGCAAATTTGGGGTCATTTCCTTACGTCGATCCAAATTACCACAGAGAAACGGACATCCCTGAACATGTCGATATCCCCAATGTGTGTATGGCAACGCAGGCAAGTCTCGCCGCCGGATTGAGGGTAGACCTCGGCGAAATATAGCTGGAACAGCGCTGTATCGGAAGTCAAGGGTTCAGGATTCCATTCGTTCATGAGTGTCAATTATTTCTTACGTTTCGTAAATTGGAGGCAAAAACAATGATGAAAATATCCGTCTGGGACGGCGGTCTCTCGGACAGTTATCTGAGACAGGTTACGCAGTTAGGCGCAGATTGCATCGACTTCGGTAGTGGCACTTCTTTCCCCGGCGTTGAAGAACAGGGTTATCCGGATCTGGATGAAGTTATCAAAATCAGGAAGCGAATCCGTTCTTGGGGGCTCGACATCAACCGCGTGACCCTACCCGACATCACGGAAACGTTTATGAAGGGGCTACCGGGGGCAGAAAAAGAGCTGGAAAACACCTGCAATGCCTTAAAGGTGTTCGCAGAAGCGGGCGTCCCCATCGCAAGGCAGCGATTCTGGGGAGATACCTTTAACGAAATAATGACCCGCTACAATTCTGAGCATCGCGGCGGCTACCTATCGCGCGGAGAGAGCCGTGGATTGACAGTGAACCCGCCTGAAACACCAAACTTTGAGGAACTCGAAGAGTGGTGGAAACGGTTCTGCGAGGTTTACGGACACCTTGTGCCCATCGCTGAAGATAACGATATTAAGCTCGCCATCCACCCCTCTGACACCCCCAACCCCGATACACCTTTGGGAAGTCTCGGATTCCATCGCGTGATTGACGCCTTTCCTAGCAGCAGTGTTGGATATCTCTACTGTTGCGGTACGAGAGGCGAAGCAGGTAGCACTCCCCTCGTTCTCGACGAGATCAACAACTACGGTCGTAAAGGTAAGATTTTTATGGTTCACCTGCGCAACGTCAGGGGGAGTCTTGCGACTGCCGGCGCCTTTGAGGAGGTCCTCTTAGATGACGGCGACATGAATATGTTCAAAATCGTCCTCGCACTGGATAAAATTGGATTTGAGGGTTGTCTAAACCCCGACCACATCCCCCGTATGGAGGGCGACGACGGATTGGCATATTCGGTTGGGTATATCAAAGCGTTGTTCGCTGCGCTGTCAGTCATCTAGGATGCGCTACAGCAATTATGGGTCCCTTCCAACTTGACCCCGATATCTATGGAGGGAAGAGAAATCAATCTTCTTCCCTCGCCTTGTAGCACTGTACTTCACGAGCGGTCGCTAGGCTAGAGCCTCGTTCAGATGCATTGAAGAGAGATAGGCACAACGTTTTGCAGAATAGGAAGATAGTGGTATGAGTATATATTATCATGGCACGACACGAAAGAATGCTAGACAGATTATCCGAACAGGCTTCAAACCGAAGGCTCCATCACGAGCGGTCTGGTTCACAAGAAGCTGGCGCCGTGCGATGAATCGTGCGAACCGCAAGGCGGACAAGTCCAAAGATGAAGCGGTTGTGCTGAAATGCGACCTCAATGTCCAGCAATTCCACAAACAGGTTAGCAGTCATCAGATAGCTGCCAAAGGGAGCATTATTGCAATTCGGGCGCCCGTACCGTCCGCCGTGATAATCTCACACCTTTCTGCTCAGAATCCGTTAGCGTTGCCCTTACCCTCACGGACCACTCCCAAACACCTCGTTGAATGGGTATCTGGACAACTTACCGAACGGCTCAACAACTTACTTAGGCTTAAACCCTACAAGGGCGTGCAAAAGCGCGATCCGGGGATTGAGAGGTTGGCACAATGGGTGATTAAGCATTACGATGCAAATCCCGCTAGTGTAGCTCCCGGAGCACTCTTACAGATAGCGAGTCAGTGGCTGCCGGAATATTTCGATGGAGTCGAAATTGAACCCAAAACCCTTCGTGTCCATCGTACTAAGCCCGTCAAACTTGAGCCAGAGCCAGTGGAGGAAGTCGACCCACGTGAGGAAGAAGCGTTCGACTGTCTAGATGCCTCCACCTCCAAACGACGGATTCGGGGGCTCAAGTTGTTGGAAGCGCTTGGAGATGCAGACCTGTTCAACTGGTGTACGATGTATCTCGAAGACGAGTCCAGGGAGGTAACTATCGCGGCGTTGAGGATCATTCTCAGTTGCGACGCCGGCGATTCCGACGTCATTAAGCCTCTCGCTAACGCCGCAGATAAAAGAATTCGTGCTGCCGCAATAGCAGCACTTGCGAAGCATTCAGGGCCGGAAGTACTGTACTGGATTGAACGCGGGCTCAAAGATTGTGAAGCATGTATGCGTCTTGAAACAGCGGCAATGCTTCCACAGCTAGATGCGACTGAACATCGCGATCTTTTTGAACTCGTACGCTACGATCCAAATCCAGAGATGAAACGTCTAGCGCGGAAAATGACCGATGGGAAAGGTTTTCACGAAATACAGTGGTAAAGCGTTATTGGTTGATTCCCTCGAACCCACCAATAACGTGCATTCCCAAAGGAAAGGGAAATAATAGAATGCCCGATTCTAAAAGCCCCGTTAGGCTTGAGGCTACGGTTAGTTTACGTGAGATTACACGGGAAACGGTCAACTCCATTCTGAATCTTCGTGTAACCGAGGCGCAGGAACAGTTTGTTGCTTCAAACGCGGTTTCTATTGCACAAGCTCACTTTTCGGAGGAGGCATGGTTTCGCGCAATCTATGCGGATGAGACACCCGTCGGTTTCCTGATGCTATCTGACCAACCGGACACAGGGGAGTATTTCTTATGGCGCTTCATGGTTGATGCCCAGTATCAAGGAAGCGGTTACGGCCGTCGCGCCCTTGAACTTCTGATTGAGCATGTGAAGACACGACCGAATGCAAAAGAACTTTTCTTGAGCCACGTTCCCGGTCCCGGCAGTCCCCAAGATTTTTATCGCAAGTTAGGTTTTAAACATACGGGTGAGCAGGCGGGTGAGGAATTAGTGATGAAATTGATACTTCAGTGAAAGGATTTTATCTGAATCCTATACAGGAGGGCGTTATGAAGTTCTATCACGGCACCACCTTACGGAGTGCGATTAGAATTGCCGACATGGGGTTTCTGCCACGGAAGGGCGCGGTGTGGTTCACGACAAGTAAAAACCGTGCCCAACGTCGCGCCAAGCAAAAAGCGCGTAAAACCGCTAGTCCGCCGTTTGTCTTCGTCTGCGAAATCAATGTCCGGGAACTGTCCAACCGGCTTGGAAAACACCTCGTTATGCGCAGCAGGGGATTTCTTGCCGTTCGCAGGCGTGTCCCACCAACGGTGATACTGAACTCGTCGGAGCTAATTGCCCGGTGGGTAAGCCAGATACTCCACGGCGAATCCTATGAGAGCATTAGTCCGGATCACCCCGGAATAAATCGGTTGTCGCGCTGGGTGGAAACTCGCATGAACGCCGGCACGGCTCGTGCCATTCGTCCAAAGGAGCTATCACAGAAGCTCCAGCAGTGGCTGCCTAATTTTTTTCGAGGGGTCAAGATAGTTCCTAGAGAATTACGCTTCGACTATTCTCCCGAACTCGTTGAATTTGAAACAGAGCCTTCGCTAGAAACAACCGATACGCGCGAGGAAAACGCCCTTAATGCCCTCGCCGATCCGAAACCGCAACGACGCATCCGCGGTCTTGAACTGCTAGTCCAGCTTGAACATGAGGATCTCTATGAATGGTGCACACTATTGCTCTCGGATGAGTCAGTAGAGGTACGGATCGCTGCCTTACAAACGCTAGTCCATTGCGACGAGGGCGATTCACAGGTCATCCTGCCGCTCGCCGAATCTCAAAACAAACGGGTTCGGGGGGCAGCGATTGCCGCGCTAGCCAAGCATTCCACCGAAGACGCGTCCCATTGGTTTGAACGGGGGTTGAAAGACCGTGAACCGTGCGTCCGCCTTGAAACTGCCGCCCTGCTTTCAACGCTAGATGCCACCGAACACCGGGGGATTTTTGAACTTGCACTCTATGACCCCAACCCTGAGATCAAACGCCTCGCAGAGAAGCTCACCACGGGAAAAGGTTATGCAGATGCGAGGTAAAAGTGTTGTCCGCAATCAGGCGGGGCAAAAACGTTCTTCTTCACCTCTAATGCAGCAGTTGGGTAGATGAGGAATTGGTCATGAGATTGACGCCTCAGTGAAGGGCTTCTGCCTAAATCTCAAGTATAGTAGAGGGCTGCGTTATGAATTTCTATCACGGTACAACCTTACGGAGTGCAATAAAAATCGCCGAGATAGGCTTTCTTCCGAGAAAGGGGGCGGTCTGGTTCACCACGAGTAAGCAATATGCTCAAGGTCGTGCCAAACAAAAAGCGCGTAGAACAGGCAGTACACCGTTTGTGCTTACCTGTGAGATTAATGTCTCAGAATTGTATAACCGCCTTGGAAAAAGTCTAGTTATGCGTGGTGGGGGAGTTCTTGCTATCCGTGGGCGTGTCCCGCCGACCGTGATCCGCTCGCATTTTACGTTGGAGCTACTCAATTCACCTGAACACCTTGCCAAATGGGTGAACCATAGACTTGGACGCAAATCCTATGAAGGTATTAGTCCCCGGCACCCCGGAATAGATCGCCTGTCGCGTTGGATGGAAAATCGTATTTCCTCTGGCACGGGCAGCACTATCCGTCCAGATGAATTGTCGCAGAAATTGCAGCAATGGCTGCCCGACTTTTTCCAAGAGGTCGAGATCACGCCCGAAGATTTGCGTTTCGAGTGTTTTCCCGAACCAGCTGAATTTGAAACTCCCCCTCCGTCAGAGCCCGTCAATTCACGGGAAGAAAATGCCCTTGATGACCTCGCTGCGGCGAAGCCGAAACGACGGGTTCGCGGTCTCAAACGATTGGCACGGCTTGGAAACGAAGATCTCTACGACTGGTGTACGTTGCTGCTCTCGGATGAATCACTGGACGTTCGCATCGCCGCTTTACAAGCGATGGCGCACTGCGACGACGGAGATCCGGAGGCTATCCTGCCGTTCGCCGGGTCTCAAAACAAACGGGTTCGGGGGGCAGCGATCGCCGCACTTGCTAAGCATTCCGTCGAAGACGCTCCTCGCTGGTTTGAGCGAGGATTGAAAGACCGTGAAGCGTGTGTACGCCTTGAAACTGCAGCCGTGCTTCCATCACTAAATGTAGCAAAACACAGGGGGATTCTTGAACTTGCGCTCTATGACCCCAATCCAGAGGTTAAGCGCCTGGCACAGAAGCTCACCACAAACAAAATTAGGTAGATGCTAGGTAACCGCAAAAACCGAACCGTAACTTCACTGTTGTGACACAGCACATTATCAAAGCACATTGATTTTCCGATACAGAAAGCAATCACAATCTTCCCTTGAATATATTAATCCGCAATTCAGATATTCATTCTACAATCCCCATACCAACTAACAACAATAAGGAGTATAAAATATGAAACTTAGACCGAATCGAATTAAGCACAAACTCGCTGATGGGGGCACCGTCTATGTGGCTGGTGGCATGACCCACCCGGATGACATCGATGCCTTCGGACCTAATGGCTTCGACGGCGTTTGGCTGGAAGGCGAACACGGTCCCGTAGATGCCGCCGAAATCGGCAATCTCACCCGTGCCTGCGATATCTGGGGGATGACCTCCATCGTTCGCATTAACAAAAACGATCAGGGGCTGATTTATCGCACCCTCGATCGAGGCGCTCAAGGCATTGTGGTCCCGCATGTGAACACGAAGGAGGAGGCACAAAACGTCGTGGATGGTGGCAAATTTGCGCCGATCGGCTATCGGGGTATGTACACTAGTCGTCAAGGATTTGGCGTCCCCGATTACTTTGAAGTTTCCAACGATGAGACACTGCTTATCGTCTTGATTGAGGACATCGTTGCTGTGAGGAACCTTGACGAGATTTTGACGGTAGACCACATTGATGTGTTCTTTGTTGCGCCGTCAGATCTGGCGACCTCAATGGGGCACATCGGTAATCTTCAGCACCCCGATGTCCAGCGTACAATCGACGACACATTAGCGCGCATCCAAGCCGCGGGCCGTGTCGCTGGTACACTCGCGAATAACGACAATGTGGCGAAGTACGCTGCGGCAGGAATCCGCTTCCTATTCACGAGCGTTGGTGGCTGGATCGCTGCCGGTGCTGCCGAGTTTAAAAGCCGCGCTGAAGCAGCAAAATAACATAAACCCAGAAAAAGGAGTGAAACGATGAAGATAACAGGTGTTACACCGTGGCTTGTGAGATCGGAGTCACCTTATCTAGATACCGCCGGTGAAACCTCTGGCAGAGAACGCGAGTATGTTTTCGTTCAGGTTTCAACAGACGAAGGACTTACGGGCTGGGGCGAAATTACCGGCACCTCCCCAGTAGCTAATAGGGCAGTCTGTGCCATGCTTGCACAAACTAGCAGTCTCATTGAGGGCGACGATGCAACGCGCATCGAAAAGATATGGAATAAAGTTTTCCGAGCGTTCACATACATGGGAACCCGCGGCGCCACATCAAATATCGTCAGCGCCATTGATATTGCGTTATGGGATATGCGCGGTAAGCAGTTAGGATTACCAATCTATGAGTTGGTTGGAGGGGGACCGGTTCGGGACTCGATATCGCTTTACACGCACCCTGGGGGCGGGAGAGAGCCAGAGACTGCAGCAGCGCACTGCAAAGCGATTGCGGAAACCGGTCACACCGCCTTAAAGACCGATCCGTTCCCTCATCATCCGGAAGAAGCCAACGGCTATTTGAGCGGGCAGATGGATGCCGCGGGAGAAGAACATGGTGCGAATGTGATCGCTGCAATTCGAGAGGCAGTCGGCCCTCACATTCAGATTCTCATTGACTGCCACGGTCGGTTCGATGTGGCGACGGCGATTCGGCTCGCAAAACGACTGGAGCCTTATAACATCGGTTGGTTTGAGGAGCCGGTACCTGTCGAGAGCTACCACGCATTGAAGCAGGTCAGACAGAACGTCAGCGTGCCAATCTGTGTCGGTGAACGGCTCCAGACCCGCTATGAGTTCGTGGCAGTCCTTGAAAACGAGCTCGCGGACTATATTATGCCAGATGTGACGTGGGCGGGTGGTATCTCAGAGTTGAAGAAGATCGCAACGCAGGCGGAAGCTTACTACGTACCAATCTCCCCACACGATGCAAGCGGCCCCATCAACGTGCTGGCTGGTGCACATACGATGATGACCGTCCCGAATTTCTACAAATTGGAGACCAGTCGCGCCAAGCTCAATGCCTATGATGTGTTAATCGATCATCCGTTGGACGTTAGAGACGGTTGTTTGCATCTGTCCAACCGTCCCGGTTTAGGAATTGAGATGAATGTCGATTATCTGCGGAGCAAAGCGATCGCGCCGTTTTCCGGCTAAGTTAGGGAACCTGCGTACAACAGAAACCGAGTTTTTGACAAAAACTCGGTTTCTCTGATTTCTTTTACCAGAATCGAACTAACTTTCCGTTACATCATGGATTCGCCGCCGTCAATGTCAATACTGACGCCGCTAATCCATGCGGATTCATCCGACCCCAGAAAGACTGCCGCCATCGCGATGTCAGCCGGATGTCCCCCACGAACCAGATCAGGCGGTGGCAGTCCCGCATCCTCCTCGCCACGCGTGTCACCGATACCGCCAGGACAGATACAGTTCACCCGAATCCCATCATCGCGGTATTGACGAGCAAGATTACGGGTGAGTCCTATGAGTCCCCATTTCGCTGCACCATAACCAGCGTTGGCACGTTGCCGAGTTTCGCCGGCAGCCGAAACAAAGATAATCGATCCCTGTTTCTGCTCTTGCATCTTTGGGAGCACCGCCTGTGCACACATGTAACCGGTGTGGAGGTTGATGTCCACCAAGTATTTCCACGCCTCCTCATCGGTCTCATGCAACCGTAACCCACTCGCAGCGGCGTCTCCCAAATTGTCGAATAGCACATCAACTTGTCCCCACCGCTCAACAGTAGCGTCCACCATCTTGACACCACCTTGGACGGTGGTGAGATCGGCGGTCACATAGTCCGCCTCACCGCCCCTTGCCTCGATATCCGAAACCATCGCTGCCAACGGCTCTGCTCTACGCGCCACAAGCATCAGTTTTGCCCCTTCTGCCGCAAACCACAGGGGTGTAGATCGTCCCATACCTCCGCCTGCACCGGCTATAATGGCAACCTTGCCGGCGAGTCGCCCTTCGCTATTCCCGCTCATGATAACTCCTCTCTCATTCTCAAGAAATGCTGTTTGTTACTCCATCAACCCGGTGCCTATACAGCGGTTTCACGTCCTCCGGAAACGCCTCGTAAACGTGCCGTGGGACGATTGCATTGTTACGTCCGCCAAACTCCACGCTTAAAATTGCCTATCCGCTGTGATAGATTCATCCCAGCGTTGGGCTTCTAGGTACGCCATAACCGCTTGCCGAGCGGCGGGCGAATCCAGGCGCCTCAAGGCATCCATGGCAAAAGCACCTACATGGCCGCACGGATCATCCAGTGCGTGGAACAGGACCTCCTCGGCACCCGCAGCGTCCTTTCCGAGACGTGTAAATGCCATCGCCGCGTTCATCCGAACCTGATCTTGGATTGTCCATCCACGACGCTCCTCCTCGTACCAGTCCGCCCGATCGTCTGTCAGTAAGTGGCTAATGTGTGGAATAAACGTCTGGATATTTTGACGGATGCTTCCTAGCGCGTCCGTCGCCGTGCGAACAACGCGATGAGAATCAACACTCAGGCGCTCCGTCAGTTTTGGTACAGCACTCGCGGCGTGAGAATCCAGTTCCCCAAGGGCAAAACTGGCATTAATGCGTACCCATTCGCTCGGAGACTCAAGCGCTTCGGTCAGCGCAGGAACCGCCGGCTGCCCGATAGCAGTCAAAGCGTGCGCTGCGTCTTCCATTGAGATAGCCCCTTCGTTCCAAGGTTCCGGGACTGGATGTGCGTCTTCTCGGCGCCCCGCTGCGTCCAAGCTGTCCATCAACGGCGCAACGGCGGGTTCTCCAATCGCGCCAAGTGTATAGATCGCAGCGACCCGCGCGGCTTGATGGTCATTCTCTAACATAGCGATCAGGGTGGGGATAGCTTCAGCGGCGTCGGACCCAAGCCCCGCTAAATTATAAGTCGCTCTCAATCGGTCAGTTAGATCCCGATCCCTCCCCAAAGTAGTGATATATTGAGATAAACGGTTTTTCGTCGATTGGATGCCATTGTTTCGGAAACTTCCGTAACGGTCACGCTTGCCACACAACCAATCCCACATGTGAGACCATACCAGCTCCAGATTATGTGGTGTTTCGATAGCAGCTGGATTCTGCCACTGAAGTTTCTGACAATCCCACGATGGGGCAGTAGGCTCCGACCCCCGGACATAAATAAACTTTATCATATCGCGCGGTTGATTGAGGAGATTGACACCCGCGGCATGACCCACGTCGAAATGTGTCAGCGACACGGTGCCCGCTTTCCCCACCATTGGAATGGCTTGCGCCCGATCTTCATCGGTCAAGGTTTTATGGAATTGTGTACCGGGGATGGCATGGGTCGGTCCCAGTTCAATTGGCGTGTCCTGTGGATAGTACATAATCCGAGCGAAACGGGAATAGTGCTGCCGGGGCCTGCCGAGGGGTGTATATGAATCTTGATGGCAGTTCGCGGCTAACTTGACCTCCGGTTCCGGATCTGGGTCAGTGACCGGTGCTATGTGATGACAGTATCGGTGGGGATGTTCGATATATCCCTCACCCAAGGTGCTAATCAACGCACCGCGTACCTCAGGGCTATTGAGGATGTGGCGCATCTCTGGCACCCGTGGTAGCACATTGTTCCCCGGATTACTACCTACCTCCAGAACGTCTGCAAGTTTTCGGCGGATGGTCTCATGTAGTTCATCGGGAACGACTGGTTCCAGCATGATATAACCATCAACAATGTATTGACGCATCTGTTCATCGGTGAGCAGGACAGGGGAACTGTTAAACGAAACGTTCATAGGTTTGACTCCTTTCTAACGGTTTTACAAGACTTTGAGAATATGCAAACAAACTGATAAGTTGGCTTCCTTAACTATTACGCAAATTTCTAAGATGTCATCGAAAATATGCCTTGTCATTTTGGAACAATAATAGTATTATTATAGACAATAGTAGACATATAGCTGCTGATTCCTTTTTATTTAGATTCTACAATTTTAGGAGGCAATAAACATGAATGGCGAATATCTGACAGTATCCGACGTAGCAGAACTGTTCCAAGTAAATCCCCAAACCGTTCGTCGTTGGATCTGGAAGGGAAAATTGCCTCACATCAAAGTGGGTGGTACAGTAAGGGTCCCAAAAAGTGGACTTGATAGCATGATGACCTTCAAATCAGATCATATTAAAACCAGTAAGTCGTCCCAAGTAAACCGCCAAACCTCAGTAACGAGTATTATCACTCAGTTAGAGGCAGCACGCAATCAAATTCGTACTCACTCCGGCGAGGTTGAGAATAGTGCTAATGTGTTAGCCCAACTCCGTGAAAGTAATCCAGATAATGAGTAAAGTTATATCCGATGCGTGCTTATCTGCCAAGTGGGTATTGCCTGAAAAATTCAGTGACATTGCACAAGAACTTCTCAACGAGTGGTTGAGTACAGGAATTGAGATTTGTGCACCACCATTGTGGGAGAGTGAACTTGATGGCATTTTGCGTTATCATGTTTGGGCGGGTCGAATATCCCAAGCCGATGCGGATATTGCTGAAGTGGCGCTCGATAGCGTGCCCGTAACAGTAAAACAGATCTCAGGTGTTCGTCAACTAGCACGTCAAATTGCGAGACAAGCAAACCAACGGCGTGTATATGATAGTGTTTACGCTGCACTTGCCGATATCGAAGGATGCGAATTGTGGACAGCGGACTATGCCTTTTATCAAGCCGTGCACAATTTTCTTCCTTTTGTGAAATATTTGGGTAACTACCAGCCACGACCATAGCTTAAAAAACTATCCTATCTCTCCACCCACGACTTCCATTTCTCGCTTAAATTTGAACTTCAACAACCGGTTGGCGCTGCGTTGGGTTGAACGCAACAAAGGTTGTGTTGTTCTCGGCAAAGAAAGTGTTGCTTTTGAACGCAGCGCGACTTCCAGCACGGGTGAGGTCTTTCCCATCCGCAGAGACGCCTCGCACATCAACGTCGGTTAAACGGAGTGTCAAATCGGGGACAATCACCGGTAGATCAAGCCGTATCGTGTTATCCTCCACCATAATTTCAGCCATCTCTTTAGCACAGGCGTAGTTCGTGATTTCGCTGCATTTGCGCCACTGCGTCCGCTCACCATTCGGGTCGCGTTCTTTCAAACGATGGACGACGGTCTTGAAGGCGTTAAACCCGCGGCGGTCGTCGTTGTGCAGACCGTAAAATCCCTGCCAGTGACTAATCAGTACACCTGGATCCCCGGCATCAATGACAGCGGGGAGGCGCCCGCCCTGTAAGTCTACGGAGATATATTTATCGACATTGACCTCACCGTAGCCAGTCCATGACCCAGTCCAATCACCGGTGGAAGCAATAATCTCACCGACGGCTGTGCCGGTCTCCCGGTCTGCATACCAAACGGGTATTTCAACGGGCCCCTCCGCCGATACCCGCTTGAAAAAGTAGGGCGTGGGGTTGCCTGTTACCTGCCGTGCTGCGATACCGACAACCTTCGCGTAGAAATCGATCGGGTTGCCGAAGCCTCCGGGAGAAGTCACCCCCTCAGGACTTAATCCGACGTTCTCCAGAATCTGGCAGGCAGTTGTAATATAATCGACTACCAATTCCTCCTGATCGACGGGTAGATTGTTCCAATCGTACTGTTCCCAGATCCCCGACTCTACAGGTTGGCAGGTTTTAGGATCGACCACAACGGTATGCGTAATCATCTCAGGGGTGATGTCGTAGGCCGGGGTGATAACTTCTCGACACATCTGCAACCAACTCTCTTGCTGCGCCTTGCTGAAGAGTGGCAATCCCTCGTCAATGCGCCCCAAGGCAGCGGGGCACGGAACAACGCTAAACTTGCCTCGGACATCGTGTTCAAGGCACCACTCGGCAAATTCACGAACAAACGATTCCGGGTGAACAACGGGTACATCCTGCCATCGACGATTCTCCCCGTCCACAAGATTGCGATCTCGCATAAAAAAGTAATTCAGATTGACTAACACCGTTGAGTCATCAAAGATGATTGACAACGGTACACGATCAAGAGCATGTCGGGCAATTTCAACTTGCATGAAAACAACTCCTGTAAGAATCGGCCACTGCAAACGTTCATGTGTCACGTTTCAATTCGTTTGAAAGAACTCGACACTTTCGCCATTAGGGCCTCTGAAAAAAGCAATGGTCACCTGTAACCCCGCAATGTTTACATCACGCGGTTCAACCGTAATCTCATAGCCCGCCTCACGGATATGTTCCACCGCCGCATGGATATCGGTCGTCGTCAATGCAAAATGATTCACTGGGTTGTTCGGCGCGGGATCTCCCGGTTTGGGTCCATCCGCAGTTGGCTGGAAAAGTTCCATGTGACTTCCATCCCCGATATCTAGCAAAAGAATCTTGCGCTCCGGCGATCCAAATTCTGCGACAATCTCCATACCTAGCACATCGCGATAAAGTCGCAGTGATTCTTCCCAATCGCGTGTATGCACAGCAATATGGTGTGCACCACATCCTTTGATTACTTTGTTTTTCGTTCCGATAGCCATATTCAAATCCTTTCTTTTATCTACTGATTTTTCGACGTTTCCCGTCCTGTTTGGAGGCCTTCTCCAACCAGAAATTTCCGCCGTTTTCCATTCCTATCCCTAAGTAGCAACCCGCCATCCTGATCAATCGCCTCGGCATGACCTCGAAAGCTCCCTTCTGCTGTCTCAATGGTCAGCCAATCGTCGGAGCGGTATAATAGCCCGTTTGCGACTGCGATGATTGGATCCGTTTCATCGTGTTTCAAGTGTAGATAGTCCTCCTCGAGCCGATGTAGGATAGCTTGGAGGAGTGAGACGCGTGAGGTTTCCCGATCGATTTCTATCTGCAAAGAGGTGGCGGAAGCACGAAGTTCCTCCGGCAAATCTGTCTTTGTCATATTAACGTTGAGCCCAAATCCCATGACGAAAAACGGCTGTCGCCCTCGGTCGTATTCCAATTCTGTCAAAACACCGCTCACCTTTTTGCCTTGAATCAGCACATCGTTGGGCCACTTAATCTGTGTCGAAAGTTTTGTCAGTTCGTTAATTGCAGTTGCAATGGAAACTGCCCCGATGAGATTGGGCAAACCGACCTGGCTCGCCCGGAGCCGGTGTCGCAGGATGATTGATGCAAGGATGCTCGATTTAGAGGGAGCCTGCCACCTTCTGCCGTGTCGTCCCCGTCCTTGGGTTTGGCTCTCCGCTAAGATAAGTGTGCCCTCCTGTGCACCATCAATGCCGCATTGGAGAGCCAAATCGTTAGTTGACCCCACCTGATCGTAGATTTGGATTTGCTGCCCGATGGTTCGGTTTCGCAGGCCGGATAGAATGTCGTTGGCTGTCATTGTGAACAGTCATAATATCACGCCTAGACATACAGTGTCAACGCCTAACTTTGACAGGATATTTTCACTTGACTTTGCCCTTTCGTTACCCTACAATGGGCCTAACAAAATTTCAGATTTTCAAGAAGCCAACCACATTCACAGACAGGGGCTAGGTGCAGTTGACATCTAACCTCCCGTAGATTAGGCACCTTACCCTACATTGTGCTAATTCGTATTGGTTGAGTTAGGAAACTCAGCTTACGAATTGTTAGTATTTTACAAAATGCTGATTGACGAGAACAAAATGTCAATATCTCCTATCGGAAACTAGTGAACAGTTCGTCTGGCTTAAAAGTTATAACTAACAACTTCCCCAAGGATGAAGGAGTGTTCAAGATGGCTGGAATAACTGCTGATTTCGTACAGTGTGCTCATGTTGACGATATCCCCGAAGGGGCGATTACCGCTGTTAACGTTGGGGGCCAGTCAGTTGCCCTGACAAATAGCGAAGGAAAGATTCGCGCCGTGGATAATCGTTGTCCGCACATGGGGTACCCTTTGAGTCAAGGAACAATTCATAACGGCATTCTCATCTGTCATTGGCATCACGCTCGGTTCGATTTGGAGAGTGGATGCACATTCGATCCGTTCGCAGATGATGTGCAATCATATCCGGTTAAGGTCGAGGACGGGCGGATTTATGTCAACGTTCATACAAACGGGGATGACCCTACCGCCCGTTGGATACGACGCTTGAATGAAGGACTTGAGCAGAACATCAACCTGATTATCGCTAAAGCAGTCATTGCACTTCGCGCTTATCGTTGCGAAGCGGACGATATCGTCGAGGCTGGTGCCCTGTATGGTGCACATGGGCGTCGTGCCGGTTGGGGTCCCGGTCTGACCATCCTCACAGCGATGGCAAATGTTGTCCCGCAACTCACAGAAGAGGATAGGGTACTTGCACTCTATCAGGGGTTACTCCATGTGTCACAAGAGGTAGCGGCTTCTCCGCCGCGTATAGAGCTTACACCTCTGGAAACAGATAAGCACTCAATCGAACGTCTGAAAGAGTGGTTCCGATATTTCATCGAAGTCCGCAACGCTGACGGGGCAGAACGGACGCTGCTTACCGCAATTTCGTCTGGAGGAACGGCGGCAGAAGTTTGCGATATGATGGTTGCCGCGGCGACCGATCACTTCTACCGGGATGGCGGACATATCCTCGACTTCATCAACAAGAGTTTTGAATTACTGGACCGCATCGGTTGGGATAAGGCAAGTGAGATTCTGCCAACGCTCGCCAGTGGTCTCGCGGCTTCATCGCGGGCAGAAGAACAGAATCGATGGCGCAGTCCAATAGATTTTGTTCCCCTACTCAACGATTCGTTTGAAGAATTGGGAGCACTTATAGCAGAAGGTGAAGATAAACAGTGGGATGGTAATGAACAGCTTGTCGAAGTTTTGCTGGGCGATGATCCCTTTGCCACTGTGGATGCACTTAAGGCGGCGTTCAAGGCGGGGGCAACACTGACGGAATTGACACAGACACTTGCCTACGCGGCAGCCATGCGGATAGCTCGTTTTCACACAAAAAATGAGTTTGGCGATTGGATCGCGGTGCTACACACTTACACCTACGCCAATGCTCTTCATCAGTGTGCAAAGCGTGCCCCATCGCTTGAGCTTGCTCGCGGCATTTTTCATGGCGCAGTGGCAATCTACTTCGATCGCTGGTTTAACATGCCCGCAGCACGGCTGCCACAACATCGGCGGGAAACCGATACGCTCCCAACAGATGCAGATGCGTTGATCGATGGCTTTGTGACCCTCCTCAACACACAAGCACAGGCGGATGAGGCGGGTATGTACGTCTACCGCTACCTCTCGCTTGGTCATCCGTGCGCTGCGATCATCCAGAAGCTAGGTCACATCCTATTACGGGAGGACGCGGAGTTCCACTCCTTCCAAATGCTTGAAGCCGCACTCCATCAGATGGAGGAGTTGGATGAAGCGCAAGCGCAGATGACACTCGTCGCAGCTGCCAGGTATTTAGCAGCACATGCACCGACCGCCCGGGCACTACGGCAGACGGCGAATCTAGCCCTGCGCCTCCATCGAGGCGAAGACCTCTCCGCTGATGATCCCGATGAAGCGGTCGAGTAAGGATAACAGAATCACTCGGTGCTTCAGACCCTTTGAGCGGTTCAGCAATTCATCGCCCATTGTATAGGATGCCTCATGCCTATAATACTCACAATCAATGCCGGCAGTTCCTCTGTCAAGTACCAATGTTTTGAGATGACGGACGAAGTATGTCTGGCAAAGGGTCAGGTTGACCGTCTAGGTTCTCCGTCTCCGAATCTGTTCTATGAGAGGCATGATAATCTCACATATCAGACCGACATTCCGCCAATGGAATACGAATCGGTTTTTCATTCAATTTTCGCAACACTTCTCGACACAGAAAAGGGTATTCTTCAAAATCTCCATGACATCGTCGCCGTCGGACATCGCGTCGTCCACGGCGGGAGTCGCTTTGCCGAATCCGCATTAATTACCGCCGAAGTCGAAACAGCGATTAATCAGTGTGTTCCCCTTGCCCCACTGCACAACCCATATAACTTAGGTGGCATCAGTGCCTGTCGTCACGCGCTGCCAAATGCTGCACACGTCGCCGTATTCGATACAGCGTTCCATCAAACAATGCCGGATTACGCCTACATGTACGCGCTCCCTCACTCGCTTTATGAACGGTACGGTATTCGGCGCTACGGCTTTCACGGCACCTCACACCGATATGTCTCGATGCGAGCAGCGGAAATCCTCGGACGGCCACTGACATCACTTAAGCTGATTACCTGTCATCTCGGAAATGGGTGTAGTATCACCGCAGTCAATCAGGGGAAATCAGTTGATACCAGTATGGGACTCACTCCACTCGAAGGCTTAATGATGGGAACACGCTGCGGCGACATTGACCCTGCAATCATTTTCCACCTGATGGAGGAAGGGCAGATGTCGGCAGACACAATCAATCAAATACTCAACCGTGAGAGCGGTTTGCTGGGCGTTTCAGCAGTCGCGTCAGATGTTCGAGACCTGCTCCGGGCAGTTTCGGAGGGCAATCCACAGGCGGTACTCGCGCTAAAAATGTTCTCCTATCGTGTGAGACAGTATATTGGAAAATATGCAGCTGTTCTCGGCGGTTTGGACGCCCTAATTTTTACCGCAGGGATCGGTGAAAACGCTTCATCTATCCGTGCTGCTATCTGCAAGAATCTCGGATTTCTCGGTATCCACCTAGACGCGGAAAAGAATCAGTCGAAAGAGATGGAAAAGGTAATCCATCGGAAAGGCGCTCGTGTCAAGCTCCTTGTCGTTCCGACCAACGAAGAGTTGATGATTGCTCGCGACACTTTGGCGCTGATTGAAGGATAGGCTTCTGCACGAAGGAAAATTTTGATAAAATGACTGGATAATCGAATATCCATACAACAAAGGAGATATCTATGAAAATTGGTTTACGGATACCGGGTACAGCGCGTGAGCTGCCCTTTGACGAGTTCTGCCGTTGGTGTGCAGATAACGGCTTTGACGCTGTCGATATCAGCAGTGTCACACCCGAAATTGTGGGGACAGCGAGGGACGCAGGATTGGCAATTGGCACGGCAGACATGCCGGGCACTGGCGACCTATTAAGCGTTGATAAAACGCAACAAGCAGCTGGGGCAGCAGCCGCAAAAGCCGCTATCCAAGCCGCAGCCGATAACGATGTTCATCTCATGTTTTGCGTTTTTTCCCCGGCAGATCCAACTATTGGACGAGCCAAAGCCTTCGACCTGTGGAAGAGGACCGTTCCCCCAATCGCAGAGTTTGCTGCGGATAACGGCGTGACCATTTCCGTTGAAGGTTACCCAGGTCCCTCGCCCCACTGTCCCGCGCTCGGATGCACCCCCGAAACGCTGCGCGCGATGTTCGCGGAGTGCCCAAGAGGACTTGGCGTGAACTATGATCCGTCGCATTTGGTCCGTATCGGCATCAATTACATACGGATGCTCAACGAATTTGCCGCTCATGTCGTGCATGTCCACGGCAAAGACACCGATTTCGATCAGGAAGCACTCTACCTCCACGGTAATCTGGGACCGACCTTCCATTCCTCACGTGGTTTCGGTGAGGACTGGTGGCGGTATACGATCCCTGGCGATGGGGTTGTCAATTGGCTTAAAGTCGTCCAGCGGCTTGAAGACGAAGGGTTCGACGGGATTGTCAGTGTTGAGCTCGAAGACTATCGTTACTGGAAGACGTGGGAGGCAGAATCCGACGGGCTCAAGCGTTCGCGGGACTATCTTGCACAGTATGTACGATAACACTCTACTGTGTCCTCAAGTCTCTGCGGCTGAATTTATGGTAGATTTTAGAATTAATGAGACACCTCGGTAGGTGCGGTTGGAAACCGCACCATAGGTGTCAATTTAGTAGAAATATAAGAGTATTCTTGTGAGAAAAATGCCATGAAATGGAAATACCTCTTGTATAATGTAGAAAGGATTTTATTGGAAAATCCGGAGGCAAGTTATCAGCAACTGACCGA
>JAJEAL010000125.1 GCA_022822785.1 Candidatus Poribacteria bacterium
TTTTATCCAAGCACCGATCTACCTTATCCAATAACGCATTGTGCTGTCCAACCAGCGCCCGGCGGACCTGTCGCAGAAGATCTATCACAAGTCGAAACGCTCGTACAAAGTCACCATCCGCTAAGCTTGCATATTGGGGCAGTGTTTCAAACTCACACCCTTGACTCCACGCAAGCATCGCTGCACCCAGTTTCGTTACGAGCTTCGGGGTCGCCGGATCAACCTGATACCGTTCCTCTAATATTTGAATGGCATCAATCTCTTTGTCCGTCGCCCGTAGCACCCTTTGGACTTTCTTATCTTCCAGTTTTCTGTAGTATCCCCAGTCCTTTCTGTCTTCGCAAACAATCGCCATCGCCAAGACATTGATTTCATCTTCACTTAATTTTTCTAAGACGCCTTTGAAGAGGAGCTGAGTTACCTGTATCTCATAGCCGTAGATTTGGGAAGCAATCTTCCCCCGTGCAAGCAGTCCGGAGGTATCAATATATCCAAGTTCTTCAAGGATTTTCAAACGCGAAGCGATCTGCTTGCGCTGATAGCTGTCAAGAAAGACCTGTTTATCTTTAAGTTTTTGAATCCGATTTTCCGCTTGTTTGATTTTGCGGTAGCTGTGATCGCAGGCTTTGAATTGCGTGCAGTTATGGCAGAGATTCTCATTTTTTGTGGATTCCATCCGCCCCAGCTGACGTTCAAATCCAATCAGTTTCCGATAGAGTTCCTTTTTCCGTTTTCGTTTACCTTTTTTTCGCTTGATTGCACGACGTTCCATCTTCAGGAATCTACGTTGTTCTGTGACCTGATCCCGGAGAAGGTTATAGCTGCCAATCTGCTCAAATCCATCAACACCGTCATGAATACAGGTAGGATTGGGAAGTTTCTCCAACGTTGCAGCAGTATGTTGAATCTGTGCCTCTGTTTTCCGTACCCGTGCGTTATTTTGGAAGTTACCCAGGCTTTGGGTGCACACACTATAAATATCGTCTCCATATTTTTCATAAAGATTCAGAATACTTGAATAGGAGAGATTGAACTGGCTTTCGATCGGCTCGATTTTGCTAGAGAGGATTCGCTTGACACTTTCAACATGTGCAAATTTTGGGAAAACCCGTGCGTAAACGTAACCGATTGGATCAATACCACGTCGTCCCGCTCGACCCGCCATCTGATGGTATTCCCGTGTTTTCAGGTAACGGAAGCTGACACCGTCGTATTTTTCTAAGCTCTCGAAAACAACCGTGCAGGCCGGCATATTGATACCGACCGCAAAGGTTTCTGTTGTAAAAAGCAGTTGAATCAGTCCAGAGGTAAACAGTCGCTCAACGACCTCTTTCAATGTAGGCAACATACCCGCGTGGTGGTAGGCAACCCCTTTAGAGACAAGACGGCGAAACATCTTAATATTGCGCTCATCTCGGATGCTGTATTGTGCACACAAAAGGTCAAATAGGTGAAGGATTTCTTTCCGTTGTTCGGGGTCCAAGAAATTCCGTCTGGCATAAGACGCTGCATTTTTCTCGCAAACCTTGCGGCTAAAACAGAAATAGAGACAAGGGAGTGTGTTCTGACCCTGAATATAAGAAATAAGGTCTACATCAATGATGAGATTATCTAGTCCCTCATCACGGGTTTCCTCCGCATCGGGGCGGCCGAAGTCTTTGCCATTGTCGTCGGCGTTATCATAGATAATAGATTCTTGAACCCGTTGTAAGCACTCAAGGTCGCCAATACCGTATCCCTCTAAGTAGAGATGATGTTCTAAAGGAACAGGCCTTTCCAGTTCTTCAATCACATCAATCTCAACCTCTCGGACAGTCCGCATCCATTCAGCAAATTGGTTGATGTTCGGGATTGTTGCACTTAAGCAGACAAATTTAATATTCTGAGGGGCAAAAATGATACTCTCTTCCCAAACCGTTCCCCGTTCAATATCGTTGATATAGTGGATTTCATCAAAAATGACGTATTCCACGTCGTCTAAGCGGTCAATATCATCAAAGATTGTATTGCGGAAAATCTCCGTTGTCATCAACAACACTTGAGCGGACTGGTTAAGTACCACATCGCCGGTGACAATCCCGACACAATCGCCATAGGTCTGATAGAAATCCCGATACTTTTGGTTGCTCAGGGCTTTAATCGGCGCCGTATAAATCACACGACGGCCCATCGCGATACATTTTTCAATAGCATACTCAGCGAGTACAGTTTTTCCCGCCCCTGTCGGCGCAGAGACAAGCACGGAACGGTTCCGATCTATTGCATGAATCGCTTCCTCCTGAAACAGGTCTAATTGTAGTCCCTTATAATGCATTCACATCTCCCGATAAATCGCTAGTAAGATGATTATAACCCTTTCGTCTCTGTTTGTCAATTGCGAAATGAATCGGTAAAGTGTGATTAATGGGTCCATTTCTTTTCAAAAATTCCGCTTGCAAACTGTTTTCATGCGTGCTATGCTTTTGCCCTCAAGAGCATTAGGGGATAACCACGGTTGTCCCATACTCAGAAAGGGGTAAGGACAGATATGGCTGACAAAAAGCGTGTGCTTATTACCGGCGCGGCAGGTAAAGTCGGTAGTGCGTTGTGGGGTGTATGGGAGCAAGAAGATAAATACGCCTTGACATTGGTAGACATCAAGGCGGTTGAGGGTGCGAAATCTCGCGTTGAGCTGGGAGATGTTCGAAACTATCAGCGGATGCGAGAACTCTGTAAAGATCAGGATGTTGTCGTTCATCTCGCGCTTGTGCGTCAAGATCAGTTTGGCAAAGTGCCGGGCGAAGTAACTGACATCGGTGCATCAATGCTGCTGTTTGAAGCTGCGCGTGAAGAGGGCGTCCAAAAAATCGTATTTGCCTCCACAAACCATGTCACCGGTTGGAACGAACGTATAAGTTCACCACCACGCTTCTCAACAGCGGAGCAGATTAATCCCGACGGCTGGTATGGAGCGATGAAAGGGATGGCAGAGGTCGCCGGACGCTATCTCGTCAATGAGTTCGACATACGTTTCATTAGCATCCGCATTGGCACGTTCACAGGCGGGTATGAAGCGGACCATTTACGCACCTGTAGCACACTCCTGACGCCGCGCGACTGCGCCCAGCTTTTTGGATGTGCAGTTGATTATGAGGGACCGGTGAAGTGTCTTATCACGTATGGCCGATCCGCCAATTCGACCGCCTATCAACAGAGCTATCTCGATATTAGTAATGCCGTCGAGATTCTCGGCTATCAACCTCAAGATAATCTGATGCAAACGCATCTTCCCAAGTTGCTAAACAACGATGCGTGACATGTGAAAGGAGCATATCAGTATGGGGGACAAAATCAAAATCGGTGTAATCGGGTGCAGAGTTGGTCGGACGTGGGTAGAAGGCGCGAAATTAGGCGAAGATACCACCGCTTGGGCGGTCGCTGACCTGAATCAGGAGCTGGCTCAACAGGTTGCCGCCGATATCGGTGTCTCCAGAGTGTATGGCGACTATCGGGAATTGCTCGCGGACAACGAAGTGGAAGCGGTCGGGGTCGCCACACCTCCCGATGTGCGGAAGCCGATGGTAATTGATGCGTTGAATGCGGGTAAGCATGTATTGGTCCAGAAACCGCACGGCTGCAACGTCGCCGATGTGGAGGAAATCAATGAGGTAGCACAATCCACCGGGCAAACCCTTGTGTACTCCTACTTTATGCGGCATGAGGAAGAAAATAAAAAGAGCCGTCAGATCATTGCAGCGGGAAAAATTGGACAGGCATACCACGCGCGCGTGCATTATCATTTCCGGGAACGCGGGGTCAACTACGACCCCGGACCGGGCAGAGATTGGCTATATCGATGGGGGTTAAAGGGCGGTGCGTTGGGACAACACGGTTCACACTATCTCGATCAGGCGTGGTTTCTGATGGGATGTCCACAACCTGAATGGGCATTTGCTGTCAGTCATAGCGCATTTCCAACGACATTAGAGGTAGACCATCACTCCGAGGATTATCTCAGTTTCCTAGTGGGCTGCGCCAACGGTATCACCATTCAGATGGATACCTCCGCCGTCATTCCGACATGGTCAGATCGTGCGTGGGACCTCCGCTTACGTATTTTAGGGACAGCTGGCACAATCGAGCAGGAATCCACATCCCAACGTTCAGGGACACGCCGACTGCTTGGCGCGATTTACACCGAGGGCGACGATTTCGTCGACGAATACGTAGCACACGGCAGCGGTGATTTCAATGCGGAAATCCGTGATTTCGCCGGTGCGATCCGCGGTACCAACCCGCCCGATGTGTCTCCCACCGATGCGGTGACGTTCATGAAATTGCTAGACGCAATCTATTTGAGCGCGGAAACCGGGGAGAAGGTGCAAATCTCTTAATGGTGAAGACGATGTTAGTCACAGTGTTAGAGAGAGAGACAGCAGATTTTTCAAAACGGTCTGCGTGAAGGTGAACAGAAAGGACGAATTGAAACTGCAAAAGCGATGCTTGTCAAGGAAATGGAGTTGACGCTCATTTCTGAAATCACCAATCTGCCAGAAGCACAACTCTTGCGGCTGAAAGAAGAGCTTTTCTCAGCGAAGAAGTAAGAAAAATGTTAATCACCAACTTCAACAGCGCGTCAGTCTGACACAATATTTATATGCGATTGCCCTCGCTTGGTTCTAAAATCCCTTGACAATATAGCTAATCAATCAGTATAATTTAGCAATTTTCCCTGCGGGTGTAGCTCAGTGGTAGAGCATCAGCTTCCCAAGCTGAGGGCCGCGGGTTCAAGTCCCGTCACCCGCTTCACCCGTTCTGGACGCCTGAACGTCGCAGATTGGGGCATTTATGAGGTGAGTGAAATGCCAATTTATGAGTTCCGTTGCAAATGGCACACGCCACCCCACTTGCTCAGTTTTTAAGTAGAAATTCGAGAGAAGGTAGATGAATCAAGGTAGACGTTTGACAAAGGAAGAGGTAAAAAGCGATCAGTTTGTTGATAGCACGCTGCAGGTATATGAATTTCTCAAGGAGAACTTAAAATCAATTATTATTAGCGTAGCAATAGTTATATTGGTGGTCGGTGGCTTTGCTTTTTATCAACATCAACAACAGCGTGCACAAGCAGAAGCTTTCTTAAAATATATTCAAGCGGTAGAAAAATATCAGGAAGCCGAGAGCAGTTGGTTAGATGCAGACGACACAGAAAAATCTTTTGAAACCGCTGAGACCCAGCTACAAGCTATTTTCCAAAGATACCCTGGCACTTCTGTCGCAGACAAGGCACGATACGATTACGCAAAAGCACGGTATTATGAAGGAGATTATGACGGTGCAATCACCCACTTTCAAGCGGTTGTGAACGAGCATCAGCCGGAGAATCAAATGCTCGCCTTATATGCTCAAAAAGCGATTGGCAGCTGCTATGAGCAGAAAGGTGAATATCAAAAGGCGCTTGAGGCATATACTCCCGCGGAGGATAGGTTGCCTCAAATTGCCATGCGTGATTACGCCACATCGGACTTCCGGTTAAGTCAGGCACGTTGCTACGAGAAACTTGGAGATTTCAATAACGCATTAGCAATTTATAAAGATATCATAGATCTCTTTAAAACCAACTTAGAGAAAGCAATTCAGCAAAAGAGCCGTGATTTAATTCCCGGTGCAAAGGCACTGATTGCGGCATTGCCGCAGCCGCCGGATGTGCTAACCGCTGAAGAGTTGGAAAATGAAGGCAACTATCACGCTGCCTTCGCCGTTTACGCCAAAGCAATTCACGGTTATAGGGTTGATAAAGATATTCATGGCGGACTCACTGACGAACAGCGTAAGGATATCAATCGCTTTGAAAAGGTCGCAGACGAATTTCTCATGAATCTGCGTGATGCTCGACGCGCTGAGTCGGAGGGACAGGACCCCTTGTACTACTATGTGCAAGCTGTTGGTCTCGGTGGACGTAGTTTTTATGAAAAGGTTTTTGGGTTTGCGCCACACCGCGCACTCTATGAACAAGCACTTTTCCGTCGTGATAAACTTCAACATGCACAAAAGTGAAGTTGTTGAGGAAGGCTGATTTGTCCAACCCCCGAAAACTGGGGCAATTCAGCGAATGAGGTCAATCTTATGGTATCACCTCACACTGAAAAAGTCTTAGAATATGATAAGCTCAAGACATTGCTTAAGGGGTATGCACATTCTCAACTGGGAGCAGCAAGGGCAGCAAAGTTGAGACCTTTCCAGCAGCTCGATGCGGTTCGTTATCAGCAGCGGTTATGCAGCGAATCGAAAGCCTTCTACCTGACCTCCAACGGTTTTCCACTACAAGGTGTGAAGGATATTTCCCCAACACTCCATAAAGTGTCCAAGCCCGGTGCTATTCTGGAAGTGGAACAACTGCTTAACATCGCTCGTGTAGCGGAAGCTGCTCAAAACGTTCAGCGAGCTATTACAAGGCGAAACCCGAAGGATTTTCCAAAGCTCTCCTCCATTGTTCGTAACCTGCCGACCTTTCCTGAGCTCACCCAATCCATTAATAGATGTCTCAGTCCGGATGGTGATGTCCTTGACCACGCTAGCCCTGCACTCCGCGCTATTCGCCGGAAACTATCACACACACGGACGAACATCCAATCGAGGCTAGAGGGTATCCTCCACTCGACACAGCATCAGCGATCTATCCAAGAACACGTTATCACCTCCCGTAATGATCGCTATGTTATCCCCATCAAACAGGATTCAAAGCATAATTTCCCCGGCGTTGTTCAGGGACAATCCTCAAGTGGGGCAACGGCTTTCATTGAACCTTTCGGCGTTGTTGAACTAAACAACGAGCTACATCAATTGGCAGATGAAGAACGCCAAGAGATACGGCGCATCCTTCTCGAACTCAGTGATTTGGTCCGTGAATATCTGGCAGACCTGGAACTTGCGTTGGATATATTGGCGGGGTTGGATTTTCTAGGCGCAAAAGCGCGATTAAGCATAGCACTCAACGGTATTGAACCGGCACTTAATACACAAGGGACCGTTAAGCTAATAGAAGCGAGACACCCGCTCCTTGAAATGAACCTTCGAGACAGCGCGAAGCTGAAAAAAGAGGAACGCGATCCAAGCTTACCAGAACGAATTGTGCCAACTGATGTAACGCTCGGTGATACATTTCACACCATAGTTATCACTGGTCCAAATACAGGTGGAAAAACAGTTGTACTCAAGACAATAGGGCTACTGACGCTTATGGGGCAATCGGGGTTGCATATCCCCGCGAAGTTAGGCAGTGAAATTGGTATCTTCGACCAAGTGTTCGCCGACATTGGTGATGAACAGAGCATCGAACAGAACCTCAGCACCTTTTCGTCCCATATCACCAAGATTATCGCCATCCTAAAAAAAGCAGATGAAAACTCGTTGGTTCTGCTCGATGAAATTGGGGCAGGCACGGATCCAACGGAGGGAGCGGCACTTGGCATGGCAATCTTGGACTGGTTAGGGACGCGTAAAGCTCGCACCGTTGCAACAACCCATTACGGCGCGCTGAAAGCGTATGCACATGCACAGGAAGGCATGGAAAACGCGTCAATGGAATTTGATTGGCAAACGCTGCGACCCACATACCGCCTTCAGATTGGTGTACCCGGGAGCAGCAACGCTTTTAAAATCGCGGAAAGACTAGGTATGCATACAGCAATCACCGATGCTGCCAAAGCGTACATGGGCAACCAAACCGTCGCCGTGGAAGATCTCATCGTTAGTATGCAGGCGTCCCAAAACGAACTTGACGTTGAACGCCAAATGGCACAGGAGAGATTCCGGGCAGCGGAGACCGCCGTTAAAAAACACGAAACGTTAATCAGCCAGATCGAGTCGGAACGGGAAGCCCTGCGGGACCAAGCCGAGCAAGAAGCCGCTGCAATCCTCAACGGGGCTCGCAAACTTGTTGAACAGACGATAGCAGAAGTCCGACGAGAAAATGCCTCAAAAGGCAGTGTTAGTAAGGCTTTCACGCGTATTGACGAGCGGCAGCAGAAACTGACACAGAAGCGTCAGCAGCAAAAGCGTGCGACAGAAGTACACCCCGACGCAATTAAAGTACAGGTCAAAGATAAGGTTCGTGTAAAAAATTTGAATCAGTTTGGCGAGGTTGTCTCTATTTCAAGCGGGAAAACCCCTTTGCTCGTCAAGGTAGGCAACATGCAGATGCGGGTATCATACAAGGAAATTGAGCCGGTCCGTCCGGAAGACAATAAACGAGAACTCTCCACCTCAATCTTAGAGGTCCAGTATAGTAAGACAGGAAATGTTACAACAGAATTGAACCTACGAGGCAAAACCGTTCACGAGGCTTGGGTGGAGACCGATAAATATATAGACGACGCGTTTCTTGCAGGCTTACCGAAAGTGCGCATTATTCACGGCAAAGGCACCGGCGCACTGCGTACCGCAATTCATGACCTGTTGCAAGATCACGCACAGGTCAATGATTTTCAATTGGCAGCCCTCAATGAAGGCGGAGCAGGGGCAACAATTGTCACATTGAAGGAATAGCTAGCAGCATATTTTAGAATCATCTACCTGTATTGAGCACCCCTTATTCTGTACAAGCAGCGTTGGAAAATTACGAAGGACAACTATTCAATTCACAAGACGATCGAAGAAGATGGCTTCCAGCCGGACACAATCAGTAAGGTAGCAACACTGTTGAGCCATCGTATTTCGTAGTACGTTTCACGTGTCATACCGATTTTGGTTTGAAAGTTCCCATCCCGGCTCTTCAAAACCGCTCGGTTGAAAAACCGGTTATGGGAAGAGCAAGCCTAAACCTGTATCAGACGAAGGTGAGTTGTAATGAGACAAGCTTCTAACTACATTCCACGCGAGATACTTGATAATATTTGTGCACAAAACGATATTGTCGAAGTGATATCGGAGTGTGGAGTTCTGTTGAAGCCTGTCGGCAAATCCTATAAAGGACTTTGTCCGTTCCATGACGAGAAAACCCCTTCCTTTAATGTTTCGCCCGAAAAACAGGCGTTCTATTGCTTTGGGTGTAATGCCGGGGGCAACGTCGTTAGCTTCCTGAGAAAATATGACGGTAAGTCGTTTATGGAAGCGATGGAGTGGTTGTCAGAACGCGCAAACATTCCGCTACCGGCCCAAGATGGAAAAGCACGCCAAATTAGTCAGAAACGGCTGGAACTGCAAGACCTGAACCGTTTTGCAGTGGAGCATTTTCACCAGCAACTCCTGAACCCCAACATTGGTGGCTATGCACTAGCATATTTGAAGAACCGAGGTATCACGGATCAGACAATTCGAGAGTTTCAACTCGGATATGCGACCCCCGGACGCCAAGATATTGTTAAAGTCTCCACACAAGCTGGCTTCTCAATTCAACAACTAATCGATGTTGGACTCATAAGAAACGACGACCAAAGAACGACAGATCGATTCCGTGGACGCGTTATTTTTCCCATTCGCGATGAACGAGGCAATCCCGTCGGATTTGGTGGACGCGCATTGTCCGAAGAACAGCTCCCCAAATATCTAAATTCTCCTACCACTCCGCTCTACGATAAGAGCAAAACCCTTTACAACTTACACGAGGCGCGCCCAGCGATCCAAAAAGAGGGACAGGTCATTCTCGTTGAGGGTTACTTTGACGCGCTCATGCCGTACCAAGCAGGTGCCCAAAACGTCGTCGCGTCGTTAGGCACTTCGTTCAGCACGTCACACGCTGACCTATTAAAGCGATTTGCTGAAGAAACCATCCTTCTCTATGACGGCGATCCAGCGGGGTTTCAGGCAACATTGCGAGGATTACACATCCTCCTAGCAACCGGATTGCGGGTGCGGGTGGCGAGTCTACCAGCTGACACGGACCCGGACCAGTTTATTCGCACACAAGGGCTCGACGCGTTTAACCAGTTAATCGATTCCGCGATGAACTTGATCGAATTTCAAATCCAGCGGGCAACCCGGCAGCATGCAATTCATCGCATTGACGTCAAAACGCAAGCCATTAAAGAAATTGCTTTGACGTTATCGAACCTTAACAGCCAAGTTGAACTCAGCGAATATACGAAGTACGCGGCGCAAGAACTTGATATTGACCGGCCAGTGCTTTTAAGGGAGCTGCAGCGTTTGGGGGTGAAAACCGCCCGCCCAGCTGCGCCACCGCAACGCACTCACGCCGTGCCAACAGCCAAGATGAGCCCGCGCGAATCAATTGAGTGGCAACTGATTGAAGCATTGTTACAGGGACCTGATCTTATCCCCCTTGCCAAAGCAAACTTTCACTATCAAGATTTTACGCATCCTGACTTTGCGACCATTGGTAGAATGCTCTGGGAAGCGACGGACAATGCAGCAACTATTGACATGCAGAATCTCATAAATGCTTGTGCTAACGAAAAAATTACAGGCATAATCTCCAAGGCTCTTCTAAAGAAGACAATTCCTCCTAACTTGACTACACGTGTGGAAGGGTGTCTGAAGAAACTCAAAGATTTTCTGTTGTGGGATGTTGAACGTATGAGGCGTTCTGAGGCTCTTGCACAAGGGAATAACAGCAGAAGCATTCTTGCAGAACTCGTTGAACTCTCAAACCGAAGAAGACAGCTAGCCCGTTAACCTCTATTATTACTTCTGGAAGGGCACTAGGAGAATAAATCACAATGGCTTCCGCACCCAAAGCAAACGATCGCTCAATCGATATAGGCAAAGAGAAACACTTCCTTGACTACGATGAGCAACCCAATCTTTCACCGCCGGACGATCTTGATGACCTACTTCAGATTGACTTAGAAGAAATTAATCTTTCAGAGAATCCAGCAGATCTTGATGAGGGAGACTTAACAATGAATTTCAAAGTTATCAGTCAAACAGCCGATTTTGATACACCGGATTACGCCGCAAACGAAGATTACGACGATACCGACTCTGATAATTTATCATTGGATCCAGGCAAACTCGATAAGGTTGACGATCCCGTAAAGGTGTATCTACGAGAGATGGGAAGCATTGCCTTGCTAACCAAGCAACAAGAGGTCTCCTTATCAAAGCAGATTGAAGAAGGGCATTTTCAGGTCGAACAGGCGATATTTGAAACACCGGTCGCAATTGCAGAGGTTCGGAAATTACTCAACCAGGTTTTGATTGGTAAGCGGAAGGCTTCTGATGTAATCGCGATGGAGGTGTCAAGCACCTCCGCTAACGATAAAGAAGAACAGTACCTGAAGATAGCGCAGGAGTTGATGGCAAAGCTAAGAGAAATGGATTTAGAAATGCGGCTTCAGGAGCGTCAGCTAAACTATGACAATCTGTCTCCGCAGGAGGAGAGAACGCTTCGTAAAAAGCTGGACGCCAACCGTTCAGAATTAGTGGAAACGCTTAAGGGACTGAAAATCGATCGTGAAGAAATCAGTAAAATCGCAGGTAAGATTAAAGA